>DAORDK010000094.1:0-11795 GCA_035345935.1 Rhodocyclaceae bacterium | reverse complement strand
CCGATTCCTGAGCCGATTCCTGAGCCGATTCCTGAGCCGATTCCTGAGCCGATTCTCGAGCCGATCCCGGAACCCGCTGGCGCTGCCACCCTGTTTGACATTTTTCGCGAAGAGGCACGCGAGCATCTCGATACTCTGCATGCAAGCCTTGCTCAACTCACGGTCGACCCTGAGGGTCCCACGACTTTTGCGATAACGCGGGCCGCCCATACTCTGGGGGGTATTGCGGCTACCGTCGGGCTGCTCCCCATTCATCAATTGGCGGTTGCGCTGGAGCACGCCCTGCTGCGCAGGGATGCGAGCGCTCGCCCTGGAAGCATCGAAGGTCTGGAAACCGTTCGCCAGGCGGTACTCGGCCTGGAGGAGATGTACACCGCATTGAGCGACGATCGCGGTCCGGATCCACTACCGACTTTGGTCGAAGCCCTCGACGAAATCTACCCGCCGGTTTCAGTCACACTGAAATCCGACGACTCCGCGAATCTGGAAACGCTTGGCGTCGAGGAACCGGGCTTCGAGCTTGAAATTGCGGAGGATGCCGGCAGCCCCGGGGAAATCGATCTTGCCGAGCAATCCCTGGTCAGCGGTGGCCCCCGTGCCCCGGTCGAACAAGCGCTGGAACTCCCCCGCCTCAAGGATGAGTTGGACGACCAGTTGCTGCCCATCTTCCTGGAGGAGGCACTGGAGCTGATTCGCGGCTTCAACGAGCAGATTCAGGCCTGGCGCCAGCAGCCCGGAGACGGCGCCGCACCCCGCGCCCTGGCCCGCCATCTCCATACCTTCAAGGGTAGCGCCCGCATGGCTGGCGCGATGAATCTGGGCGAATTGACCCACCGCCTGGAAACCCGGGTAGAGGAAATCGTCCGTGGCGGAAATGCCAATGCCGCCCAGATCGACGAAGTGGAGAGCGGGTGCGACACCTTGGTGCAGTTGGTCGATCACCTTCAGGCTGGCGATCTGCCGGTGCTCTTCCCTGAGACCGCTCCGGGTTCGACCGCCGAGTCCGCGACTGCCCCCGGCACGCCTGTAGCCGACGCGACCGAACCCAAGGCCGCCGCCCCGGCTCCGGTCGGCCCCGCCGCGCAGCCGGAACACGAGCACGAATTCGCCGACCGGCGGGCAAGCTTGCGGGTGCGCGCCGAATTGGTGGACCGGCTGGTCAACGAGGCCGGCGAGTTGTCCATTGCCCGCGCCCGCATCGAAGGCGAAATGCGCGGCCTCAAGACCTCGCTCCTCGATCTCACGGAAAACGTCATTCGCCTGCGCCGTCAATTGCGGGACATCGAAATCCAGGCGGAGACCCAGATCCAGGCCCGGGTGGCCCAGGCTCACGAGGGCCAGTCCGACTTCGATCCTCTGGAACTCGATCGTTTCACGCGCTTCCAGGAACTCACGCGCTTCATGGCCGAATCGGTGAATGACGTCGCCACCGTGCAGCAGAACCTCCTGAAGAACCTCGACGACGCCAATGCCGCGCTCCTTGCCCAGGCCCGACTCAATCGGGGCCTACAGCAAGAGCTCATGGGCGTACGCATGCTGCCCTTCGCGAGTCAGGCCGAGCGGCTCTATCGCATCGTTCGCCAGACCTCCAAGGAATTGGGCAAACGCGCCAACCTGGATATTCGCGGCGGCCAGGTGGAAATCGACCGTTCGGTCCTCGACAAGATGCTCGCCCCCCTGGAGCACATGCTTCGCAATGCGGTCACCCACGGCATCGAATCCCGTGCCGAGCGCGCAGCCTGCGGCAAATCCGAGATCGGTGAAATCACCCTCGCACTCCGCCAGGAGGGCAACGAAATCATCATTGCGATGAGCGACGACGGGGGCGGCCTCAATGCCGAGCGCATCCGAGCGAAGGGTGAAGCCTTAGGCTTCATTGCCGCCGGCGAAGCCGTCGACGATGCCCACCTCTACGACCTGATCTTCCAGCCCGGATTTTCGACCGCCGGCGAAGTCACCCAGATCGCCGGCCGCGGCGTCGGCATGGACGTGGTCAAGACGGAAGTGAGCAGCCTTGGCGGGCGAATCGAAATCGCCACTACCCTCGGACAAGGAACCACTTTCCGACTCTACCTGCCGCTCACTCTCGCCGTCACCCAGACGCTCCTCCTGCGGGCCGGCGGCGCCCTCTATGCGGTTCCCTCGACCATGATCGAGCAGGTCCAGGAGTTGAAGGAGAAGGATCTCGCCGCCTTGCGCGAACGCGGCGCTGCCGAATGGCATGGCAACCAATACCCCTTCCATTTCCTGCCGCACTTGCTCGGTGATCCTGGAGCCCTGCCGGAAAACCGGCGTCGCTACTGGGTGATCCTGATGCGCTCCGGTTCCCAGCGGGCGGCGGTCCAGGTGGACGAATTGAAGGGCAACCAGGAAGTTGTGGTCAAGAACATCGGCGCCCAACTCGCCCGCGTAGTCGGCATCGACGGAGCCACCGTCCTCGGTGACGGCCAAGTCGTCCTGATTCTCAATCCGGTCGCTCTGGCGAGCCGCCGCGCCGCGGTCGCCACGACGGTCCCGGTGGCGACCGCGCCGACCCCGAGCGCCCCGTCCACCCTGCCCACCGTGCTGGTGGTGGACGATTCCCTGACCGTACGCAAGATCACCGGCCGCCTGCTGTCTCGGGAAGGCTACCAGGTGGTTACGGCCAAAGACGGCGTCGACGCCCTGGAGCAACTTCAGGAGGTGCTGCCCGACGTCATCCTGTCGGATATCGAAATGCCGCGCATGGATGGCTTCGAACTGGTCCGCAACATTCGGGCCGACAACCAGTGGAAGGGAGTCCCGATCATCATGATCACCTCCCGTACCGCCGACAAACACCGCAAGTACGCGGAGGAAATCGGCGCCGATCACTACCTCGGAAAACCCTACGACGAGGACGAGCTCCTGCGCCTGATCGGCAGCTACACCCAGGCTAAGCGTCGGATCTGACGCTTCGATAGCGCTCCAGGGTGCGCCGCCGGGCTGCGGCATGGTCGACCAGGGGCGCCGGGTAGTCGCGGCCGAGGACAAACCCGGCCGCCGCCTGCTCGGCCGGACTCATGCGCCAAGGCGCATGGATGTGGCGATCCGGAACCCGGGCGAGCTCCGGTAGGTAGCGGCGGATGAAGCGGCCGTCGGGATCGAAGCGCTCCGACTGGCTGACCGGATTGAAGATGCGGAAATAGGGTTGCGCGTCGCACCCCGTGGACGCCGCCCATTGCCAGCCGCCATTGTTGGCGGCGAGGTCGAAGTCGTTCAGGCAGGCGGCGAAATGGCGCTCCCCATGGCGCCAGTCGATGCCCAGATCCTTGCACAGAAAGGATGCGACCACCATGCGCAGGCGATTGTGCATGTAGCCGCTCCGAGCCAACTGGCGCATCCCCGCGTCCACCAGCGGATAGCCGGTCCGCCCCTCGCGCCAGGCCGCCAATCCCTCCGGCCAGTCGTCCCAGACCAGACGGTCGAATTCGGGCCGAAAGCACCGTTTTTCGACCTGGGGAAAGCGATCCAGGATGCTGAAGAAGAAGTCCCGCCAAGCCAGCTCGCCGAGCCAGGTTTCGGCCCCGACCCCTGCAGTCGCCAAGGCCTCTCCGACCAGTTCCCGTACCGACAGCGTTCCGAAACGCAGATGGACGGAAAGATAGGAAACTCCCTTCACCCCGGGGAAGTCGCGCCGTGCGGCATAGTCCCCCATGCGGGGACGGAAATCGTCCCAGGCCGACCGCGCACCGGCCATACCGGGTCGGATGCCCAAATCGAGCAGGTCGGTGGGGGCGAACCCGAGTTCGTCCAGGGTCGGGATGCGACTTCCCGACGGCGGCCGCACCAACCGGGGCTCTCGCGAGTAGGGCGCCACGCCCTCGGCTGCGAGCCGCGCCCGCCAAGCGCGGCCATAAGGAGTGAAGACGGTGTAGGGACGACCGGCGCCGGTCAGGATGTCGTCGCCGTCGTGAAGAACCTGGTCCTTGACCGTCCGGAAGTCGATTCCGCACTCGCTCAAGGCAGCGGCAACGGCGGCATCCCTGTCCTTGGCGGCGGGCTCGTAGTCCCGATTCGCAAATACCGCGCTCACTCCAAGTTCCCGCGCCAGGCGGGGGATTTCCGCCCGCGCCATCCCCTCGCGCACGATCAATCCGCCGCCCCTTGCGGCAAGGGCACGATCGAGTTCCACCAGGGACTCCCGGATGTAATGGAGTCGCCGGTCCCGGCGCGCGGGCAGGACGTCGAGGATTTCCCGATCGAAGACGAAGGCACAGTAAACACGACCGGCATCGGCCGCAGCGTCCAGCGCCGCATGGTCGTAATCCCGCAGATCGCGGCGAAACCAGACCAAGGCGGCAGGCGGATCGAAAGTCATGTTCGCTTCCCAGTTGGCATTTGGAGGTCGGACGAACCCGTAACTCCGGTTTCTAGGTTTACAATTCGGTCATGGACAGCGTCAACCTGACCGACAACTTCCTCATCGCCATGCCGGCGATGCAGGATCGCTATTTTGCCCATAGCCTGGTCTATATCTGCGAGCACAACTCCAATGGCGCCCTGGGCATCATCGTCAATCGTCCCATCGACATGACTCTGGCCGGGTTGTTCGAAAAAATCGATCTCCCCTTCGCTCAAGGCGGTCTGGCCGACCTGCCGGTCTATTTCGGCGGTCCGGTCCAGCTTGACCGCGGCTTTGTCCTGCACCGCCCCGTGGGCAATTGGCAATCCACCCTGGCGGTCAACGATGAAGTGGGCCTCACCAGTTCGCGGGATATTCTTGCCCACGTGGGAACTGAAGGCGACCCCCATGAGCTCATCGTCACCCTGGGCTATGCCGGGTGGAGCGCCGGGCAACTGGAGGACGAACTGGCGCAGAACGCCTGGCTGACCGTCCCGGCCCGCGCCGCCATCCTTTTCGACATCCCGCCCGAAGAGCGCCTGCCGGCTGCCATGCAAAACCTGGGTGTCAGCTTCTCCCAGTTGTCCGACGTGGCGGGCCACGCCTGAGAAGCCGCGGCCACCCCTACGGACATGACCCCCAAGTCCCGGCCCGCCGCTTCCAATCCGCCCAGCGCTCGCCCTTCCCGATAATTCATGTCCACAGTGCTGGCTTTCGACTTCGGGGAAAAGCGCATCGGGGTCGCAGTCGGCGAAACCCTGCTTGCCCAGGCCCATCCCCTGACGGTCATCGCCACCGGAGATCGCGAGCTGCGCTGGAAGTCGATTGCCGCCCTGGTGACCGAGTGGCAGCCCGCCCGTCTGATCGTGGGACTTCCGACCCATGCCGACGGTACGCCCCACGCCCTCACCGAGCGGTGCAAGCGATTTGCGGAGAGCCTGCGCCGCCGCCATCCCCTGCCGGTGGATTTCGCCGACGAGCGCCTGTCTTCCCGTGATGCCGAGGCCCGCCTGCGGGACACCGGCCACAATGCCCGTTCTTCGAAGGCGGTACTGGATGCCGTTGCCGCCCAGATCATTCTGCAAACCTGGTTCGAGTCCAACACCCATGACACCCCTCCCTCTGCCTGATGCCGAAGCCCAGTGCCTTCAGTTGGCCGACGCCATCCGCCCCTGCCTGGGACGTTCCCCCGCCCTGGTCGGCATCCACAGCGGCGGCGCCTGGATCGCCGAGCGCTTGAGGCAACTGCTCGGCATCGACGAGCCGATCGGACTGATCGACGTTTCGTTCTACCGCGACGACTTCTCCGAAAAGGGGCTACACCCCCAGGTCCGCCCCACGGAAATCCCGTTTGGCGTGGATGGCCGCCACCTGATCCTGGTGGATGATGTCCTCTACACGGGCCGCACCACCCGCGCCGCCCTCAACGAATTGTTCGACTACGGCCGTCCGGCCTCGGTCGAACTCGCCGTGCTGGCCGACCGCGGGGAGCGGGAACTCCCCGTCGCCCCGACCTACTGCCCCTGGACCCTGACCCTGGCCCCCGGCGAGAGCCTGGTCCTCGCCCGGGGCGACGACGGCCGCCTGTCCTGGAGGCTGGAGCATGCATAATCCCCAGCTCAACGCCCACGGCGAACTGACCCACTTGCTGTCGATCGAGGGACTGCCCCGGGAGGTGGTCACCCACATCCTCGACACCGCCCAGTCCTTTATGGAAGTTTCCCAGCGGGATGTGAAAAAGGTTCCGCTCCTGCGGGGCAAGAGCGTCTTCAACCTGTTTTTCGAAAACTCGACCCGCACCCGCACCACCTTCGAAATTGCCGCCAAGCGCCTCTCGGCTGACGTCATCAACCTGGACATCGGCCGCTCGTCCACCGCCAAGGGCGAAACCCTGCTCGACACCATCGACAACCTGTGCGCCATGCATGCCAATCTCTTCGTGGTGCGCCACAGCGCGAGCGGCGCTCCCTATCTGATCGCCGAGCACCTGGCCCGGGTCGGTCGCGACGACATCCACGTCGTCAACGCCGGGGACGGGCGCCACGCCCACCCCACCCAGGGGCTGCTCGACATGTACACCATCCGGCACTACAAGCAGGAGTTCACCAACCTGCGGGTCGCCATCGTCGGCGACATCCTCCACTCCCGGGTCGCCCGCTCGGACATCCACGCCCTGACCACCCTGGGCGTGCCGGAGGTGCGCGCCATCGGCCCGCAGACGCTGCTGCCGGGGCACCTCGACCGCATGGGCGTCCATGTCTTCCACGACCTGGCCGAAGGCCTCAAGGACTGCGACGTGGTCATCATGCTGCGCCTGCAGAACGAGCGCATGAACGGCGCCCTGCTGCCTTCGGCCGGCGAATACTTCCGCCTCTATGGTCTCACCCCCGACAAGCTCGCCCTCGCGAAACCGGACGCCATCGTCATGCATCCGGGCCCCATGAATCGCGGGGTCGAAATCCATTCGGTCGTCGCCGATGGCCCCCAGGCGGTCATCCTGCCCCAGGTCACTTTCGGCATCGCCGTTCGCATGGCCGTCATGAGCATCGTCGCTGGAAACTGACTTTGGAAGCCCGGAAATGAACCGAATCGAAATCCGCAATGGCCGCCTGATCGATCCCCTCAACAATATCGACCGGCCGGCAAGCCTGTTCATCGCCGAGGGCCGGATCGCCTCGATCGGGAGCGCCCCTGAGGGGTTTGCTGCCGAACGGATCATCGATGCCAGCGGTGCGGTGGTCTGTCCCGGTTTCATCGACCTCGGGGCGCGGCTCAACAGCATCGAGGCCGAACTCGCCGCCGCGGTCGCCGGCGGCGTCACCTCGGTGGTCGTTCCTCCCGATACGGACCCGCCCCTTGACGAACCCGAACTCGCAGACCGCCTCGTCCATCGCGCCGCCGACATCGGCAGAGCCCGCGTCCTTCCCTTGGGCGCTCTGACCCTGGGCCTCAAAGGCGAGCGGCTGGCGGAACTCGGCGGACTGGCGCGGGCCGGTTGCGTCGCCTTCTCCCAGGCCAACCGCCCGGTGGTGGACACCGAATCCCTCATGCGAGCTCTGGAATACGCGGCCACCTTCGGCTACGCGGTCTGGCTGCAGCCCCAGGATCACTGGCTGGCCCGCAATGGCATCGCCCATGCCGGCGAAGTGGCGAGCCGGCTCGGCCTGGCCGGAATTCCCGTCAGTGCCGAGACCATCGCCATCGCGACCCTGGTGCAACTCGCCCGCGATACCGGGGTCCGCCTGCATCTGACCCGCCTGTCCTCGGGGGCCGGCGCCCGTCTGCTGGAAGTCGCGCGCAGCGAAGGCGTGGCAGTCACTGGCGACGTCAGCATCCATCACCTCCACCTGACCGAAAACGACATCGGTTATTTCGACAGTCAGGCCCGCTTCGACCCGCCGCTCCGCTCGCAAAGCGATCGTCAGGCGCTTTCCGACGCCGCGGCCCGCGGTGTCCTCGCCATTTGTTCCGACCATACGCCTGTGGGCGCCGACGACAAGCTCCTACCCTTCGGCGAAGCCAAACCCGGCGCCACCGGCCTCGAACTTCTGCTGCCCTTGACGTTGAAATGGGCCACCGAGGCCGGCGTCAGCCTGCCCAAGGCCCTGGCCCGCATCACCGCCGACCCGGCAGCCATCCTGGGCAGCGACCGCGGCCAGTTGGCGGTCGGCGCCGTCGCCGACGTCTGCGTCTTCGACCCCGAGGCTAACTGGCGGCTGCTGCCGGAAGCTCTGCGCAGCAAGGGCAAGAATACCCCCTTCCTCGGCTACGAACTCCAGGGACGCGTCACCGCCTGTCTGATCGGCGGGCGGCAGGTGTGTTCCGGATCTCCCGTCGAATCGAGCAAGTAGCTTTCAAATTTCCATCGAGGCCCCGCGCAGGGGCTGCTCACAGGAGCAACCGATTCACGTTGTCTGCCGACGGAGCCAGTCTTCAGACCCACACCGTCGCCACGGCAGGGGCAGCGCTTGCGACCGACCACTCGTCAGTCGACGAGACGGCCTGCTATCCGATCCGCGGTCAGTTCCACAGCAACCTGTTTGCGACGCGAAGTCTGGCCGCTCTTCAAGACCACCTGGCGGCGGGCGAGCCCCAGGCGGTCGGCGAGAAAAGCCAGCAGAGCCTCGTTGGCCTTGCCATCCACCGGCGGAGCCGCCAGGCGGATCTTGAGGGCGTCGCCGTGCTCGCCCACCACTTCGGTCCGGCGGGCGCCCGGCTGGACGTGCACCGTCAGCACGGCACCCACCCCGACGGCCCGCAGCCAGGGGGGCATCAGATGAACATCAAGACCACCTGGGCGAGCAGGATCGCCACCAGGGGGGAAAGGTCGATACCCGAAATCGGCGGCAGGATGCGGCGGATGGGATCGAGGAAGGGCCGCGTCAGCTGGTAGGCCGGGGCCGCCACCGGCGAATAGGGATTCACCCAGCTCAGCACCGCCTGGAGGATGAGGGTACCGATCAGCAGGTAGATGGAAAGCCGCAGCACGCCCCGCAGGGCGGCAACGACGATGCCCAGCGCCAGGCCTGGGCCGTCGAGCGAAAACATTTGGCCACCGAGTCCCAAGAGGAGCCCGGCAAACAGGGCTTGCAGGGCAAGGGCCGCCACCAGGCACGCGAAATCGAGGCCGAGCATGCCGGGAATCACCCGCCGCAGGGGCTTGGCAGCCCAGTTGGTGAGCGTCACCACGAAGTGCCCCAGAGGCCCGGCGAAACTGACCCGAAAAGCCTGCATGTAAAAGCGCAGGAGAAACAGGGCACTGAAGAAGGAAATGACGGCATCCACCAGGAAGACCACTGCCTGGGTCACCATCAGGCGGCTCCCAACTGGTCGCCGAGCTCGCGCCCGCGGGCGGCGGCGGCTTTGGCGCCAGCGACGATGCCGGCCTTGACGCCGGCCCCTGCCATCGCCCGCAGCGCCGCTTCGGTGGTGCCGCCCTTGGAGGTGACCCGCTCGCGCAGCGTCGCCGCCGGAACGTCGGACTGGGCAGCGAGTCGGGCGGCTCCCAGAGTCGTCTCGATCGCCAGACGGGCGGCGTCCTCTTCATCGAACCCCATCTCCCGAGCCGCTTCCTGCAAGGCTTCGATGAACAGGAAGACATAGGCCGGACCGCTGCCGGAAATGGCCGTGACGGCATCCATGCGCGCCTCGTCGGCGATCCAGAGTGTGGTGCCGACGCTGCGCAAGACCCGTTCCGCTGCCAGGCGGCCCACTTCATCCACCTCGGAGAGGGCGCACAGGCCGGTGATGCCTGCACCGATGAGCGCCGGCGTATTGGGCATGGTCCGCACCAGGCGGCGGTAGCCGCCCAGCCAATCGGAGAGCGTCTCCAGACGCAGGCCGGCGGCGATGCTGACCACCAGTTGCTCTTTGAGATGGCGCCGCAAGGGCTGGACCGCTGCCTTCATCTGCTGCGGCTTGACTGCCAGAACGATCAGGTCGCAACTCCAGGCCGCCAGTTCCGCGGCGGCATGGCAGGAAACGCCGTAGCTGCGACGCAGGTTTTCCCGATTGTCGGCGCTGAGCTCGACGACCTGGATGTCGTCGGCGACAAATCCCTGGTCGAGCATGCCGCCGATGAGGGCGTTGGCCATGTTGCCGCCGCCCAGGAAGGTGATCCTCATGATTCAAACCTCCTGCTCGATTGCCCCAGACGAGCCAGCGCCCCTTCGGGAAGAGGCAAGTCAAGGCTGAAGGCCGCCGGCCGGACCGCGGTTGATCCCGCGAAGCGGGAGGCGGATTCGCCGAAAAAAGTGCGCGAGGGGTTCATCTGTTCCTTTCTCCGAAAATCGCGGTGCCTATGCGTACCAGGGTCGCTCCTTCGGCCACCGCGGCCTCAAGATCCTGTGACATGCCCATGGACAAGGTGTCGAGGGGGAGCCCCCCTGCCCGCAAGGCTGTGAAAAGCCGTCTCAGTTCTGCAAATTGCTCCCGCTGGCGGACAGCATTGTCGGTGGGCTCCGGGATTGCCATCAAGCCCCGCAAATGGAGCGCCGGCAAGGCGGCGACAAGAGTGCAAAGCCTCTCCGCTTCTGCCGGACTGCATCCGCTCTTGCTCGCCTCGCCGGAGACGTTGACCTGGACGCACACCTGGAGAGGCGGAAGCGTTGGGGGACGCTGAGCCGAGAGGCGTTGCGCAATCCGCAGGCGATCCACCGAATGGACCCAGGCGCAGCGCTCAGCCACACCGCGGGTCTTGTTGGCCTGAAGCGGGCCGATGAAGTGCCACTCGAGTCCTAGGTCGGCCAGAGCGGCTATCTTTTCCTCCGCTTCCTGGACGTAATTTTCACCAAAGGCCCGCTGGCCGGCTGCGGCGGCTTCCCGCAGTCGCGATGCTGGCCAGGTTTTGCTCACAGCCAGGATTTCAACTTCCGCCGGATCGCGGCCGACCGCCCGGGCAGCGGCGGCGACGCGCTCCCGGACAACTTGCAGGTTGGTGGCGATGTCGCTCATAATCCTTTGGAATTCGGCCCCCAAAGCAGTATACACGCGCCCCGAGGACATCTTCCCATGGACATTACCGAACTCCTGGCATTCGGCGTTAAAAACAAGGCATCCGACCTCCACCTGTCCTCCGGCCTGCCGCCGATGATCCGGGTCCATGGCGACGTGCGCCGCATCAATCTACCGCCCATGGAGCACAAGGACGTGCATGCCATGGTGTACGACATCATGAATGACTCCCAGCGCAAGTCCTACGAGGAAACGCTGGAGTGCGACTTCTCCTTCGAAATTCCCAATCTGGCGCGTTTTCGGGTCAATGCCTTCGTCCAGCACCGGGGAGCTGGCGCCGTCTTCCGGACGATTCCGTCCAAGGTCCTGACGCTGGAGGATTTGAACGCGCCAAAGATTTTCAAGGACATCTCCGAATATCCCCGCGGCATCGTCCTGGTCACCGGACCCACGGGCTCCGGCAAGTCCACGACACTGGCCGCGATGGTCAATCACATCAACGAAAACGATTACAGCCACATCCTTACGGTAGAGGACCCCATCGAATTCGTCCATGAGGCCAAGAAGTGCCTCATCAACCAGCGGGAAGTGGGCCCCCATACCCTGTCCTTCAATAACGCCCTGCGCTCCGCCCTGCGCGAAGACCCGGACGTCATCCTGGTGGGCGAAATGCGCGATCTGGAAACGATCCGCCTTGCGCTGACCGCCGCCGAAACCGGCCACCTGGTCTTCGGCACCCTGCACACCTCGTCGGCCGCCAAGACCGTGGACCGGGTGATCGACGTCTTCCCGGCGGCAGAAAAAGAAATGGTCCGCGCCATGCTGTCCGAATCCCTACGGGCGGTCATCTCCCAGACCCTCTTGAAGACCAAGGATGGTCAGGGGCGCGTCGCGGCCCACGAAATCATGATCGGCACCCCTGCGATCCGCAACCTGATCCGGGAAGCCAAGGTGGCCCAGATGTATTCCGCCATCCAGA
>DAORDK010000093.1:0-11870 GCA_035345935.1 Rhodocyclaceae bacterium | reverse complement strand
GGCTTTTCCGAATGGCCACTTTGGGATCAGTAGCCCATCAGGCTCTTCACGGCCAGGAGCCGTCACTTGAGAAATCGGCAATAAGCAGACAGTCAGCGACGGCGAGAGCATGCTATTGTTCTTGATGCCCCTATCCAGATGCGCCATATCCTTTCTGCATCGTCATGAACCACTATCAAATACTCAAGCTAAGCCCGGAAGCTACCGATGCAGAAGTTCGCGCCTCTTATGCCGAAGGGTTACAGCAATTTCGTGACGCAGCAAAACGGGGAGATTCTCTTGATCCGTCTAGGCTTGATGCGTTGAGGGAAGCGTTTTCCATACTTTCGAATCCTGAAAAACGGGCAGCATACGACCAGCAATATTCGCCACAAGCTCTTCCATCCTCGCCTGCCAAAACCACCGAGGCAGCAGAAGCAACCGGCGCTTCAGATACGGAGCTTGCAGCTAAGCCTTGGTCAAGCAGGCTGAAGTTAGGAGTGAGCATCGCCGCATTTGCCGTAATCGGAATTCTTGCAAGCGAAATCAACGTTTCGCCACTTTCTGGAGCAAACTCGAAGCGTTCTGTAGCGCAGTCAGAGTTGACAACAATGCAAGAGTTTTACTCAGCCAAATCAAAAAAAAGCGAGGATTGTTTACTCTTAACGGGGTTGTTCCTTGAGGCCTTTGATTTACTAGAAAGTCCTGAAACCTATGCGACTGTTGCTTTTCTTCTTTTGAAGAAACATGAATCGAAATTAACTCAGGAGCAGAAACCACGATTTTCGGAGATGGCGTTAGGTGTGTCACTGGCAGCCTATCGGTTGAAAACATTCGGGAGAGACGGCGCCTCAGTCGCTTACGCTCAAGCTTGTCGCCTCAACGAAGTGAATACTTCAGATCAAAATCAACGGAATTCACTCGTAACTATTTCGCCGGAAGTTGTGAAGAAGGCTATGCAATGCGAAAAGGGTCCGAGTCAGAAAGAATGTATTGCGCTTGCTTTTTCTACTATTGCTCAAACACCAAAGAACAAAATTGGAGATTCCTATTGCCACCAATTGGTCTCAAAGATTGACGAATCTGGTGCAAAGCTGGTTGCCGCAGGTCAATGCGGAAATATCTCCCTAGTCCGTGAGCTTCTTGATGCGGGAGCAACTATCTCGGCTAGCGACCCGCAATTCAAAAAGACAGCACTGCACTTCGCTGCTGAGCGAGGACATTTGGAAATCGTTAGGCTACTTCTTGATCGAGGGGCGGAAGTTGACATAGTTGCTTCTGGCTACACACCGCTGATTTTTGCATCTGTGGGTGGGCATGCCGAAGTAGTTAAGCTATTGCTTCAACGGGGAGCGAATCCGAACCGGGAATATATTTACGGTACGCCGCTGATTGCCGCAATCAAGCATCGAAACTACTCAGTAGCAGAAGAGCTTCTAAAAAGCGGCGCGGACGTCAATTTTGCCAATGGAGAAACCGCCTTGCATGCCCTGGTTCGTGAATCTTTTCGCGTCGGTGATGAGAAATTCATTGAGTTGTTATTGCGTTCGGGGGCAAATCCCATTGCAAAAGATGGAAAGGGAGCGACGGTGCTCGATGTGGCAAATTACAATGCCAAAAACATAATAGAAAGTAAGCGTGGATAGACCAACTAAGATAGCCATAGGTAGCTGCATCGCATTTTCTTCACTAAGCAGAGTGACAGCTTTCCCGCAAACCGAATGGCAGCAACGGGTCGGGTGCCGTCCTACGCTACTGGCGAAAGCGGCCATTGACCACCATCAGCGTCTGAGCGGCAGATAACTGGCGCATAGCTGCCCGGTTCTGGCCAGAGGTCCAAAGTCGGCTTCGGCCGACATCCAGTCCGTTCTCCCGCAATACCGACGCGGAAGCCTTCACTTGGCCCTGCGTTGGGTTGGCCGGAGCAAAAGGCCCCGTCGATAACACAAAAATTTTTCAAGAAAATATTGGTGTTTTCCTGAAAACAAAATACCCTTGTGTTCATGCAAGGTATTGAACAAGCGATTCTTTCTAGGATATATGGCCGCGGCAGGGGTTGGGCCTTTACAAAGACGGATTTTGTCGCTGATTTTGGCGAAGTCAATATCCATCAGGCGCTTTCCACTCTGGCTCGTGCAGGGACCATCCGGCGGGTGTGCCATGGAGTCTACGACTATCCGCGGTATAGCGATTTACTTGGGCAAGCCTTGAGTCCGGATATGGACCAGATTGCCCAGGCGCTGGCGCGCAAGTTCAATTGGCGCATACAGCCTTCCGGCGATGCGGTGTTGAATCTGTTGGGACTCTCGACGCAGGTTCCCGCGCGCTGGATCTATCTTTCGGACGGACCGGGCCGTGAGTATGCCGTGGGTGGGGGCGGGATGTTGGTGTTCCGCAAGTCTGCCCTCAAGGATGCCGGCTTCCGGCATCGCGAAAGTGGCTTGTTGGTGCAGGCATTGAGGGCTTTGGGACGGGATCGCGTGGACATGCCGACGATAGAGCGCTTGCGCGCCTGGCTACCTGCAGGTCGCAGGCGAGCGGTGTTGAGGGAGACACGGGCGGTCACGGGTTGGATTTACCAGTTGATCAAGCAAATCTGCGCGGAGGCGGATTGATGGATCGTGTCGCCGGCTTTTCGGCAACCGAGCGCGCCGAGTTGTTTGCCGAGTCGGCAGCGCGCATGAGCACGACGCCTGCGGTGATCGAGAAGGATTTCTGGGTTTGCTGGGCGCTCTATCGGCTGTTTTCGGATGCGTTTCTGACCGAATGCCTGATGTTCAAGGGCGGAACCAGCCTTTCAAAGGCTTATGGCTTGATCGAACGCTTTTCCGAGGATATCGATTTGATCCTGGATTGGCGAAGGGTATGTGGGGTGGATCCCGGTGCCGAGCGCTCCCAGACCCAGCAAAAGAAGCTCAATGCGGAGATCGAAGGGCAGGCTAGAGCCTTCATTGCCCAGGAACTCCTGGGCCGCATTCGGGCCGCGCTGGGCGATTCTTGCGCCTGTTCCCTGGAGCAGGGGGATGGGCATGTGATCGCCGTGAGTTACCCGGCGGCATTCCCGGATAGCTACCTGCGGCCCGAAGTGAGGCTGGAAATCGGACCGCTTGCGGCATGGGTGCCCTCAGAAGTGCGGCGGGTGAGTTCTTACGCCGCCCAGCAGTTTCCGAAGTTGTTCGCCCAGGGGGATTTTCCCGTGCCTGTCATCCGGGCTGAACGGACATTCTGGGAAAAAGCGACCATTCTCCATCACGAGGCCCATCGGCCGGCTGGCAGTCCGCAACCCGCGCGCTATTCCCGCCATTACTACGATTTGGCCCGGATGGCGGCATCGCCCGTGAGAGCTGTTGCGCTGGCCGATCTCGCCTTGCTCGCCGATGTAGTGGCGTTCAAGCAGCGCTTCTATCCACGTTCCTGGGCTCGCTATGACCTCGCTGCGCCGGGCAGCCTGCGGCTCGTCCCGGAGGGGGCCGTGCTGGCGGCCGTGGAAAGCGATTATGGCGCCATGGGGCAGATGATCTTCGGGAAGATTCCCTCGTTTGCGGAAATCGTTTCAACGCTGGCCGAATTGGAGCGGGATATCAATTCGCGAGCTTGAGCGGTGGTTCGGTCAGACGGGCCGCCCTTGCCTCGCTCATTCCCACGCCAGCGCCCCTCCGGTCTGATACTCCGTCACCCGGGTCTCGAAGAAGTTCTTCTCCTTTCGCAGGTTGGCCTGCTCGTCCAGCCAGGGCAGGGCGCTTTCGGCGCCGGGAAAGGGTTCGGGGACGCCGAGCTGGCGGGAGCGGCGGTTGGCGATGAAGCGGAACTGGGCGATGTGGAGGTCGGCGTTGTAGCCGAGGATGGGTTCCCGCAGGATGTAGCGGGCGTAGTCGCCTTCGGCGGCGTCGGCTTCTTCCCACAGTTGCCGCAGGGCCTTCGGGTCCAGGGTCATCGATTCTTCCTTGAGCAGTTCCCGGATCACCCGGATGCCGAAGGCGCAGTGGAGGACTTCGTCGCGCATGATGTATTGCAGCTGCTCGGCGGCGCCCTTCATCAGCCCGCGCCGTTGCAGCGCGAAGATGGGGGTGAAGCCGTTGTAGAACCAGCAGCCTTCGAAAACGACGGCGAAGAAGAAGTAGGAAAGCCCGAATTCGTGGAGGTTGGCCCGGTCGCCCAGGTCGAGGTCGGAACGCAGGACCCGCTCCAGCCGGCGGTTGGCCAGGGCGATCTTGGCGTGGATCGCCGGCACCACCCGATAGCGGTTGTAGATCTCCTGCTGGTCGAGACCCAGGTTTTCGATGCAGTGCTGGTAGGTCCAGGTGTGCAGGGCTTCCTCATAGACCTGGCGGGCCTGGTAGATCTGGAGTTCCGGCGCGCTCATCTTTTCCATGACCGCCAGGCCGATGTTGCGCATCGCCAGGATGTCGGAGGTGGTGAGATAGGCCAGCACGTTTTCGAAGACGTGGCGCTCGGCGGGACTCAGCTTGTGGTGGTAGTCGTGGACGTCCTGGGCCATGGGGATTTCCAGCGGCGTCCAGTGGTTGCGGTTGGCCTTGAGGAAGAATTCCCAGGCCCAGGGGTACTTGAAGGGGGCCAGCTGGTTGATGTCCGCCTTGCCGTTGACGATGCGCTTGTCGGCGGCGGCGACCGGGGCCAGCGCCGGTGGGACCTGGGGCGGCGAGTGGGCGAGGAGGGACTCCAGCGGGCTGCAGTCCGGCTCGCCGGAGTCGGTGGGCGGAAAGGCGGTCGGAGGCGGAGAGACGGGGGTGTCCCAGTCGTCGAAGCGCAGCGGGGCGTTCATGGGCAGGCCTCGCAGTCGCGATTGTGGTTACGGCCGCTGCGCTTAACCTGGCGAGCCAGGTTAGCCTGCGCCGCAATCGCGCCAAGGGCAGGGTTCGGTTTCATTGGCAGGCCTCGCAGTCGCGATTGTCGAGGGAGCAGAATTTCGGCGCCTCGGCGGGTGCGCCGGCGTCGTCCCGGCCGCCGGTCTTTTCCGCCTGGCTGGCGCCCAGGGTGCGCAGGTAGTAGGTGGTCTTGAGGCCACGCTGCCAGGCGAGTTTGTAGAGCTCGTCGAGCTTCTTGCCCGAGGGCAGGGCCAGGTAGAGGTTGAGGGATTGGGATTGGTCGATCCACTTTTGCCGGCGGGCGGCGGCTTCGACCAGCCAGACCGGGTCGATTTCGAAGGCGGTGGCGTAGCGGGCCTTGAGTTCCTCCGGCACGCGGTCGATGCGGGCCAGCGACCCGTCGAAGTACTTGAGGTCGGCGACCATGACTTCGTCCCACAGGTCCAGGGCTTTGAGGTCGCGCACCAGGGCGTCGTTGAGCACGGTGAATTCGCCGGAGAGGTTGGATTTGACGTAGAGGTTCTGGTAGTCGGGCTCTATCCCGGCCGAGACGCCGACGATGTTGGCGATGGTCGCCGTCGGGGCAATGGCCACGCAGTTGGAATTGCGCAGGCCGTAGCGGGCGATGCGTTCCCGCAGGGCGGCCCAGTCCAGCCGGGCGTCGCGGTCCACGGTCACCGCTTCACCACGGGCGGCGGCCAGGCGGTCGAGGGAATCGAGCGGCAGGACGCCCTGGTCCCACAGGCTGCCGGTGTAGCTGGAATAGCGGCCCCGTTCCCGGGCGAGCTCGGTCGAGCCCCAGTAGGCGGCGTGGCAGACGGCTTCCATGCTGCGGTCGGCGAAATCCACCGCCTCCGGCGAGGCGTAGGGCAGGGCAAGTTCATGGAGGCAATCGGCGAAGCCCATGATGCCCAGGCCCACCGGCCGGTGGCGGAGGTTGGCGTTGCGCGCCTTGGCGGTGGCGTAATAGTTGAGGTCGACGACGTTGTCGAGCATGCGCAGGGCGGTCTGCACGGTGCGGGTGAGCTTTTCCCGGTCCAGTTCGCCGTCTTTCAGGTGGGCCGGCAGGTTCACCGACCCCAGGTTGCAGACGGCGGTCTCGGAGTCCGAGGTGTTGAGGGTGATCTCGGTGCACAGGTTGGAGCTATGGACGACTCCCGCGTGCTGCTGGGGCGAGCGCAGGTTGCAGGCGTCCTTGAAGGTGATCCAGGGGTGGCCGGTCTCGAACAGCATGGTCAGCATCTTCCGCCACAACTGAACGGCGGAGACCTTCCTGTGGAGCCGGATTTCCCCGGCGGCAGCCCGGGCCTCGCAGGCTTCGTAGGCGGTCTTGAAGGCGACGCCGAATTTCTCGTGCAGATCGGGGACGTCGGCGGGGGAAAAGAGGGTCCACTCGCCGCCGGCCATCACCCGCTGCATGAAGAGGTCGGGGATCCAGTGGGCGGTGTTCATGTCGTGGGTGCGGCGGCGTTCGTCGCCGGTGTTCTTGCGCAGGTCGAGGAATTCCTCGATGTCCAGGTGCCAGGTCTCCAGGTAGGCGCAGACGGCGCCCTTGCGCTTGCCGCCCTGGTTGACCGCCACCGCCGTGTCGTTGACCACCTTGAGGAAGGGGATCACCCCCTGGCTCTGGCCGTTGGTGCCCTTGATCCGGCTGCCCAGGGCGCGCACGGGGGTCCAGTCGTTACCGAGGCCGCCGGCGTACTTTTGCAGCAGGGCGTTTTCCTTGATCGCCTGGTAGATGCCTTCCAGGTCGTCGGCCACCGTGGTCAGGTAACACGATGAGAGCTGGGGGTGGCGGGTGCCGGCGTTGAACAGGGTCGGGGTCGAGCACATGAAGTCGAAGCTCGACAGAAGGTCATAGAAGGCGATGGCCCGCGTTTCCCGGTCGATTTCATTGAGGGCCAGCCCCATGGCGACCCGCATGAAGAAGATTTGCGGGGTTTCGATGCGGCGGCCGTCGATGTGCAGGAAATAGCGGTCGTAGAGGGTCTGCAGGCCGAGATAGCGGAAGAGCCCGTCGCGCTCGGGCTTGAGGGCGGCGGCCAGCCGCGGGAGATCGAAGTCGGCCAGGCGGGGGTCGAGGCGCTCGGCGGCGATGCCCTGGCGGACGAACTCCCGCAGGTAGGCGGCGGTTTCCGCCGCCACTGCCTCGGGCGCCAGGTCGCGGCCGAAGACTTCGCCCTGCAGGCCGGCGAGCAGCAGGCGGGCGGTGGCGAAATCGTAGGCCGGTTCGCGTTCGATCAGGGTGCGGGCGGCGAGGACCAGGGCCGCCTTGACGTCGGTCAGGGCGACGCCGTCGTAGAGGTTCTTCACCGCCAAGTCGACGATGGCGGCGGGGGAAACCGCTGCGCCCAGGCCGGTGCAGGCGGTTTGGCAGCGCTTCAGCAGGGCGCCGAGGTCGAGGGGGCGGCGCTCGCCGTCCACCGTCACCTGCAGGACCGGCGTTCCGGGCGCTTCGGCCAGGGCGGCCCGTTCCGCCGCCCGGCGCTCGCGGTAGAGGACGTAGGCCCGGGCCACGTCGTGTTCCCCGGCGCGCATGAGGGCCAGTTCCACCTGGTCCTGGATGTCTTCGATATGCACCGTGCCGCCGTCGGGCAGGCGGCGGGTGACCGAGCGGACCACGGCCTCGGTCAGGCGGGCGACGACCTCCCGCACCCGGGAGGAGACGGCGCTCTGGCTGCCCTCCACGGCCAGGAAGGCCTTGGTCAGGGCGAGGGAGATCTTCTCGGCGTTGAATTCGACGAGGGCGCCGTTGCGCCGGATGACCTGCAAGGCGGCGGCGCTGTGGACGGAATGTTCGGACAGGCGGGCAAGGACGTTCGACGACACGGCGATTCTCCGGCATGGGGGGCGGAGAAGCGGAGGCGCGGGTGGCGGGCGCGACGACCCCGCACCCGGGCGGAACCCGGCAGGGAAGACGACGCAGGAACGACAACGGACAGCACCACGCACAGACCTTTCGCCAGGGACACCCCGCCCCATCGTTGGTTGGAAGGACGTTGCGGCAGGTCTCCTGGCTCTCGGCTCGACGCTTTCCGCCGCCTTCCCGGTCGAGGACCAGTGGCAAAGATGGGCGGAACGCTCGCCGACGACAGTTGCGGGGGCAGCTCCGGATTTCAGGCCGTCGGCCTGGCACCGGATTCCCTATTAATCCCGATGGGAACCATCAACGGGAGGCAGTCTAGGCTTGCTGAGGCGTCGGCGTCAAGGTCAATTTAACTAAATGTAGTAGTCCGAGCTTGGTTATCTACCATATATAGTGTATCGGTCCCGTCGGCGCGCCCAGGGGTCGGGGAAGAACGGGTGGCCTTGCCGAGGGTCAAACCAGAGTGAAGCTCAGGACGATTCTCAGGCCAGCGGGCCGGTCGGGTCGTGTGGTTCGGTCCGGTCCGCAGCGGCCACCGGCGGCGTGCTTCGGGTATCGGCGGGCTTCGTCGCGGAGGAGCAGGATGGTTGGTTTCGCTGCAAGGGTTCTCGTTCGTGCAGGCTCCGGCTGGAGGCAAGCCGGATGACGAGCGATGAAATCGTGCCTACTGCCGCTGCGGCGGACCGGTCGCGAACCCCGGTTAGGACGTCGGTGGCATGAGTTGACGTCTTGCCTGGGGGTCGTCCTGGCGCTGGCCCTGGCGGCTTGCGCCACGACCCCCATGCCCGAGCGGGCTCAGTCCCCAGCGGCAGTGGCGAGACCGCTGCCGCTGCCGTCGCCTCTGACCCTGGCCACGCGCTGGCAGATCGATGAAGCGATCAGCGCCGCTTCCGCCGCCGCCGTGGGTCGGGCGCGCGAATGGGCGCAATCGGGTGTCGAGACCTGGCGGCAACGCGTGCGGCAGCTGGGCGAAACCGACTTCATTCCCTGGTTTGCCGGCTACTGGACGCAACAATGGCTGGCCTTGCGCCTGGCCTGGTACAAGCTGGACGCCGGGGAGGGCAAGTTGCCCCCCGAACAGCGGCTGGCGGTCTATCTGGCGACCGAGTATCAGGAACGGGTGCTCGACGCGGTGGCCGCGGAAAACGATCCCCGGGCGTTGCGCGATGCGGTGACCGCGACCTACGTCGGCGCGCTGGCCGACGGATTGCGGGCGTTCGCCAGTCTTGAAGGCATCGCGCCGGATCAGTTCGACAGCCGCCTGCAGGCGATTCCCGTCATCGTCCTGGGGCCGTCGAAGGCGCAAGCGGCGTCGCTCTACCAGCTGGTCCATGCCCGATCGCTCGCCACGTTGCCGGCCTACGCTGCCCTGGGGGACCGACTGCCCATCGAGGGTGCCGGCCACTGCTGCCGGGGTGCCCGCGTCGGGCCGCTGGCCCAGCGTACCCGCGAGCAGCTGGGGCCGCGCCTGGCCGCCAGCGGCGGCGCCAGCGTGGCCTCCGCCGTCTTCGGGGGCGTTGCCGGAATGATGATTTCCCTGGGTGCGGCGGGCGTAGGTGCCGCTCTCCATGCGGATGCGCGCCCGCGCATGGAGGCCCAGCTTCGCCAGGACCTGAACGCCGCCGCCGACGACCTGGCCGATGTCCTGCTGGAGGATTCCGCCGGCGGCGTCCTGGCCGGGGCCTTCTATCTGGCCGCCCAGATCGAAGCCCAACTCGACCGCAGCTTGACCCAGCCAATAGCCCTGGATCCCCTGCCGCGGGAGACCGACCTGCCCCCCGACTAGCCGGCCCGGTCTTCAGCCGACCCGCAGGGCGTCGCCGTAGCCGGTCATTTCCAGATAGCCGCGACCGACTTCCCGGTTGTCCTCCAGCACCCGCACGGCCCCCTCCCAGTAGAGGGCGCCGGTGGAGGGGCGGCTGTCGAGCTCCTGATCGTCGACGAGGGGCTGCAGAAGAAAGCGGCGGGAGTCGACGCGCAGTTCCCAGACCACCGGGTAGGCGATGCCGGTGCGGGGCGAGCGCCACTGCCGGAGGGGCGTGAAGAGGACCGCGGCGGCGGGCAGGACGCGGTCGCTGCCGTCAGGAGCTCGCCAGGTGGCGCCGGACCACAGGGCGGTGGCGTCGCCGCGGCGCAGGCGGAAGGCCATGAGGGCGCCGCCATCGGCGAAATTGAGGCCGACCCAGTCCCAGCCCCGGGCGCCGGGGGGTAGCAGTTCGCTCGACCATTCGTGGTCCAGCCAGGCGCGGCCGGTCACCGGCTGGTCCTCGCTCCCGATGCGGACCCGACCGCTCACCTTCAGTTGCGGGAAGCTGTAGTAGTGGCTCGCGTAGCGGGGGTCGGCCGCCTTGGCGCTGAAGCCTGCCGCGCCGTGCAGAAGGGGCGGCCCGGCGGGGGCCAGGGTGAGCGCGTAGGCGAACTCGCGGCTCGCGACGCGGGCGTGGTAGGTACCGTCGAGTCGTTCCAACTGCCAATCGCCGATCCACACCCGGGTTTCGCCTTCGGTGTAACCGGCGCGACCGAAGCCGGCGCGGGCGGCGCGCTGATCGTGGAGCAATCGGCCGCGGCCCGGGTCGGCGAGCGCCGCGTGGGCCAGGATGAGTTGGCGGGGGGCGAAGGTGCTGGGGTTGTCTTCGGCGAGGCCGGTCCGCACGCGGAAGAAGGTGGCCTGGAAGCCGAGGGGGCTGCCGTCGGGCCGGTCCAGCCAGCCGGTGGCGTACCACCATTCGTTGCGGAAAGCCGGGTGGCCGCCGTGGTCGGTCGGGAAGACCAGGCGGCGGCCCGGCCGCACCGGGGCGTAGTCGGAAGCTGCCGCAGGCCCCAGGGACAAGGCGGCCAGGGCGAGGAGGAAGGTCCGGCGGTGGATCACCAGTCCTCGCGGACGGCCAGGATCGCTGCCGTGGCCATCGCCAGGCGGGCGGCGAGGACCGCCGCGGCGGCGGCAAGACCGACCAGGGCAAGGGCGAAGACGGCCAGGGAAGCCCAGGGCGGGTGCAGGTCCATGCTCCAATGGAAGCTCTGCCGATTGACCACCTCGATCAGCACAAGGCCGATGGCAAGGCCCGCCGCCAGGCCGGCGAGGACGCCGGTTCCGGCCGCCAGCGCGCCTTCGTAGGCGAGCATCCAGCCGATCTGGCGGCGACTGACGCCGAGGTGCCGGAGCATGCCGAACTCCCGCCGGCGGGCGGCAGCCAGGGCGGCGAAGCTGGCGGCGACGCCGGCCAGGCCGATGGCGACGGCGATGGCTTCCAGCCCGTAGGTGACGGCGAAGGTGCGGTCGAAGACGGCCAGGCTGCGGGCGCGGAGTTCCCCGGAGCGGGCGATTTCGAGGGTTCCCGCGGGAGAGGCCAGTGCCGCGGCCACCGCCGCGGAGTCGCTGCCGGGGGCCAGGGTGAGGGCGGCGTCGCTGGCGAGGAGATCGCCGGTCAACTGCCGGTAGGCGGCCAGATCGATCATGATCGCTCCGGTCTGGCGGGCGTAGTCGCGCCAGACGCCGGCCACCCGCGCCGCCACCGGCCGGCCGGCCAGGGGCAGGGTCACCCGCTGGCCGGGTTGCCAACCATAGAGATCCACCACGGCTTCGGAAATCCAGATGGGGGTGCCGTCGCTTCCGGGGGCGGCCGTCGCGACCAGGGGCAGTTCATGCGCATCTGCCGCCACCGGGCGGGCGATCAGGGCCACCGGAGCCTTGCCGCCCGCCAGGCGCAAACTGTCGTGGCGGGTGAAGCGGACTGCTGCAATGCCGGGCAGGTTGGCGATGCGCGTTTGCTCGGCGACGTCGAGGGTTGCCGGGCCGCGGGCGCCGCCCAGGGTGCGCACGTAGAGATCGGCGGGCAGCAATTGCGCCAGCCACTGGTCGACGGAATCGCGGAAGGAGCTGACCATGATGGCCATGGCGGCAGCCAGGGCGACGCTGGTCAGGACGCCGGCCGCCGCGACCACCGCATGACCGGGAGCGGCCTGCAGGCGGGAGGCGGCGAGGCGCGCCGGGAGCGACCCCCGGGTCGGAACCCAGCGGGCGAGGGCTGCCGCTGCTGCCGGCAGGAGCAGGACGCTCCCCGCCAGGAGGCAGGCGATGGCCAGATAGCCCCCCAGGGGCAGGCCGTCGACCGGAGGGATGACGCTGGCGCCCAGGCTGGCGGCCAGCAGCGCGAGGCCGAAGCCGGGACTGCCGCGCCCCGCCGGAAGCGCCGCTTCGT
>DAORDK010000092.1:0-11955 GCA_035345935.1 Rhodocyclaceae bacterium | reverse complement strand
GGCCGAAGCCGCAGCGCCGGCTCCGGTTCCCAACAAGGGCGACAACGCTTGGCTGTTCGTGGCCACGGCCTTCGTCATCCTCATGTCGATTCCCGGCCTGGCTCTTTTCTACGGCGGCCTGGTGCGCTCGAAGAACATGCTGTCGGTCCTGATGCAGGTCTTCGTCACCTTCTCGCTGATCTCGGTGCTGTGGGTCATCTACGGCTATTCCGTGGCCTTCACCGAGGGCAACGCCTTCTTCGGCAGTCTGGACAAGCTCTTCCTCAAGGGCGTCACTCCGGATTCCGTCGCGGCGACCTTCTCCAAGGGCGTGGTCGTCAGCGAGTACATCTACGTTGCCTTCCAGGGCGCCTTCGCGGCCATCACCTGTGCGCTTATCGTCGGTGCTTTCGCCGAGCGGGTGCGCTTCTCCGCAATCCTGCTGTTCATGATCCTGTGGTTCACCTTCGCCTACCTGCCCATCTCGCACATCGTGTGGTACTGGGCCGGTCCGGACGGCTATGTTTCCGCCGAAGCCGCCGATAAGCTGAACGCCACCGCCGGCTACATGTTCCAGAAGGGTGCTCTCGACTTCGCCGGCGGTACCGTGGTGCATATCAATGCCGCCATCGCCGGCCTGGTGGGTGCCTACATGGTGGGCAAGCGTACCGGCCTGGGCAATGTCTCCATGGCTCCCCACAGCCTGACCTTCACCATGATCGGTGCTTCCCTCCTGTGGTTCGGCTGGTTCGGCTTCAACGCCGGTTCCGCGCTGGAAGCCAACGGCACCGCCGCCCTGGCCTTCGTCAATACCTGGATCGCTACGGCCTGCGCGGCGATGTCCTGGCTCTTCGCCGAATGGATCTTCAAGGGCAAGCCGTCCATGCTGGGTGCCGCTTCCGGCGCCGTGGCCGGTCTGGTCGCCATCACCCCGGCCTGCGGCTTCGTGGGCCTGATCGGCGCCATCGTGATCGGCCTGGCCGCAGGCATCCTCTGCCTGTGGGGCGTCAATGGCCTCAAGAAGATGCTCGGCGCCGACGACTCCCTCGACGTCTTCGGAGTCCACGGCGTGGGCGGCATCCTCGGCGCCCTCCTGACCGGCGTGTTTGCCGCGCCTTCCCTGGGCGGCACGGGCGTCTACGACTACGTCGCCAACAAGGTGGCCGACAACTACTCCATCGCCGACCAGTTCATGGTCCAGGCGACCGGCGTCGGCGTCACCCTGGTGTGGTCCGGCGTGGTCGCCGTGGTGTGCTACAAGATCGCCGACATCATCCTCGGTCTGCGGGTGCCGGAGGACGAGGAGCGCGAAGGTCTCGACCTCACCTCCCACGGCGAAACCGCCTACCACCACTGATCGGATATTCGTCTCTCTCCTTCCGGGCGCCCAAGGGCGCCCGCTTTTTTTTACCGATCGGGTTTGATAGTCTGAGGCATGCGCATTGCCCAGATTTCCGACCTCCACCTGACTCCCGACGGTAGCCTGCTCTACGGTAGCGTAAATACCTGGGCGGCCTTTGCATCCGTCCTGCTACGCCTTGCCACGCTGGAACCCAGACCCGATTTTCTGATGGTCACCGGGGATCTCGCGGAAGGCGGCGATGCGGCAACCTACCGCCGCTTGGCCGACCGCTTGGGCGAGGTGGGCATACCCTTCGCGGTCATCCCCGGCAATCACGACGACCGCCGACAGCTGCGCACCGCCTTTTCATTTCCCGGCCGGGTAGGCGCCTGCCACCAGCGCATCGACCTCGGGGAGGCGTCCTTGCTTCTCGTCGATTCCCAGGTTCCGGGAAAGGAGTGGGGACAGATTACGCCGGCCCACGTGAATTGGCTCGATTCGGTGACGACGGAGCGCCGCCCGTCGCTCCTGGCGCTCCACCATCCGCCGTTCGCCGTGGGCATCCCGGGTATGGACCGCTTGCGTTGTCGGGGGGAGGGTTTGCTTGCCGACTGGCTTTCCCGCCATCCGGAAGTCGCAGCAGTGCTATGCGGCCACGTCCATCGCTTTGTCGCCACCACCTTTGCGGGTAGGCCGGCGGCAACCGCGCCTTCGCCGGCCCACCAGATCGCCCTGAGCGACGGCCCGCTGGGTTGGACTGCCGAACCGGGGGGCTTCCTGCTCCACCTTTGGCAACCGGGCGAACGCCCGCTGAGCCATTACCTGCCCTCGATTGCGGCGCCGGTGATCCCTTACCGGGACTAGCGGTATTTGCGGCCCTGGAAGACTCCGGCGTCCCTCGTGAGCGCCGCATCCCTTAGAGGCGCGCCTATCGTCCTGCCCGAAGCGACGCCATGTGCGCCGGGTGATTAGCGGAAGACGACCGTCTTGTTGCCGTGCACCAGGACCCGGTCTTCCAGGTGATAGCGCAGGCCCCGGGCCAGTACAGTCTTTTCGATGTCCTTGCCGTAGCGGACCATGTCGTCCGGGGAATCGGAGTGGTCGATGCGGATCACGTCCTGTTCGATGATGGGGCCGGCATCCAGTTCCGAAGTGACGTAGTGGCAGGTTGCGCCGATCAGCTTGACACCCCGTTCGTAGGCCTGATGGTAGGGCTTGGCGCCAGCGAAGGAGGGCAGAAAGGAGTGATGGATATTGATGATGCGCCCCGAATAGGCGTCGCAGAGTTCCGGCGGGAGGATTTGCATATACCGGGCGAGCACCATGCAGTCGCCGCGGACGTCGTCGAAAATGCGGGCGATCTCGGCGTAGGCCGGCGCCTTGTTGTCCTTGCCCACCGGCACATGGTGAAAGGGGATGCCATGCCACTCGACAAAGCCGCGAAAGGTCTCGTGATTGGAGACGACACAGGGGATTTCAATATCCAACTCCTTGGCCTGCCAGCGGGCAAGGAGGTCATAGAGGCAGTGTTCCTGCTTGGAGACCAGGATGACCACGCGTTTCTTCACCGCGCTGTCGGCGATGCGCCAGGTCATTCCCAGCGGGTCGGCCACCGCGGTCCGGAAGCGCTCGCGAAATTCGGCCAGCAGAATGGGAAGCGAATCCGCCCTGATTTCGATGCGCATGAAGTAGCGCCCGGTGAGCGCGTCGGCATGAAAGCTCGATTCCAGTATCCAGCCGCCGTTTTCCGCAATAAAGCCCGATACCTTGGCGATGATGCCGACCTGGTCGGGACAGGAAGCGGTAAGGGTGTAGAAGCGCGGGTGGGCCATGGATAGAGTCGCCGTGGGAATCGTCTGGGGAGTGAGGCCCCGGAAGGGAAGATGAACGGGGTCGGGGGCGGGGCGCTTATTCGCCGGTCAAACCCGAGCGAAAGCCTTGTCGATTTCCCGACGCAGACCGCTGTAGTCCAGGACGACCGGGTACTGGGGGAATTCGCGGATGACGTTTTCCGGCGGGTGAAAAAGGATGCCGCCATGGGCTTCGCCGAGCATCGCGGTATCGTTGTAACTGTCGCCGGCGGCGACGACCTTGAAATTGAGCTCCTTGAAACGCCTGACCGCCTCCTGCTTCTGATTGGGCATGCGGAGATGGTAATTGACCAGCATTCCTTCCCCGTCGGCTTCCAGCGAGTGGCAGAACAGGGTGGGCAGGCCCAGCTGCTGCATGAGCGGCTTCGCGAACTCGTAAAACGTGTCGGAAAGGATGATGACCTGATAGGCGTCGCGCAAGGAATCGAGGAAATCCTTGGCGCCGGGCATGGGGCCCATGGCGGCGATGACCTTCTGGATGTCCGGCAGGCCGAGCTTGTGCTGACGCAAGAGTCCCAGGCGGTAGGTCATCAGCTTGTCGTAATCGGGCTCGTCCCGGGTGGTGCGCTTGAGTTCGGGAATCCCGGTGCGCTGGGCGAATTCGATCCAGATTTCCGGAACCAGCACCCCTTCGAGATCGAGACAGACGATTTTCACAGCCAACTCCCCCTGCGCCCTTGGGCGAAAGGCCGCATTTTACCCGATCAGGGAGCGGGCAAGGCCTCCAGTTCCTCCTGGGCCAGCAGCCAGCGCTCCTCGGCGGCGGCAATGTCGGCGGTAAGGCCGGCCAGCCGGCGGTGGAGATCGTCGATGCCGGCCCGGTCGGCGTCCGGGGCGTAGAGGGCGGGATCGGCGAGCTGAGCGTCTAGGGCCTGCTTTTCCTCGTTCCACGCAGCCAGCTTTCTCTCCAGCTGCTCGATTTCCTTCACCAGCGGCCGGCGCCGGGCCAGCAGTGCCTGCCGGTTGGCGGCCTCCTCTTCGCGCTTCTGCCTACGCTCGGCCTTCAGTGCGGCGGCGTCGGGTTCGGGCGCCTTGGCCGCAGCGCGCTGGGCGGCCAGCCAGGCGGCGTAGTCGTCCAGGTCGCCGTCGAAGGCGGAGGCATTGCCGTCCGAGACCAGCCATAGGGCGTCGGCGCAGGTGCGCAGCAGGTGGCGGTCGTGGGAAACCAGCACCACGCCACCCTCGAAATCCTGTAAAGCGAAGGTCAGTGCCTCGCGCATTTCCAGATCCAGATGGTTGGTGGGCTCGTCGAGCAGGAGCAGATTGGGCTTGGTACGGATGAGCAAGGCCAGGGCCAGGCGCGACTTCTCGCCGCCGGAGAAAGGCCCCGCAGGCCGGGTGGCCATATCCCCCCGAAAGTCGAAACCGCCCAGATAGTCGCGCAACTCCTGCTCCGGGGTGGTCGGCTCGAGCCGCGTCAGGTGTTGCAGGGGAGACTCGTCGGGGCGCAGTTGCTCCAATTGGTGCTGGGCGAAGTAGCCGATGTTCAGCGCCTTGGCTTCCTGCCGCTCGCCCGCCGCCATGGGCAGGGCGCCGGACAGCAGCTTGACCAGGGTCGATTTGCCGGCGCCGTTGCGCTCCAGGAGTCCGATCCGGCTGCCGGGCCGCAGGGTGAGACTGATCCTTTCCAACACTCGCTTGCCTCCGTAGCCGGCGGCGGCATCCGAGAGCACCAGCAAAGGATCAGGCAGGTTGGCCGGAAGGCGAAAATCGAAGTGGAAAGGCGAATCCACGTGAGCGGCGGCGACAATCTCCATGCGCCCCAAGGCCTTGATCCGGCTCTGGGCCTGACGGGCCTTGGTGGCCTTGGCCTTGAAACGGTCGATGAAGCGCTGCAGGTGGGCGATCTGTTTCTGTTGGGCTTCAAAGGTGGCTTGCTGCACGGCAAGTCGGGCAGCCCGGGCGCGTTCGTAGTCTGAGTAGCCACCCGCGTAGAGGGTGATGCGCTGCTGCTCGATCGCCAGGATGTGACCCACCACCGCATCGAGGAAGTCCCGGTCATGGGAGATGAGGAGCAGGGTGGCGGGAGTGGACCGCAACCAGTCCTCGAGCCAGAGGACGGCGTCCAGATCCAGGTGGTTGGTCGGTTCGTCCAGGAGCAGGAGATCGGCGCGGCAGGAGAGGGCGCGGGCAAGATTGAGCCTGACCCGCCAGCCGCCGGAGAACTCGGCCACCGGCCTCAGGAAGTCCGCATCGGAAAAACCCAGGCCGTGCAACACTTCCGCCACCCGGGCGCGGGCGGCATAACCGCCGATCTCGCCGTAGCGGGCGTGGAGGGCGCCGATGGCCACGCCGTCGCCCCGGGTTTCGGCATCGGCGATCTCGGCCTCGACTCGGCGCAATTCGATATCGCCGTCGAGAACGAACTCGATCGCCGGAGTCGGCAGAGCCGGGGTTTCCTGCACGACGCGGGCAATATGCCAGGCGGGGGGCAGTTCCACGTCCCCTTGCTCAGCGTGCAATTCCCCCGCCAGCAAGGCGAAAAGGCTAGACTTGCCGCAGCCGTTCGCCCCGACCAACCCGACCCGCCATCCGGCATGGACCTGGAAGCTGGCCCCCTCGATGAGGGGTCGGCCGGCGCGGGCGAGAGTGGCATTCTTGAGGGCGATCATGGGCCCGGCATTATATGAGATAGAATTTCCCGATACCTTCTGACCCCCGACGATGATCAAGAAGATCGCCATCGACCAGCTCCTCCCCGGGATGTTCGTCCATGATCTCAATTGCGGTTGGCTCGACCATCCGTTCTTGAAGAGCAAGTTTCCCGTTCGCGACCAGGCGACGATAGAAAAAATACGGGCCATCGGCATCCGCGAGCTTTACATCGACACCATCAAAGGGGCCGATGTCTTTGCCGCGCGGACCCAGCAGGAAGTCAGCGAGGACCTCGACCGCCTCTTGCGCGAAATCGCTTCCCGCGACGACGACAAGCCGATCGCTGCCGAGCTTAAGGAAGAAGCGGCCCGGGCACGGCGTCTCCACGGCGAAGCCAATCGCCTGGCCCGCAATCTCATGGGCGATCTGCGCCTGGGCATGCCGGTCGAGCCGGAGAAGTTCGCTCCTGTGGTCGACGGCCTGGTGGATTCCGTATTCCGCAACTCCGATGCCCTGCTGCCCCTGACTCGGCTCAAGAGCCAGGACAGCTACACCTTCGAGCATTCGGTCGGAGTCTGTACGCTCCTGGCCGCCTTCGGCCGCAGCCTCGGGCTGCCGCGCGACGAGATCCGCGAGATCGCCCTCGGCGGGCTCTTGCACGATGTGGGTAAGGCCCAGGTGGACGATGCCATCGTGGATAAGCCGGGCAAGCTCTCGGAAGAGGAATTTGCCGAAATGAAAGCCCATGTGGCCAAGGGTCTGGTGATACTGAGGGCGGTTCCAGACCTGTCGGCGACCGCGTTGTCGGTGGTCGCCGAGCATCACGAGCGGATCGACGGTAGTGGCTATCCGGCCGGCAAGAAAGGCGCCCAACTCTCCCGTGCGGGCCAGATGGCAGCCATCGTCGACGTCTATGACGCCATGTGCTCCGATCGCGTCTACCACAAGGGCATGGCCCCCACTCCAGCCCTGCGCAAGCTCCTCGAATGGAGCGAGCACCACTTTGATCGGGCGCTGGTCCAGGCCTTTATCCGCGCCCTGGGGATCTACCCGACCGGCAGCCTCGTCCGCCTGGACAGCGGCCGACTGGGCGTGGTCGTCGAGCAGAACGAACGGCAAATCCTGGAGCCTGTCGTGCGGGTCTTCTATCATGCCGGCAAGCAGTACTACATCCCGCCCGAGACGGTCGATCTATCGCGGACCCAGGACCGGATTGCCGGGTTCGAGAATTACGAAAAATGGAATATCGATCCCTACAAGTGGTTGCCCGCCTGATTGCCCTACTGGCATTGTTGCCCGCTGCAGTGCTGGCCACCGAGTTGCCGCCGGTTGAGTCCGGGCCGGATCGGCAGGCCCGCCTGGCGGAAGCCAAGAACCTGCAGCGGGAAGGCGCAGCAGCTCAAAAAGCCGCGAAGGCGCAATTCAGCGAGGAAAAGGACGCCTGCCTCAAGAAGTTCCGGGTATTCGATTGCCAGAATGAGGCGAAGCAGCGCTACGTTGCGGCCATGCGCGAAGGGCGCCGAATCGAAAACGACGGCAAAGAGGCCGAGCGGCGTGTTCGGCGGGAGGAACTGGCCGAGCAGGACGCGCGCCGTCAGGAACGTGCAGCCAGGCAAGAGGCTGCACTTCCCGAGCGCAAGACGACAAATCAGGCTCAGGAAGAGGCTGCGGCGGCGGAACGCTCGCAACGATTGGCGGAAAAGGAAGTCCAGGCCCGGGAAGGCAAGCGACGCAAAGATGCCGACGCCGCTCGCTTGCGGGAAAAGAAGTTGAGGCACGAGCGGAAGGTCGCCGAAAAGATGGAGAAGGCGCGGCGCCACGAGGCCCAGGCCGAGCGCTGAGAGGAGACCGGGCCATGAGACGACGTATCCCGATTGCGCAATTGCTGCCCGGGATGTATGTGGTCGATCTGCATCGGGGTTGGCTCTCCCACACTTTCTGGCGTTCCCGGTTTCTGGTTCGCGATGACGAAACGATCCGCCGCCTGGCCGAGGAAGACATCACCGAAGTCAGCATCGATACCGAAAAGGGGCGCGACATTCCGCCACCGCCGCCACCCCTCACGGCGGTCAATCCGGACTACATTTCGCGCGCCGAACGATTGCGGGCAAAGCCCAAGACTCTCAGCCTGGGGGAGGAAAGGCGGCGGGCGGGGCTGCTGTTGAGCGAAGCCGGCCATTGCCTGGAAGATCTGGTGACCTCCGCCCGACTCGGGCAGACGGTAGAAGTCGGTCGCCTCGAACCGCTGATCGAACGGATGATCGATTCGGTCCTGCGCAACCCGGATGCCCTGCCGCCCCTGGCTCGGCTGAAGACGGGCAGCGATTACGCCGTCGGGCATGCCATTTCAACCGCCGCCCTGATCGTCGCCTACGCCCGCCAACTCGGCCTGGCGCGCAGCGAAACCGAAAGCCTGGCTCTTGGAACCCTGGTCAAGGACATCGGCTATACGGCGCTGGACGCCGGCCTGATGGCCAAGGTCGGACGGTTCTCGCGGGACGAGCGTTCCCACGTCGAACGCCACGTCGAGGAGGGACTCAATGTCCTCATGGCCCATCGCCCGCTCCCCGAAGCCGCGCTCGCCGTCGTGCTGGAGCATCACGAACGCTTCGACGGGTCGGGCTACCCCTACCGCATCGCCGGGCAGGAGATTTCCCAGGCCGGAAGGATGGCCGCCGTGGTCGATCGTTTCGACGCCATGATTTCCCAGCGCAGCTACCGTCAGGCGATGGCGCCCGCCCTGGCGCTGGGCCAGGTCTTTTCCGCCGGGGGTCGCGAATTCGATCCCGGACTCCTCTCATCCTTTGTGCGGGCGGTCGGGATTTATCCGGTGGGCAGCCTCGTCCGCCTGGAAAGCGGCCATCTGGCGGTGGTCGAGGAACTGCACCCCGAGCATCTCGTCTCGCCGGTCGTTCGGGTGATCTACCATGCCGGGCGGCGTCAGTATGTGGCGCCGGTGCTGGCCGATCTGGCAGCGCCGGTGGGCAATCATTATGGCCAGATCGTTCGCGCCGAGAATTTTGCCGACTGGGGATTGAGCGCCATACGCTGGCAGCCGGTTTGAGCGTAGTATGACGGGGAATTGGAGGGAACCGTGACCCGTCAGCGCAAGAGAATATTCCTCATCGATGATGACCCGGCGGCCCTGGTTCTGAGTCAGCGGCTTTTCGAACGCCTCGACTTCGAAGCCCCGCTCGCCTTCGACAATCCCCGCACAGCCATCGAAACCTTTCACCGCCAGGGAGCCGAAGCCATCCTGGTCGATCTGCGCATGCCGGGAATGACGGGTTTTGATCTCATTGACGAGATTGCTGCGACGGCGGCTCGCGATCATGTCCCCATTGTGGCCCTCATCGAGCCCGACGATAGAGAGGGTCGCGACCGTGCCCTGGCTGCCGGAGCCGCCGACACCCTGCTCAAGCCCCTTGAACTGCACGACCTGCGCGCCCGTCTGGGAAACCTTCTGGAACTGCAGCGCCTGCGATTCGAACTCGCCGATCAGGAAAGACGCCTTGAAATTCGGCTCGGCGAACGGACCAGCAAGCTGGAAACCCTGGTCGACGAATCCCGTGCGGGGCGTCGCGGGGCGATCCGCTGCCTCGCGCGAGCCCTAGACCATCGCAGCGGTCGCGATGGTCAACACGTCGTGCGCATGAGCAAGATCGCGGCGGCCATCGGCCGCCATTTGGGCTTGTCCCACGACATTTGCGATCTCTTGATCGATGCCGCGACCATGCACGACATCGGCACGGTGGTCATCCCCGGCGACATTCTGCACAAGTCCGGCCGGCTCTCCCCCGTCGAATTCGAGCAGATCAAGCGCCATACCCTGGCCGGCGCCGCCATGCTCGAAGGTGAGGACACCGTCCTCCTGCGTGCCGCTCGGGAGGTTGCCCTCACCCACCACGAGAACTGGGACGGCACTGGCTACCCGAGAGGGCTTGCCGGAGAAAAAGTGCCCCTCCTCGGACGCATTGCCGCCGTTGCGGACGTCTTTGATGCCCTCACTGCGGATCGCCCCTATCGGCGTCCCCTGCCGCTGGCCGAAGCGGCGCTGGAAATCCGCCGGCTCTCCGGAAGTAAATTCGATCCCGCGGTGGTCGATGCCTTCGAGGCCGGCCGCGACGAGATCCTATTGATCGCCCAACGCTTCGTCGAGGCGCCCGGGACGCTGCATTAGGCCGCGAAACAGGGGCGGTAGAGCAGCTTCCCCCACAGCGGATCGGGCGAGCCACTGGCGTCCCGGTTCTCCCGCGGCAAGGGGAGGGCCGTCCACCGTACAGACCACGGGAGTCGCGACCAGGCGAAAGTGAGTGAAGGTCTGGCGCATGGCCGGAAGCGGGCGGCAGGGAGCGCCGGCCATCCCGAGTCCGGCGAGAATCGCCTCCGGCGGTCCCTCCGGCGGCACCAGAAGCCCGCCCCAGATGCCGCCCGGCGGGCGACGCTCCACCAGTACGCCCTCGCCGTCGGTGACCAGGACGAAGGTGGCCTGCCGCTCGGCGAGTGCGCGACGGGGGCGCGGCTGGGGCAAGTGATCGATAAGCCCGCGAGCGCGCGCAACACAGCCCGCAGCAAGCGGACAGCGTTCACAGGTCGGGTGACGGCGGATACAGATCGTGGCCCCCAGGTCCATCAAAGCCTGGGCATAGCGGCCGCAATCGGCGCCGGGCAGCAAGGACTCGGCCAAGTCCCACAGGCGGCGAAGCACCGCCGGAGAGTCGGGAAATCCCTCGACGGCAAAATAACGGCAAAGCACGCGCTTGACGTTGCCGTCAAGAATGGCGGCGCGGGTGTCCCAGGCAAAGGCGGCGATGGCTGCCGCGGTTGAGCGGCCGATACCGGGGAGCGTGGCCAGGGTCTCCGGCGAGTTGGGAAACTGCCCGCCATGCTCGCTCACGACCTTGCGGGCGCAGCGATGGAGGTTATGCGCCCGGCTGTAGTAGCCGAGCCCGGCCCAGGCGGCCGCGACCTCCCCGGGAGCGGCGGCAGCCAGGGCGGCGACATCGGGAAAACGCTCCAGGAAGCGCAGATAGTAGGGAATCACCGTCGCGACCTGGGTCTGCTGCAGCATGACCTCGGAAAGCCAGATGCGATAAGGATCCCGCGTGCCCTGCCAGGGCAAGCCGTGGCGGCCGTGGTGCGTCTGCCAGTCGATCAGGACTTGGGCAAAGCCCGGGATGGAAGAGGACACGCGCTGTCTCGACAGGAATCGTCCGGAGGCCGGATAATACGCCCCTTTCAATGGATTCCCCACGATGCCGCAAGACTCAGAAGACTGCACCGGCCCGGCCGGACGCACCTGCGATTCCGCATCGGGTTCCGCCGGACTCGACTGCCGGGCTTTTCGGGGTGCTTTGGGCAGTTTCGCCACCGGCGTGACCGTGGTCACGGCCCTCAGCCCCGATGGGCAGCCCATGGGTCTGACGGTGAATTCGTTTGCCGCCGTCTCCCTGCAGCCGCCCCTGGTCCTCTGGAGCCTCGCGGTATCGGCCAATCTCCTGGAGAGCTTCCGTCGGGCGAGCCACTACTGCATCAACGTTCTGACGGCTGACCAGGAAGACCTCTCCAACCGCTTCGCGACCTGGCCTACCGATCGCTTTGCCGGACTGCCCTGGCGGCCCGGGTACGGCGGCGCCCCGATCCTGGAGGGGGTGAGCGCCCACTTCGAAGTACGCAACGATCATCAATACCCCGGTGGGGATCACCTGATCTTCGTCGGCGAAGTGCTGCAGTTCGCTCACAACAGCGACACCCGGCCTCTGCTCTTTCATCGTGGCCGCTACCGCTGTTTGGTGGACAATTGATGGCCGGCGCGGTTGAACGGCGGGGTAACTGCGCTTAGAATTCGCCCCCAGGCGTCCAGAGCGGGCGTCGTATAATGGTAATACCCAAGCTTCCCAAGCTTGTGCCGTGGGTTCGATTCCCATCGCCCGCTCCAGAATGCAAAGCCAACCCGGGTGGGTTGGCTTTTTGTTTGCCGCGAAGCAAGCCAGCCTATCGCCGGCCCAAAGCAAAAAAACCCGCCACAAGGGCGGGTTTTGTTTCAGTGACGCGACACGCTCAGTTCAGCTTGCCATGGCACTGCTTGTATTTCTTGCCTGACCCACACGGGCAAGGATCATTGCGTCCAACGTGGGTGTACCCCCCAGCGGCGGCCGGAGCCGCCAC
>DAORDK010000091.1:0-12047 GCA_035345935.1 Rhodocyclaceae bacterium | reverse complement strand
AACCTGTGACCCCTGCCGTGTGAAGGCAGTGCTCTACCGCTGAGCTAGCCGCCCGTTTGGGAGGCGCGCATTTAACCACAAGTCGCCAGGGCGGTCAAACCGGGCGTCGGCTAGAATACGGCCTTTTCCGCACATCCCGGCCTAACCTCCATGTCGCTAGTCCGTACCCGTTTCGCCCCCAGCCCCACCGGCTTCCTCCATATCGGCGGTGCGCGCACCGCCCTGTTCTCCTGGGCCTACGCCCGTCGCCATGGCGGAAAGTTCATTCTGCGCATCGAAGACACCGACGTCGCCCGGTCCACCCCAGAAGCGGTGCAGGCCATCCTGGACGGCATGGAGTGGCTGGGCCTGGCCCACGACGAGGGCCCCTTCTACCAGATGCAGCGCATGGACCGCTACAAGGCCGTGATCCAGCAGATGCTCGAGGCCGGGACCGCCTACCGGTGCTATACCACCCGGGAAGAACTCGATGCCTTGCGCGCCGAGCAGGAAGCTCGGAAGGAGAAACCCCGCTACGATGGCCGCTGGCGTCCCGAAGCCGAAAAGACCCTGCCGCCCATACCCACTGGCGTACCGCCAGTGGTGCGCTTCAGGAACCCCAGGGAAGGCGTGGTCGCCTGGGACGACCAGGTGAAAGGCCGCATCGAATTCGCCAACGCCGAACTGGACGATCTCATCATCGCCCGGGCCGACGGCACGCCGACCTACAATTTCTGCGTCGTGGTCGACGATTGGGACATGGGCATCACCCACGTGATTCGCGGCGACGACCACGTCAATAACACCCCCCGCCAGATCAACATCCTGCGGGCTCTGGGGGCCGACGTCCCGCAGTACGCCCATCTTTCGGTGATCCTGGGCGACGACGGCACCAAGCTCTCCAAGCGCCACGGCGCCGTTTCGGTGATGCAGTACGACGACGAGGGCTATCTGCCCGAGGCGGTCATCAATTACCTCGCGCGCCTGGGCTGGTCCCATGGCGATGACGAAATCTTCTCCCGCGACCAGTTGATCGAGTGGTTCGACCTTGACCACATCACCGCTTCCGCCGCCCAGTTCAATACCGAAAAGCTGCTGTGGCTGAATCAGCACTACATGAAACTGACGCCGGCAGCCGAGTTGGCGAACAAGGTGGAGGCCCGTCTCTCGGCCCGCGGCATCGACCTTGCCAAGGGTCCCGACCTCGTTCAGGCCATCGCCCTCTACCTGGACCGCTGCAACACCCTGAACGTGCTGGCCGATGCCGTCGAGGTCTTTTACGTGGAAGTCGAACCGCATGCCGATTTATTGGCCCAGCATTTTTCCGAAGAAGTCCGTCCGGCCCTCGCCGATTTCGCCCGAAGCGTTGCCGAAGTAGCCTGGAATGCCCCAGCCATCAACGCCCTGATCAAGGAGACGGTCGCGCGCCACGGCCTCAAGATGCCCAAGCTGGCCATGCCCTTGCGCGTCATCCTCACAGGCCAAGCCCAGACGCCTTCGGTGGATGCCGTGATCGCCTTGATCGGCCGCGATGCGGTGAAACAAAGGCTCGCCGCATTCGGTTAGAGCGGGCGTTCCGGAACGGCTTCTCAGGAGTCGCCGATGGCCTTATCATGCCGGCCACGGCCGGCGCTAGACTGGCCTGAAGGAGACCCATGCCATGAACGCCCGGAAATCCTCCCTGCTTACGCGGGAGCATGCCTTCGCCATCAACCTGATGCAGCATCTTGTCGTCCCGACTTTCGTCATCGACCGTGACTGCCGCGTCATCATCTGGAATCGGGCCTGCGAGAAGCTCACCGGGCTCTCAGCTGCCGACGTGGTCGGAACCCGTGACCACTGGCAGGGTTTCTATTCAGTGCCGCGTCCCTGCCTCGCTGACCTGATGGCCCAGGGCCGACTTGACGAGATCGAGGACAACTACGCCTACCACATGAAGCCGTCCGATTTTGGCGACGGCCTGAAGGCGGAAAACTGGTGCGTGATGCCTCGCGCGGGAACTCGGCTCTACCTGGCCATTGACGTGGGCCCCATCTACGACGACGCGGGAGAATTGCTCGCGGTGGTCGAAACCCTGCGCGACATGACGGAACAGAAGAACGCCCAGCTTGCTCTCCAGCAATTGGCCACCTGCGATGCCCTCACCGGCGTCGCCAACCGGCGGGGTTTCGATGAAAAGTTGCAGATCGAGTGGAATCGGGCTTGCCGCCAAGGGGATCCTTTGTCGCTCATCCTCGCAGACGTCGACCAGTTCAAGCGCTACAACGACCACTACGGTCACCAAGGCGGGGACGATTGCCTCAAGGCGGTCGCCGGTATACTCCAGCGCCAGATCTACCGCTGCGGTGACCTTCCAGCGCGTTATGGCGGCGAGGAATTTGCGGTCATCCTCCCAGGCACCGAGCTCGGGGGCGCCCAGGTCGTCGCGGAACGCCTACGCGAGCAAGTCGAGAGCCTGCAAGTACCTCATGCCGCCAGCGACGTTGGTCCCTGGGTCACCCTGAGCCTGGGGGTGGCCTCCCTCGTACCCAGCCTCACAACACGCCCGGAACAGCTGATCGCCGAAGCAGACCGTTGCCTGTATGCCGCCAAGCACGGGGGACGCAATCGGGTGAACGTTCAGGCGGTTGCTGCCTGAACGCCTCTCTTAGCACGGTCCTGCCGCGTCGCCCGGTGCCGGGCTCAAGTCCAGCGTTGGTACGGCAATCGGCCTAGGAAACGCCCGAAACAGAACGCCCAAGGGCAGAATTCGCAGGTCGCCGCCTGGGTGAGACCGATCGTCGCCTTCTCCCGCCGGGGATGGGCTCCGGTGCTAGCATGGAAGCATCTGCCATCTCGGGAGTCCCCATCCTGAACCTGCTTCCCCCGGAGCGGTACGCCGAATTGAAGGCCGGCGGCCGTCTTCCATCCCCCAAGGGAATCGCCGCCGCCATCGCGCGGTTGCTGCAGCGGGACGATTTTCCCCTCGATCAACTGGTCGGCCTGGTGCAATCCGACCCGGCCCTGGCCGGCCGCTTGCTCAAAGTGGCCAATGCGGCGAGCTGGGGCCGGTCGCGACCCCTGGTGGCCTTGCGCCAGGCGATCGTGGCCCTGGGCGCACTGCGGGTGCGGGATCTGGCGGTGGGATTTTCCTTGCTGCGGCACCATCAGGCCGGACCATGCCGCGGATTCGACTACGCTGGTTTTTGGAGCCGCTCCCTGGCGACCGCCATCGCCTGCCAGGATTTGGCGTCGGAAGCGCAGATTGCCGCAGAGGAGAATTTCACCCTGGGCCTGCTCGCGCGCATTGGCGAACTCGGGCTGGCGACGCTGTACCCCGCGGCCTACGGCCAACTCCTCGCCTCCCGACCGGGCGAGGCTGCGCTGGTGGCGCTGGAGGGCGAGCGTTTCGGCTTCGACCACCGCAGCCTGACGGCGAGCCTGATGACAGACTGGGGCCTACCCGAACTCTTGATCCGGGCGGCCTACCACCACGAGTCGCCGGAGACAGCCGAATTCCCTGGCGGATCGCGGCAGGACAACCTTTGCCGTACCCTAAATTTCGCCCGAGCCATTGCCGAGGTCTGCGTCGTCACCGATGAAGCGCGCTGGCACCTACTGCCTGATCTGGTGAATCGTTCGGCCCGCCTGGGCGTGGCCCCGGGGGCACTGGGCGCCCGGGTCGACGCGATCGTTGCCCGCTGGCGTGAGTGGGGCGCAATGCTTCAGGTGCGCACCCGGGATCTGCCGCCCTTTTCCGAACTCCTGGCCGCCAGCCCGCCCCGTCCGGGCACCGAAGAAGCCCCGGTCGCATCGCCGGCGCCCGCCCTGGTGGTGGCCGCCGCCGGCGGTCAGCGGCTGGCCAGCCTGCTCTCGGCTGAAGGCTACTCGGCGACGGTCCAGCCCGACGCCACTGCGGCACTGACGGTGGCCAGCGCTTCTCCACCGGCTTTGATCCTGGTGGACCTGGACCTGCCCGGACTGGCAGCCAGCGACTGTTGCGCCGCGTTGCGCCAGTCGCCACGGGGCAACGAGCCCTATGTCCTGCTCCTCGCAGCGCCAGGATCCGAGGCGGCAGCCCTTTCCGGAGTCGAAGCCGGTGCGGACGACGTGCTGGTCAAACCCGTCGACGCGGGCGCCCTGCGCGTACGTCTGGCCATCGCCCGGCGGCTGATGACGCTGCGCGGCGAGATGCGCCGCGAGCGCCAGGGCCTGGTCCGCAGCGCGGGGGAGTTCGCCGATTCCCACCGCCGCCTGGTCCAGGTGGCCCTCACCGATCCCCTCACGCAGTTGCCCAATCGTCGCCATGGCCTGGACTTCCTCGGGACAGAATGGGATGCGGCCCGCGCTGCCGCCCAACCGCTTGCCTTGCTGATGCTGGACATCGACCACTTCAAGCAGGTGAACGACACCTGGGGACACGCCGCCGGCGATGCGGTCTTGCGCCGATTGGCGGTCCTCTTGGCAGCGAGCTCCCGAGCTGGCGATCTGGTCTTCCGCTACGGAGGCGAGGAGTTCGCGGTAATTCTGCCAGCCACCGGCCTGGACTTGGCAACCGAGGTGGCGGAACGGATTCGGGCGGCCGTGGCCAGCGCCACCTTCGAGTGGGAGGAGTGGATCATCCCAATCAGCGTCAGCGTGGGAGTCGCCGCTCAGAACGCCAGCATGGACGCCGCGGGTGACCTGGTCGCGGCCGCCGACGGAGCGCTCTACCGGGCCAAGGCGAGCGGCCGCAATCGGGTGGTGAGCGCTGCCCGCTGAGGGCTTAGCCTGACGGGCTGGCGTCCGGACCGGCGGCCTCGGCAAGAATGGCTTTGAGAAGCTGCCAGCACTGTGCCACCGAGCTCACTTTGACCGATTCGCCCGGGGCGTGGGCACCCCGGATGGTGGGGCCGAAGGAGACCATGTCCATTCCCGGAAAGCGCGCGCCGATCAAACCGCACTCCAGGCCGGCGTGAATGACCTGGATTCCAGCATCGGCGCCGAATTCCCGGCGATAGACTTCAAGGCAGCGCGTCAGCAGGGGGGAAGCGGCATTCGGAGCCCAACCCGGATAATGGCCCGTGGGGGTCGCCCGGGTGCCGGAGAGGGCGAAGAGACTGACGATTTCTTCGGCCAAGGCGGCGCTGCCGCTATCGCTCAGCGAGCGGACCATGAAGGTGCACGAACCGCCGTCCGGACCCAACTCCACCACCCCCAGATTGTCGGAAGTCTCGACCACGTTGGGCACTGCCACGCTCATGCGCCGCACGCCCTGGGGTGCCGCGTGCAGCGAGGCCAGCCAGATGGCCTGCTCGGAAGGAGCCATCACTTGGCCGGGACTGGCCAATGCGGCAGAGAGGCGCAATCCTTCGTCCACTCCGGCGAGTTCCCGGCGCAGCAGTGCCTGCCACTCGGCCAGCCGCGATTCCAGCGCCGCCGCCCCGGCCAGGGGAAGCGTGACGACGGCCTCGCATTCCCGCGGCAAGGCGTTGCGGGCGGTGCCACCCCGCAATTCGGAAATGCGCAGCCCCTCCCCTTCGAGATCGCGCAGGATGCGGACCAGAAGCTTGATCGCGTTGCCGCGGCCGCGATGGATGTCGATACCCGAATGGCCGCCCTGCAACCCGGAGAGCACAATGCGGAAGGCCCGGTGCCCGGCGGGGGGCATTTCGGCAGGGCCGCGGCGCTCTACGTTCACGTCGAGACCGCCGGCACAGCCCACGTAGAACTCTCCCCATTCCTCGGTATCGAGATTGAGGAGCAAGCGCCCGGCCAGAAGATCGGGCTCCAATCCGCGGGCTCCCCCCATGCCGGCTTCCTCATCCACGGTGAGGAGAGCCTCCAGGGGACCGTGGACCGTCGTACGGTCTTCGAGGGCGGCGAGGATCAGGGCGGCGCCGATCCCGTTGTCGGCCCCCAGGGTGGTGGTTTCGGCAACCATCCAGTCATCCTTCAACACCGGGCGGATGGGATCTCGGGAAAAATCGTGATCCGAGTCCGGTTGCTTCTGACAGACCATGTCCAAATGAGCCTGCAGCACCACCGTGGGATGCCCTTCCCGGCCGGCGCTGGCCGGCTTACGGACCAGGAGATTTCCCGCGGCGTCCACCCGGGCTTCCAGACCCCGCTCCTCCGCCCACGCCAGCAGCCGGTCCCGCAGAGCCCCTTCTTCCTTGGAGCGGCGGGGAACGGCGCAGAGCGTGGCGAAATGGGACCACACGGCAGCCGGCTCCAGTCCGGCGAAAGGGGAATCAGACATGGTCATCCGCGGCGGCGCCGCGCCTCGAAAAGACAGACTCCGGCGGCCACCGATACATTAAGACTCTCGACCGCACCGAACATCGGAATGCGCACCAGCGTATCGCAGGTTTCCCGCGTCAGCCGGCGCAGCCCCTCGCCTTCCGCTCCCATGACCCACGCGCTCGCCGCAGGCCACTCGGCGGCGTAAAGGTCGCTATTCGCCTCGCCCGCAGTTCCGATCACGGCGATGTCCCGTTCCTTCAATTCCCGCAAGGTGCGGGCAAGGTTGGTGACCATCACGTAAGGCGTGGTTTCGGCTGCACCGCTGGCGGCCTTGACCGCCACGTCGGTAAGTCCGACCGCCCGGTCCTTGGGGGCGATCACCGCGTGGACGCCCGCGGCGTCGGCCACCCGCAGGCAGGCTCCCAGGTTGCGGGGGTCAGTGACGCCGTCGAGGACGAGGAGAAAGGCGGGTTCTTCCAGGGTATCGAGAACGTCGTCCAGGTGGGCCACCTGCCGCCCGCCTTCGATGCGGGCGACGACGCCCTGGTGGCGCGCACCGGGCAGCATGCCGTCGAGGCGCTTGCCGTCGCTCGCGATCACCTTCACCCCCTGAAGATCGGCGTGCTTCAGCAACTCCTTCGCACGGGCATCCTGACGCTCGGCGTCGACGAAGATTTCCTTGATCGAGTCCGGGTCATGGCGAAGTTTGGCGACAATGGCGTGGAAGCCGTAGATCAGGCGGGACGACATGCGGACTCTCAGGTCGACAGGAGCGATATTCTAACCCGAGCCGGCGCCCGCGGACCCTGCTGTTCCATGGACGGCAGCCCCGTCAGGCCGCCTCGCGCAAGAATATGGCTCCCGTGCGGAGGGCGATCCAGCGGGGGATTTCGGCCGCCGGCATGGGGCGGGCCAGGGCATAGCCTTGAGCGATTTCACAGCCGAGCTCAAGAAGGACTTCACCCTGGGCAGCACTCTCGACCCCCTCGGCGATGACCCCGCGCGAGAAGGCCCGCGCGAGTCCGACCACCCCTTCGACGATGGCCAGATTTTCAGGGGCCTCGTGCAGGCTGCTCACGAAGCTGCGGTCAATTTTGAGGACATCGGCCGGCAGACGTTTCAGATAGGTCAACGACGAATATCCGGTACCGAAATCGTCAAGGGCGAATCTGACGCCCAACTCCCGGCAGCCATACATGACTTCCGTGACCTTGGCGATATCCTCGAGAGCGCTGGTCTCCAGAATTTCGAATTCGAGGTGGTCGGGCGGAAACTCAGGATGCTCCGCCAGCAGCGCCGCGACGCGGGACGGAAAATCGGCCTGTTGGAGTTGTTCGCCGCCGACATTGACGCTCACCGGCAATATCAGCCCCTCGGCTTGCCAAAGGCTGCTCTGGGCGATCGCCTGCCGAATCACCCATTCCCCGACGGCAATGGCGAGGGGGTGTCCGTCGATGAGTGGCAGGAAGGCTCCCGGAGGAAGCAGTCCCTGCTCGGGATTCAGCCAGCGAATCAGCGCCTCGGCGCCGACCACTGCCCCGGTCCGCAGATTGACCTTGGGCTGGTAGTGGAGGACGAATTGTCCCAAAGCCAAAGCCTGGCGAAGGGTTTCGATGCTCTGGAGCTGGGACTGTACGGCCACGTGGCGCTCGATATCGAAAATCTGATAGCGGTTCTTGCCAGCCTGCTTGGCGGCGTACATCGCCTGGTCGGCATGGCGGATCAGTTGATCGGCATCGGAATCGTCCTGGGGATAGATCGTGACTCCGATGCTCGCGGAGATGTGCCGGGGCGCGTACCCGTCCACTGTCACCGGTGCCGATGCCGCCGCCAGAAGGCGCCGAACGAAGTGCTCGATATCCTCCGGGCGCTTCATCCCGGTCTGAATCGCAACGAATTCGTCGCCACCCAATCGGGCAAGAGTATCTTCGGCGCGCAGTTCCGCACCCATGCGCCGTGCGATGGCAATCAGAAGGGAATCTCCGAAGGCATGGCCATGCTGGTCGTTGATCGCCTTGAATCCGTCGAGGTCGAGGAAGACCACCGCCAGCGACGCCCCCGACCTTCGGCTCCCCGCCATGGCCTGACGCAGGCGCTCCGCCAGCAATACCCGATTGGGAAGCCCGGTGAGCGCATCGTAATGGGCCATGCGCTCGAGCTGACGCTGATGTTCCTTCATGGCGGTGACGTCGGTGAAGAGCGCGACATAGTTCACCGTCCGACCTTCGGCGTCCTTCACTGCGCTGATGGTGCGCAGATCGGCATAGACCTCGCCGGATTTTCGACGATTCCACACTTCCCCGCGCCAGTGGCCCAACTCCACGAGTGATTTCCAGAGGTCCGCGTAGAACTCGGGCCCATGATGATCTGACTTGAGCACCCTGGGCGTCTGGCCGAGCACCTCCTCCCGGGAATAACCGGTGATCCGGGTGAAGCTGTCATTGACCTCGAGAATCCGCCCATCGGAATCGGTGATGATGATTCCTTCCCGGGCATGGGAAAAGACGCTGGCTGCCAACTGGAGGCTGCGTTCCTTTTGCTGGCTTTCGGCGATTTCGGCGCGCAGCTTGTCGTTGGCCTCGGTCAGTTCCTGGGACGACAGTTCCAGGCTGCGCGACCGCAACGCCAGATCGCGCTCGTATTGCTCATAGGTATGGCTGATTGCCAGCAACAGGCGAGGAAGCGCCGAGAGAAGGGCTTCCATTCCGGGAACTTCCGCCGACCGCAATCTGAAATCGCCGAGCCGGCTCAAGAATTCGGTTTCATCCCGAATCCCGAGGTTACGCTTCAACTGGCGAATCAGCGTCCTGTCCATCGCTTCCCGGCCATCCCTGTGCTCTGCGTCCCGAGTGCTGGGCCATCCCGTGCCCCGATCGTCAACGGCTGCTCGGGAGCGAGTATATTACCAAGGTAATATTGGCGTCAGCCAAATAGTTCTCATCGCGGGACCCGACCCGCGCCAGGGCTGGCAAGCAAGCCGGGCGCACCGAAAGCCTTCAGGGCCGTCGGAAAGCTTCCTTCCGTCGCCCGATCCCATGCCTTCGTTCCACCGGGTGCGGGGAATACGGGAACCAGGTCCAGTTCAACGCAAGGTGAGGTGGAAACCGACCTGGGGCTCCACCAACTCGGCGGTGTCGTCGATGAAAAAGGCCCCCAACATGAAGCGCACTTTCGCCAACATCAAGGCCGAAAGGGCGCCGCTGTTTTCGAGAATGAGCTCGTCCCCAGTCCGCATGGCCGTGGCCAGGGGGCCGTAGCGAAACCTGAGACAATTGCCCTCCCACTGCTCTTGCCCGATCAATTCGTCGAGATCGGTGTCGGGGGTACAGGTGTGGACCATGGCGGCGCTCCCAGGAGTGGCGACTCAATGGGGTTAACGGCAATAGCGCCAAACAAGTTGAATTCCCCCGGGTGCAGCCGGCGATCCGATCAGGGGCGCTTGCGCGCCACCTTGGACTTGCTCTTAGTGGCGGGCTTTACTTCCGGTGCCGAATGCCGGGGAGCGGTTCTCTTGGCCTCCGACTTGCGGGTCCCTTGCGCCTTGCTTCGGGCAACCTCGGGTGCAGCCGCCGCCGCAACCGAGGGGACGACCGGCCCTCGGCCAACTGCGGTGCTCGCCAGAACGAAATCGATCTTGTTGCTCTCCAGATCGGCCCGCACCAGCTTGACCCGTACCCGGTCGCCGAGGCGAAAGCGCTGTCCCGTGCGTTCCCCCAGCATCTGGTGCTTGATGGGGTCGAACTGGAAGTAGTCGGCACCCAACTCCGAAACGTGCACCAGGCCCTCGACATAAACCGCGTCGAGGGCGACGAAGATGCCGAAGGCAGTGACCGCCGAGATGGTACCGTCGAAGACTTCGCCAATGCGTTCCTTCATGTAGTAACACTTGAGCCAATTCTCGACGTCCCGGGTCGCCTCGTCGGCGCGCCGCTCGGTCGCCGAGCAGTGCAGACCGATGTCGTCCCAATTGCCTTCGGGGTGATAGCGTTCGCCGGCGAGGACGGCCTTGATGGCGCGGTGGACGAGGAGATCCGGATAGCGGCGGATCGGCGAGGTGAAATGGGTGTAGTGCTCGTAGGCCAGTCCGAAGTGGCCGACATTGTCGGGGCTGTAGAGGGCTTGCTTGAGGGAACGCAGCATGACCGTCTGGAGGAGCAGGAAATCAGGCCGCAATTTGACCTTTTCCAGGAGCTGGGCGTAGTCCTTGGCCTTGGGGTCTTCGCCGCCCCCCAGGGCGAGGCCGAATTCGGCCATGAAGGAGCGCAGGTTCCGGAGTTTTTCCTCGGAAGGTCCCGCGTGGACCCGATACAAGCAGGTCTGGCGATGCTCGGCGAGGAAATCGGAGGCGCAGACATTGGCGGCCAGCATGCATTCTTCGATCAACCGATGGGCGTCATTCCGCACCACCGGGACGATGGCGTCGATCTTGCCCTGATCGTTGAAGACCATGCGGGTCTCGGTGGTCTCGAAATCGATGGCGCCGCGCCGGCCCCGAGCAAGGTGCAGGATCTGGTAAAGCTTGTAGAGGTGGGTCAGGTCCGGTTGCAGAGCGCGATGGACATCGCTTTCCGGCACGGCTGCCCCGGAAAGCCACTCCCACACCTGGGTGTAGGTCAATCGGGCGTGGGATCGGAAGACCGCCGGGTAGAAGCGGTAAGCGCCGATCTTGCCGGCGGCGCTGATGCTCATGTCGCACACCATGGCCAATCGATCGACCTCAGGGTTCAGCGAGCAGATCCCGTTGGACAGTTTCTCCGGCAGCATGGGAATGACGCGGCGAGGAAAATAGACCGAATTGCCCCGCTCCCGCGCCTCCTTGTCCAGGGCCATGCCCGGCTTGACATAATGGGAGACGTCGGCAATCGCCACGACCAGTCGCCAGCCTCGGCCCTGCTTGGCGCAATAGACCGCGTCGTCGAAATCCCGCGCGGTCTCGCCGTCTATGGTCACCAGGGGCAGCCCACGCAAATCCTCGCGGCCCTTCAGGTCGGTCTTCTTCACCCGGTCTGGAGTGGCCTTGTTCTCGGCCTGGGCCGCCTTGGAGAATTCGAAGGGAAGATCGTGCTTGCGCAGCGCGATTTCGATTTCCATGCCCGGATCGGCGTAGGTGCCCAGCACCTCGGTGATCCGGCCGATAGGTTGGGAATACTTGCTGGGCTGTTCGATGATCTCGACCATGACCACCTGACCGGCGACCGGCTTGATCTTGCCTTTCTTTTCCGGCGGCACCAGGATGTCCTGGGCGATACGGCGATTCTCCGGCACCACGAAGACCACCCCGTGCTCGACGAACACCCGGCCCACCACCCGGCTGTTGGCCCGCTCGGTGACTTCGACGATGCCGCCTTCCGGGCGTCCCTTGCGGTCCACGCCGCTGATGCGGACCAAGGCGCGATCGCCATGGAGCACCTTGCCCATCTGATGCTGGTCGAGGAAGACATCGGCACTGCCGTCGTCGGGCACCAGAAAGCCGTAGCCGTCGGGATGCCCCTGAATTCTTCCGGGAATGAGACTCGCTCGCTCGGGAAGAATATAGGCACCCTTGCGGTTCTTCATCAACTGGCCTTCCCGCTCCATGGCAGCCAGGCGACGCTGGAACATCTCCCGTTCGTGGGAACTCACGTCGAGCAGGCCCGCCAGTTCGTCGAAAGTGACGGGCCGCCCCTCATCCTCAAGGGTCTGGGCAATGAATTCGCGCGAGGGCAGCGGAGTTTCGTAACGCTGGGACTCCCGATTGAAGAAGGGATCGCTTTGGCGAGCCTTGGAGAGCTTCTTTCTTGACATCCTGAGGTTTTCCTTTAAAATGCGGCGCTCTTCGCACCTGCCCAGGTGGCGGAATTGGTAGACGCACTAGTTTCAGGTAC
>DAORDK010000090.1:0-12165 GCA_035345935.1 Rhodocyclaceae bacterium | reverse complement strand
TGCTGTAGTTGCCGCCGTAGCGCAGCAGCTTGGCGTTGTCGATGTGCAGGGTGACCTGGGTGATGGAATCGAGGAATTCCCGGTCGTGGCTGATGACGATGAGGGTGCCGGCGTAGCGCTTGAGCCAGGCTTCGAGCCAGACCAGGGCGTCGAGGTCGAGGTGGTTGGTGGGCTCGTCGAGGAGTAAGAGGTCGGAGGGGCACATCAGGGCCCGGGCCAGCTGCAGGCGCATGCGCCAGCCGCCGGAGAAGCTGTCCACCGGCTGGTAGAGCTCGCCCACCTTGAAGCCGAGGCCGAGGATGAGGGCCTGGGCGCGGGCTTCGGCATCGTGGGCGCCGGCATCGTGCAGGGCGATATAGGCTTCTGCCATGCGCATGCCGTCTTCGCTGGCCTCGGCGGCATCCACCTCCCGCTGGGCTGCCATCAGGGCGGTGTCGCCCTCGATGACGAAGTCGGTGGCGCTCTGCTCGGTCTCGGGCATGTCCTGGGCCACCTGGGCGCGGCGCCAGTGGGCAGGGATGGTGTAGTCACCGCCGTCCTCGTGCAGGCTGCCGTTGAAGAGGGCGAAGAGGGTCGATTTGCCGGCGCCGTTGCGGCCCACCAGGCCGACCTTCTCGCCAGGGTTGAGGGTGATGCAGGCCTTGTCGAGGAGGACCTTGGCGCCGCGGCGCAGGGTGACGTTCTTGAGGGTGATCATGGGGCGAATCGGCGGGTGGCGCGGAGGATGCCTAGCGCGGGCGAGGGGTAGGGGTCATGCCCATTCGCTTGCAAATCGAGACGCGAAGACGAGCCGAAGACAGTGCTGTAGCACGGCAAGGCGAAGTCGACAAAGTATCGGTTTGCAAGCGAATGGGCATCAGTCCTTGCGGCGGCGGGCCGGCAGGGGCTTGCGCTGGCGCTGGCCGGGGCGCTGCTTGTCGCCCTCCGGCTTGGGCCTGGGTACTAGCAGGTTCTTGGCGCCGCCCTGGGCGGCGGCCCGGTGGGCTTCGATGGCGGCGGCCACTTGCTCCACGGCGAGGAGGACGGGGGGGTGGTCGCCCTTGGCGGGGTGGGCCGACAGCTGTTGGCGGATGCCGAACAGGCATTCCGCCGCCTCCGCCTTGCGGGGCTGGTCGGCGACCATCTGCTGGGCCGGCGGGGTCAGGGCCAGGCCGCCGTCGCGCTCCACCAGCAGGCCGTGGCGGGCCAGGCGTTCGACGGATTCCACGATCTTGGTGGCGGGCGGGATCGCGGCCTGGAGGAGATCGGCGGCGGCGACGATCTCCGTCAATTCGGCCGGCCGCCGCTTGGAGGCGAGGGCGGTGGCCAGCAGGAGGAGGGCGTCAATGTCGTTCACGGGGTGCATCGGGGGGCCTTGGGTGCGATGGAAGGGCGCGTCCGATGCATGGCCGGGCAGTGTCGGCCATGGTCAGCGGACCGAGCGCAAGGGCGAGAGTTTACTGGTTTGCGGCCGGTGGCGGCGGCAAACTTTGTCGGGCAAGGTGGGAAGGGGGTCTTGGCCGCGGCGGGCGAAACCCCAGGGTCGCGGTACTGCGGCAGAATTGCCCGCATTACGCGCCGGATTTTAGCTTCGGCCGGGGCGTTGTCCCTTAACTTCGCGTCGCGAAGTTAGCTTGCGCTGAGCACCGGATGTCACGCCTTGAGATGTAAACCACACTCCTTGGATTCCGGTGCTTCCCACCACCAGCGACCGGAACGGATGTCCTCGCCCGGCGTCACCGCCCGGGTGCACGGCGCGCAGCCGATACTGGGGTAGAACTTGTCGTGGAGGGCGTTGTAGGGTACCCCATTCTGCTTGATGTAGGCCCAGACTTCCTTTTCGCTCCAGTCGGCGAGGGGATTGAATTTCTCCAGGCCATTGCCTTCGTCGTATTCCTGCACCGGCAGGCCGACGCGGGTGGCGGCCTGTTGGGCCCGGAGGCCGGTGATCCAGGCCTTCTTGCCGGCCAGGGCGCGGCGCAGAGGCTCCACCTTGCGCACGTAGCAGCAGCCCTTGCGCAACTCGATGGAATCGTAGAAGGCGTTGATGCCGTTGGCGCGCACGAAATTCTCGACACCCTCGCTCTGGGGGAAGAACACCTTGAGCTTGAGGTCGTAGTGCTTCTGCACCTGGGCCATGAGGTCGTAGGTTTCCAGGGGCAGGCGGCCGGTATCCAGGCTGAAGATCTCGATGGGCAGGCCCGACTTGACGATGAGGTCGGTGAGCACCATGTCCTCGGCGCCCAGGCTATTGGCGAAGGCAGCAGGGGACCATTCGCCGGCGATGCGGGTCAGGGTGGCCTGGGCGGATGCGGTCTTGGCGGCGACGCTGGCGGTCAACTCTGGAGTGAGCTTGAGGAGGTTCGGCGACATGGGTTTCAGGCGGCGCGGCGGCGGAAAGCCGGTAGCGGCTGGTCGGTGGAGCCCTGGTAGCGCTCGCTGAAGGTAGTGAACCCGGCGGCCAGGGCGTGTTCTGCGCTCTTGTCGTCACGCAGGGCGAAGGCGTCGAAGCCGACGCGGGCCATGAAGTAGAGTTGATCGTGGAGCACTTCGCCGACGGCCCGCACTTCGCCGGGGTAGGCATAGCGCTGGCGCAGCAGGGCGGCGGTGGAATAGCCGCGGCCATTGACGAACTTGGGGAAATTCACGGCAATCACGGCGAAGTGGGCGAGGTCGGCGGCGACTTCTTCCACCCGGTCGTCGTCCTGCAGGAAGAGGCCGACGGGTTCGCCGCGGGCGAGGATCTCGTCCTTGCGGGCATTCCAGACGGGCAGGGGGAAGAGCACGGGGCCGGCGGGCAGGGCCACGGCTTCAGCGGTTTCGCCTTCGCTCAGGGCCAGGGTGGTCCAGCCGTCGTCCATGACGGCGCCGTTCTTGATCAGGCGGGCCATTTACGCCACCTTCCTTTCGTTTGCCTTGGCCTTGCCGTGGGCGCGGCCTTCATAGACGCGGTTCTTGAAAGGGTCGACGCCGATGCGGTCATAGGTATCCAGGAAGCACTCGTCGGCGTGGCGGTTTTCCACATAGACCTGGATGATCTTGCTGATCACGTCGGGCATTTCCTCGGCCGAGAAGGAAGGGCCGATGACCTTGCCCAGCTTGGCATCGTTGCCCTGGCGGCCGCCGAGAGTCACCTGGTAGAACTCCGAGTCGTTCTTATCCACGCCCAGGACGCCGATGTTGCCCACGTGGTGGTGACCGCAGGCGTTCATGCAGCCCGAGATGTTGAGTTCTATCTCGCCCAGGTCGAAGACATAGTCCAGGTCGTCGAAGCGGGCCTGGATGGCCTTGGCGATGGGGGTGGACTTGGCGTTGGCCAGGTCGCAGAGGTCGCCGCCCGGGCAGCAGATGATGTCGGTGAGGAGCCCGATGTTGGGCGTCACCAGGCCCTGTTCCCGGGCCGCTTGCCAGACTGCGTAGAGGTCCGACTTCCTGACGTCGCCCAGAACCACGTTCTGTTCGTGGGAGACGCGGGCCTCGCCGAAGCTGTAGCGGTCGGCCAGGTCGGCGATGGTGTCCATCTGATCGGCGGTGATATCGCCGGGATTCTGGCCATGCTTCTTGAGCGACAGGGTGACGGCGGCGTAGCCGGCCACCCGGTGGGGATGGACGCAGCGCTCGACCCAGCGGGCGAAAGCCTGGTTTTCGTGCTTGTGCTGTTCCAGACCGAGGTCGTCGGCGGGCAGGGTGTCGTAGGCGGGGGGTACGAAGTGAGCGGCGATGCGGTCGAATTCGGCCTGGGTGAGAGTGTCCGGGCCATCTTTCCTGAATGCCCATTCCTCATCTACCTGGCGGCGGAATTCCTCGATGCCAAGCGCCTGCACCAGAATCTTGATGCGGGCCTTGAAGGGGTTGTCGCGGCGGCCGAAGCGGTTGTAGACGCGCAGAATGCACTCGCAATAGCTGAGGATGTGCTGCCAGGGCAGGAATTCCCGCACGACTTCGCCGCGGATGGGGGTACGGCCCAGTCCGCCACCCGCGATGACGCGAAAGCCGACCTCGCCATCCTTTTTCTGCAGATGGAGGCCGATATCGTGGAACCAGGTCAGGGCGCGATCCTGTTCGCTGCCGGAAATGGCGATCTTGAACTTGCGCGGGAGGTAGGCGAATTCCGGGTGGAAAGTGCTCCACTGGCGGATGATTTCCGCGTAGGGGCGCGGATCGATGATCTCGTCGGCAGCCACGCCAGCGAACTGGTCGGTGCTGATATTGCGGATATCGTTGCCGGAGGTCTGGATGGCGTGCATCTCGACATCGGCCAGATGGGCGAGGATGTCCGGGCAATCCTCGATCTTCGGCCAATTGAACTGCATGTTGTGGCGGGTCGTGAAGTGGCCGTAGCCCTTGTCGTAGGTGCGGGCGATGAAGGCCAGCTTGCGCAATTGGGCACTGGAGAGCATGCCGTAGGGAACCGCGATGCGGAACATGGGCGCATGGCGCTGGACGTAGAGCCCGTTCTGCAAGCGCAGGGGGCGGAATTCGTCATTGGTCAGCTCGCCGGACTTCCAGCGGCGCACTTGGTCCCGGAACTGGGCGACGCGCTCTTGCAGGAACTGGCGGTCGATATCGTCGTATTGGTACATGGAAACTCCGTTGGGGAACGGTCAGGCGAAAACCAGCTTGCCACCGATGAGAATGAGCATGGAGGCCAGCAATTTGCGAAGAATATGCTCGGGAACCTTGGCCGAAACGTGGGTACCGATCCAGATTCCGGGCAGAGAGCCGATCAGGAGGCTGCCGAGCAGTGCCCAATCGACACCGCCCAGCATCCAGTGACCGAGGCCGGCCACCAAAGTGAGGGGTACGGCGTGGGCCACATCCGATCCGACAATGCGTACCGGAGAAAGTTTGGGATAGAGGAAATAGAGGGCGGCGACGCCCAGGGCGCCGGCCCCGACTGAGGAAACGGTGACCAGCACGCCGAGAATGGCGCCCACCAGGACGGTGACGCCTCCCATACAGCACTTGCGGAAGGCCGATTCCTCGTGGCTTGCGGCGTAATCCCTGAGACGGCGTCCGAAGAGGATGGCGCAGGCGGTGAGCAGCAGGGCGAAGCCCAGGCCGTTGGATACGATGGCGCCGATGGCATTGGTGCCTTGAGGCAAGTTGGACAGGACCCAGATGGTGATGGCGGCGGCAGGAATGCTGCCTAACGCGAGCCGACCGGTGATCGCCCATTCCACATGGCCCTTGCTTCCGTGGGCAATGGTCCCACCGGATTTGGTAACGGCGGCGTAGAGGAGATCGGTCCCCACGGCCGTTGCAGGGTGGACGCCGAACAGCAGCACCAGCAGGGGGGTCATCAGAGAGCCGCCGCCAACGCCGGTGAGTCCGACGATGACGCCGACTGCAAAACCGGAAAGGGAGTAGAGAATGTCCATGGGGTGCCGCAAAAGGGATCGTTTCGCATCCTAGCAGCGGGGCATTTGAAATAAAAAGAATATTGGGTTAGATTGAAATAGCTATTAGTTATTAAGCTGCGCTTGCTCGTCGCCGCGTCGGGCATTGCAGTCTTTGCGGCGTTCCGGCCCCATTCTCCCGATTCCCGTCTTGCCATGAAACTCCAACAGTTGCGTTACCTCGTGGAGATCCAGCGGCGGGGCCTCAATGTTTCCGAGGCCGCCCAAGCGCTGTATACCTCCCAGCCCGGCATCTCCAAACAGGTCCGCCTGCTGGAGGATGAATTGGGCATCGTCATCTTCGAGCGCAGCGGAAAACGCTTTGTCGGCGTGACCGAGCCGGGAAGGGCGGTACTGACCATCGCCGAGCGGATTCTTCAGGAAGCGGAAAATCTGCGGCGGGTCGGCGCGGATTTTGCGGGAGGGGATAGCGGGCGCCTGGTCCTCGCGGCAACCCATACCCAAGCCCGTTATGCCTTGCCGGTAGCGGTCAGGGACTTCGTGGCCCAGCATCCCCGGGTAAAGCTGGAACTGCATCAGGGCAGTCCGACCCAGATCGCCGAATGGGTGGTGGGCGGGGACGCCGACCTGGGTATCGCCACCGAAGCGCTCGACCAGTATGGCCAACTCGTGACCCTGCCAGTCCGCCAGTGGAGCCACTGCGTCATTGCTCCCGAAGGCCATGCGGTGCTCCGCCAGCCCCTCTCGCTGTCCAACCTTGCCAACTGGCCACTCATTACCTATGACACGGCATTCACCGGTCGCTCCCGCATCAATCGGGCTTTCGAACGCCAGGGGCTGACGCCCAACATCGCCCTGACCGCCCTCGACGCCGACGTGATCAAGACTTACGTCAGCCTGGGGCTGGGACTGGGCATCATCTCGGCCCTGGCTTTCGATCCCGCCCGGGATGCGGGACTGGTGGCCCTCGATGCGGCCCATCTGTTCGAGTCCAATACCACGCGACTGGCGCTGCGCCGGGGAAGTTACTTGCGGCAGGTTGATTACGACTTCATCGCCCTATTCGCGCCGCACCTCACGGCAAAAGTGGTTGATCGGGCCTTGCAGGGTGGCGGCGCCGAGTATCAGCTTTGAATCCGCTAACCGAGATTGATCGCCGCGCCCCGAACGATTTGTGTTGGCCGGGTCTTCTGTTAGAATGCGCGCCTTCCCGGAGAGGTGGATGAGCGGTTTAAGTCGCACGCCTGGAAAGCGTGTGTAGGTTAATAGCCTACCGCGGGTTCGAATCCCGCCCTCTCCGCCAGGATAGTTAAAAAACCGCCTATACGGGCGGTTTTTTTTCGCCTACTCCCGCGTGTTTGCGCGGGTTCATGCGGGTTCTTACTTACTTCGTGCTGCCAGGCTAGAACGCACTTCCCGGCCTATTCTCTCTCTCATGGCCCGGTGTTCTCCGCAAACTGTCAGTTGTGGGGAGGGGCGAAGTAAACGAGTGGCGGGAAGTGCTGTCAAATAAATCAATTACTTAGTGCCTAACTTTTCGACAGGTTTTTTCCTGGGTTTGGTAGGCAAGGGAAACTGCCATTGATAGATGCCAAGGGTAATACAGTGGCGATAGTGTCGTTCCCTCGATAAAATTCCTCTTCTATGCCGAAGATTTCAACCCCATCCTCGCCGACATTCAGCCGGCTAAACGCAGCCGCTGCGCTGATCCCCGTGATTCAGTCAGGTCTCGCCGACACCAAATTGTCGCGGGAGCGAGCAGCCAGCATGACCGCTTTCATCGAGTGGGCAACTACCACTGTGCCTGAAAATTCTGCCGAGCAGAAATTGCTGGATGAGCTAACGGCTGGCCTCGAGAGCCTTAAAGCCGCGCTTGCAGCGTGATCAGACAGGCGGGCTCTTGCGATGTGCAGCCACTTTGAGTCCGTCAAAGATCGCCAAGTACTGAAGGATCACTTCCGGCTAGGCGATGTGCCGGAAGGTGGCAAGTGGGATATGTGGCCGGGTTACCTGGGGCCGTTCATTCGCCGCCATGAATTTGCCGATGTGGGTGACGATGCTGTGCCTGAGCGTGAGGCCTTGCTGGGTTCGTTTGGTCTGATCCCGCACTGGGCGACCGACACCAAGATTGCTCGCCAGACCTACAACGCTCGATCAGAAACGGTAGCGGTCAAGCCTAGCTACCGTGATGCCTGGAAGAAGGCGCACCACTGCATCATCCCTGCTGACGCGTTCTATGAACCAGACTGGCGATCCGGCAAAGCCATTCCGACTCGTATTTCGCGTGCCGATGGTGAGCCCATGGGGATCGCGGGTCTCTGGTCATGGTGGAAGTCGCCCAAGGGGGATGTCCTGCACAGTTACACCATGCTCACAATCAATGCGGATGAACATCCGCTGATGAAGCAATTCCACAAGCCTACCGACGAGAAACGGATGGTGGTCATCCTGCCAGAGAATCGTTACGATGATTGGCTCAGTGCCGCCCCAGAAACGAGTTCAAATTTCCTTCGTCTTTATCCTTCGGATGAACTGAGATCCGAAGTACCGGGCTCTCATCACCGGTCACTATTCTGAAATATAGCTGGCCTTCTTTCGAACCACTGTTTGGTTGACGATTCGACGGTTGATTTTCCGTTTCCATTCAATTTGCTTCGCCGACAGAATTCTTTTTCTTCTGGTCTGCATCAAGAACTTATATTCTGACTCGTAGATGTAGCCAAACTGATAGGCGTGGATGATCAGGTCCTCATTGGCATTTGCCGAATCATCGTCAATGATCCGACGAAGTCCTGCAAACAGGTTGCCAGTGTCGATGCCAATAAATCTATTTACGCACACGTTGCCTACATGCGTGACATTGCCATTCAGTTGGTTTTTTAGGTGACAGAGTTCTTTTATTTCCTTTCCGCAGGGGCAGCTATCCCAATCCTCCTGAACTTCGATACCTACAAGCCGCCACTCATTTTTGGCGTTACTCCAGTCAGTGGCATTAGATAGCGGAAGGATGTGTTCCTTAAGCCGTTCAAAATTGTGCTCTGTCATCACGTGTCCCTGGCGGCTCCAAATAGCATATTTTCTAAGATACCACTGGCAACTCATCCCATCGTGTCGTGTAACGCGGCGAACGGTTTCCTGAGCGCATCGCCCAACGCTGCGCAACGCCACTCGCGCCCGAGCGGAGGGTCCCCCTCCCAAACTCACGGTTGATGGCATCCATCGCTGCCATCAGCTTCTCCGATTTTGCTCGGGCAACCGGATCATCAAACAGGGTCGCTTGGCGGGCGCCCTTATCGGAGAGCAGGGTCAGCATCACCCCAGCCTTCTTGTAGCGAAATCCTGGTCTGAAAATCGCCGCCAGCCCCCTCAATGCGGCAGAGGTCAGCGCCAGTGTGTCGTCCGTAGCATCGTCCATTGGCACCGTGATCCCGGCGTTGTACTGCGGCTCGTCCTCTTTGAATCGGTTGGTCAGCACGAAGACATAGACGGCACCCGCTACGGAGTTCTGTCGCCGCAATTTTTCTGCTGCACTGGCCAAGTAGCTTGCCACCGACTCACGCAATTCCTCGATGGATTCAACTGGTGTCCCAAAACTGCGCGACGACATGATCTGCTGCTTGGGCGGCATGACATCCTCCAGTTCCAGGCAGGAAATCCCTCGCAGTTCGTTGCAGGTGCGCTCCATGACCACACCGAACTGAGTACGCATTTGCTTGGGCGAGGCATTGCGCAAGTCGAGCACGGTATTGATGCCCATGCCAGCCAGGCGCTTTCTGATACGGGACCCAACGCCCCATACCTCGCCAACCTCGACACCCCACATCCACTCCAGACGTTCCGGCCGCGTCATCGTATGGAGGTCGCACACACGATTGAACCGAATCGCGCTGATCTCGAATGGGCGCAGAACACCGTGGCGGCCCGTAAGCCAGCCGCTGCAAAAACTGCTGCGCCGGCTGCGGATCGGGTTCGTCAGTCAAGCACTCCGGTCGAACCTGTCGCAGCACCGCTGTCCGCAGGTGGTACCTCACTGTTGCAAGCCAGGACCGTCAACGAAGTCGTCAAGGCGCAGACCAACAAGGTGCGCCTTGCCCAGCTCAAAGGGGATCTGGTTGATCGTTCGCAGGCCATCGCCCATGTATTTCGGCTGGCCCGCACGGAGCGGGATGCGTGGCTGAATTGGCCAGCCCGGGTATCGGCCGAAATGGCTGCTAAATTGGAAGTCGATGCCCATGAATTGCATGTCGCCCTGGAATCCGCCGTGCGCGATCACCTGATCGAACTCGGCGAACTGCGGGCCCGGGTGGATTGATGGAACTGGAAGAGTACGAAGGCGCGCTCGACATCGAACGTGCCTGGCGGGAGGGGCTCATCCCAGATCCTCTGCTGTCGGTGTCGGAGTGGTCCGACCGGCATCGCATGCTGTCCTCGAAAGCATCTTCGGAACCGGGGCGGTGGCGCACCAGCCGCACGCCGTATCTGAAAGAGATCATGGATTGCCTGTCGCCGACCTCGCCGGTCGAACGGGTGGTATTCATGAAGGCGGCCCAACTCGGTGCAACCGAGATGGGATCGAACTGGATCGGCTACGTGATTCACCACGCCCCCGGTCCGATGATGGCGGTCTGGCCCACCGTGGAAATGGCGAAGCGCAACTCGAAGCAACGGATTGATCCGCTGATCGATGAATCGTCGATCCTGCGTGAGTTGATCGCGCCGGCCAGGAGCCGGGACTCCGGCAACACCATCTTGGCGAAGGAGTTTCGCGGGGGCGTCCTGGTGATGACCGGCGCGAACAGCGCGGTCGGCCTGCGCTCGATGCCGGTACGGTACTTGTTTCTCGACGAGGTCGATGGCTATCCGATTGACGTCGATGGTGAAGGCAATGCCGTGGCGCTGGCCGAGGCCCGTACCCGGACGTTTTCTCGGCGCAAGATTTTCATCGTATCGACACCGACGATTGCCGGCGTCAGCACCATCGAACGGGAATACGAAGCATCCGACCAGCGGCGCTTCTTCGTGCCGTGTCCGCACTGCGGGCACCGGCAATGGCTGCGCTTCGAGCAACTGCGCTGGGAGCGTAGTGAGGATGGCAACTTTCCGGACTCGGCGGCCTACGTCTGCGAATCCTGTGAAGTGCCGATCCCGGAGCACCACAAGACCTGGATGTTGGAACACGGCGAATGGCGGGCCATGGCTGAAGGGGCCAGCCGCACGGCCGGCTTCCATCTATCGAGCCTGTACAGCCCGATCGGCTGGCGCAGTTGGAAAGATGTCGCGGCCGCCTGGGAGAGTGCCATCAGTAAGGAAGCCGGATCCGCTGCCGCGATCAAGACCTTCAAGAACACCGAACTCGGGGAAACCTGGGTCGAAGAAGGCGAAGCACCCGACTGGCAGCGTTTGCTGGAACGCCGCGAGGACTACCGGATCGGGACCATCCCGGTCGGAGGCCTGCTGCTGACCGCCGGTGCCGACGTCCAGAAAGATCGCATCGAGGTCTCGGTATGGGCCTTCGGCAGAGGCAAGGAATCCTGGCTGGTCGAGCATCGCGTGCTAATGGGCGATACCGCCCGCGACGAGGTGTGGAAAGCACTGGCCGGCGTGCTGCGGGAAACGTGGACGCATGAAACGGGCTGCCAGATTGGACTGGCTCGTTTGGCACTGGATACCGGCTTCGCGACGCAGGAAGCTTATGCGTTTGTCCGGGGTGTGCGCGATCCGCGTCTGATGGCCGTCAAAGGGGTGGCCCGTGGTGCAGCGCTGGTCGGCACGCCAACTGCCGTCGATGCCACGTCTGGCGGCAAGAAACTGCGCCGAGGCATCAAGGTGTTTTCGGTCGCAGGCGGTATCGCGAAGCTGGAGTTCTACAACAACCTGCGCAAATCGCCGGAGGTGGCCGAGGACTGCGTGACGATCCGTTACCCGGCAGGCTTCGTTCACCTGCCCAAGGTGGATGCCGAGTTCTTGCAGCAACTGTGCGCCGAGCAGTTGATTACCCGGCGCGACCGGAATGGCTTTGCCATCCGTGAGTGGCAAAAGATGCGCGAGCGCAACGAAGCCCTGGACTGCTACGTCTATGCCCGGGCCGCTGCAACCGCGTCCGGCCTTGATCGCTTCGAGGATCGGCACTGGCGCGAACTTGAACGACAACTCGGACTGTCTCCACCGGAGGCTGTCAATGAACAACCCATCGAGGCCACCGATTCAGGTGGCCTTGTTGTTTCTGGAGCTCGTGGAGGATCTGAACGACCGGCCCGTCGCCTGATCCGCAGCCGTTGGCTCACATGAGGGATGACGCATGAGCCTGCAGTCGCAATTGAACAGCTTCGTGACGCGGGTTGCCGAGATGTTCCAGCAGGTCGAGTCCCGCACTGGCCCGTTGCATCAGCTCAATACCTCGGCCAAGTCAGATCTGGTCACCGCGATCAACGAACTGGCTGCACGCGAGATCGGCAACGACGGCAGCGGCATTGCCTTCACGCACAGCCAGGTGTCGGCAGCGACGCTCTGGACGATCAATCACAACCTGGGGTTCCGACCCGCCGTGGCAATTCTCGATAGCGGCGGTAACGAAATCGAGGCCGATGTCGTGCACACCGGCCCGAACCAACTGGTCATTCACTTCGCCATTCCGGTCGCCGGGGTAGCGCGGCTTACATAGTCACTACACAGGAGAAATACATGTCCCGCAAGCAACTCTCTGATCTCGATTTTGGCGGCGTTGCCCGCATCCGTAATCTGCCGGCCCCGGTGAATCCCGATGAACCGGTTCGCCAGCAGGATCTCAACTCGGCCGTCGAAGGTTTGGCGTGGAAGGATTCCTGCC
>DAORDK010000089.1:0-12193 GCA_035345935.1 Rhodocyclaceae bacterium | reverse complement strand
TCCTCCAGGGCGGCGTTCTTCTCCTCCAGCGCCACCTCGTACTGGAGCAGGTCGTTATAGACCTCGTCCATCTTGCGGATGACCTCGATCCAGGCCTGCTCCCCAAGTTCCTCGCCGCCGCGAGGCAGAGGGGGGTCAACGGGCGGGACGGTAGTGGACATGGCGGTGGCCGGAGGCGTGGGCATGACCGTGGTCGGCCTCAAGGGCGATGATATTGATGCGACCGTGGCGCACCCCCCGTTCGGCGATCAGGCGATCGGCAAAGCGCCGGACCTCGGCGGCCGGGCCCCGCAGGATCACCGTTTCGAGGCAGTTTTCATGATCCAGATGGCTGTGCATGGCGGCGACCGAGAGATCGTGGTGATCGTGCTGGAGGGCCGTGAGGCGTTCCGCGAGTTCCCGCTCGTGGTGATTGAAGACGTAGGACAGACAGGCGACGCAGCTTCCCTTGGCGTCTTCGCGGCGGTTGCCTTCGATCGCGCCCCGAATGAGATCGCGTACCGCTTCCGAACGATTGCCGTAGCCTCGCTCCGCGATCAGGGCATCGAACTGCCGGGCGAGGGATTCGTCGAGGGAAATGGTAAAGCGTTCCATGGGCGCATCCTAGCCCAATCCTGGGCGGTGGAAAACGCCGCCCGCTGACGACTCCATCCCCCAGTGCTATCCTCCCCGCCCCATGGGCTCCACCCTCGTAGACGCCTTTTCCCTCCTCGGCACCCTCGACTCCCGGCTCCTCGGGATCGTCGGCCTGTCTCTGCGCGTCAGCCTCGCTGCGGTACTGTTTGGAACGCTGCTCGGCCTGCCTCTGGGGGCGTGGATCGCCGTGTCGCGCTTTCCCGGCCGCGGCGCGGTCATCGTCGCGATCAACGCCTTGATGGGCTTGCCCTCGGTGGTGGTGGGGGTGATCGTCTATCTGCTGCTTTCCCGCTCCGGGCCCTTTGGGAGTTTGGGGCTGCTCTTTTCGCCACCGGCGATGATCGTTGCCCAGGCGCTTCTGGTCACCCCCCTGGTGGCTGCCGTCAGCCGCCAGATCGTCGAGGATGCCTGGCGGGAGTACGCCCCGGAGATGCGCCTCATCGGGCTGTCGCGCTGGGCCTCGGCCCGTCTGCTCCTGCTCGACTGCCGCTTTTCGCTTCTGGTTGCCACTCTCGCCGGGGTGGGGAGGGCCATGTCCGAAGTCGGAGCGGTGATGATCGTCGGCGGCAACATCGACGGGTTCACTCGCGTCATGACCACCGCCATCGCCCTGGAAACGAGCAAGGGCGACCTCGCGCTGTCCATCGCTCTGGGCATCGTCCTCATGGGGCTGATTCTGGCACTCAACGCTACCGCTCACGTCCTGCGCAGCTGGGCTGCCCGGAGGTATGGCTGATGTTCCCCCTGGCGCTGCGTGGCCTCGCCTTCGGAACTCCCGGAAAGCCCGTCCTCGCCAACCTCGATCTTGATCTCTCCGGCGAGGGCATCAGCGTCGTCCTGGGGCCCAACGGCGCCGGCAAGACGGTGCTCCTGCGTATCCTCGCCGGACTGCTGCCGCCATCCGGGGGAAGCCTCGACTGGGGAGGCGTGACGCAGCCTAAGGAGCGGGTGGCCATGGTCTTTCAGCAACCCATGGTCTTGCGCCTGTCTGTTCTGGCCAACGTCGCCTTTGCCCTGGAGCCCCGCGCCCTGGCCTCGCCGGAGAAGCGGCAGCGCGCCCTGGCGGTATTGGAGCGGGTGGGCCTTGCTGATCGGGCTGGCGAGAGTGCCCGTCTTCTCTCCGGCGGCGAGCGCCAGCGTCTGGCCTTGGCCCGGGCCTGGGTCACCCAACCGCGCTTCCTCATGCTCGACGAGCCAACCGCCAGTCTCGACCCCGGTGCCACCGAGGCGGTGGAGCGCATCATTCGAGAGATCCGGACCGACGGAACCAAGATACTGATGACCACTCACAATTTGGGGCAGGCCACCCGCCTCGCCGACGATATCGTCTTCCTTGCCGAGGGCCGCGTCCAGGAGCACGAGGCTGCCAACACCTTTTTTGCCCGGCCCCGCTCGGCCGCCGCCCGGGCCTACCTGGAAGGCGAACTGCCCTGGCGCATCGCTTTCGATCGCTGATTCATCCGAAGGAGTCCCCATGAACGCCCCCATTTCCGCCTCCCTCACCACCGCTCAGGCCCGCCGGCAGCTCCTGGAGGCCGTCGCCCCCGTCACCGGCCGCGAAGTGCTGCCGCTGCGGGAGGCCCTGGGGCGCATCCTGGCCGCCGACGTCGTCGCACCCCACGACGTCCCGGCTCACGACAATTCGGCCATGGACGGCTATGCCGTTCGCTTCGATTGCCTCAACCCGGATGGCGAAACCGACCTGGCCGTGGTCGGCACCGCGTTCGCCGGCAATGCCTTCTCCGGCATCGTCGGCGCCGGCCAGGCGGTGCGCATCATGACCGGCGCGGTTCTTCCTGCCGGAGCGGATACGGTAGTGGTCCAGGAGCTTGCCCGTGCCGCAGGCATCCGGGTCGTCGTCCCCGCCGGCCAGAAGCGTGGCAACAATACCCGCCGCGCCGGCGAGGACCTCGCCCGGGGCCAGGTGGCGGTAGCCGCCGGCAAGCGCATCGGGGCTGCCGAACTGGGCTTGATCGGCTCCCTGGGCTTCGCCGAGGTCACCGTCCGCCGCCGCCTCAAGGTGGCCTTCTTCTCCACCGGCGACGAGATCGCCTCCATCGGCCAGCCGCTCGCTCCGGGCCAGATCTACGACAGCAACCGCTATACCCTCTACGGCCTGCTGTCCTCCCTGGGAGCGGAAATCATCGACCTGGGGGTGGTCCGCGACCGGCCCGAGGATCTGGAGGCCGCCTTGCGGGAAGCGGCCGGGACGGCGGATGCGATCATCACCAGCGGCGGCGTCTCGGTGGGGGAGGCGGATTTCGTGCGCGAAATCCTTGCCCGCCTGGGCGAGGTCAAGTTCTGGAAGCTGGAGATCAAGCCCGGCCGGCCCATGGCCTTCGGCAAGGTGGGAGATGCCTGGCTCTTCGGCCTGCCCGGCAATCCCGTGGCGGTCATGGTGAGCTATACGCAGTTTGCCCTCGACGCCCTGCTGCGGCTCGCCGGCCTGGATCCCCTGCCCGAGCGGCCGCTTCTCCGGATCGCCTGCAGCGAACCGATCAAGAAGCAGCCGGGCCGCCGGGAGTTTCTGCGCGGCCGGGTCGCCCAAGTGGACGGCGTCTGGCAGGTGAAACCTTTTTCCTATCAGGGCTCCGGAGTCCTGCGGTCGATGTCCGAGGCCAACTGCTTCATCGTTCTGCCCGAAGAAACGGGCAACGTCGCCCCCGGCGACACGGTCGAGGTCCAACTTTTCGAGGGCCTGTTGTAAGTGGTCAGCCAGGCCGACCTGGAAGCCCTGGCCGCTGTGGCCGGCCAGCGTCTGCTGGAGAGGGATGAATGGTTGACCACCGCCGAATCCTGCACGGGGGGCTGGGTCGCTCAGGCGGTGACGGCCGTTGCCGGCAGCTCGGCCTGGTTCGATCGCGGCTTCGTGACCTACTCCAACCCGTCCAAGATGGAGCAACTGGGGGTCCCGGCCGCCACCCTGGAACGCCACGGCGCCGTGTCGGAAGCCACCGCCCGGGCGATGGCGCAGGGTGCCCTCGCCCACAGCCGCGCCGACTGGTCCCTCGCCATCACCGGAATCGCCGGCCCCAGCGGCGGCTCGCCGGAAAAGCCGGTTGGCACCGTCTGCTTCGCCTGGGCTCAGCGGGATGGCGGCTGCGAGGCCCAGACCTGCCGTTTCGCAGGAGATCGTGCGGCAGTACGTGCCCAGTCCGTACGCCACGCCCTGCAGGGTCTGCTGGAGCGACTGGACGCTTCGCCGCCGATCGCCTGAAGCGCCGGTGAATCCCCGCCGCCTGCCCCGCGCCGTCCTCGTTCTCGGGGCCGTCAGCTTCTGCAACGATCTGGCATCCGAGATGGTGACCCCGCTCATCCCTGTCCTGCTCGCCGCCGTCCTCGGCGCCGGGCCGGTGGCTCTGGGCGTCATCGAGGGCACGGCCGAGACCATCGCCGCCTTGTTGAAGCTCTGGGCCGGTCGTCACTCCGATCTCTGGGGCGGGCGGCGCAAGCCCTATGTGGTCGGCGGCTACCTCCTCTCCAATGCCGTACGCCCCCTCTTCGGGCTGGCCGGCAGCTGGCCGGTGATCGCCGCCCTGCGGGGGGTCGACCGCATCGGCAAGGGCCTGCGCACGGCCCCCCGCGATGCCTTGCTGGCCGATGCCACGCCACCGGAGCTGCGCGGCCTCGCCTATGGATTCCACCGGGCCATGGACAACGGCGGCGCCATGGCCGGCGCGCTACTGGCCGCCGCCTGTCTGGCGTGGACGCCGCTATCCCTGACCCAAGTGATCCTCTATTCCGCCGTTCCCGGCGTTCTGGTCGCCCTCCTGGTCCTCTTCGGCCTTCAAGACCCATCCCCTGCGACGGTCCCGGCGGCCACCGCCCCGCCGCTGCTCTGGCGGGGTCTATCCCCGGAGCTGCGCCGCTTGCTGCCGGTGATCGGCCTATTTACCCTGGCGCGGGCCTCGGAGACTTTCATCATCCTGCGTGGCCATGAGCTGGGCGTAGGGGCCGCAGGGTTGCTCCTGCTATGGGCCGCCATGAGCGCCATGAAGGCCATCACCGCCTGGCTGGGCGGCGGTCTGTCCGATCGCATCGGCCATCGGGCCACGACCGGCCTGGCCTGGATCTCCTTCGCCATCGCCTTCGCCGGATTGTCCGGCGTCGGCAGCCTCGCCGGGCTGGCGGTCGCGGGCATCCTTTACGGCATCCTCGCCGGCATGGGCGAGGGTGCCGAGCGCGCCCTCATCGGCCAACTGGCGGGTGCTGCGCAGCGCGGCACGGCCTTCGGCTGGTACAACTTGGTCACCGGTGCCGTCGCCCTCCCCAGCGGGCTGTTGTTCGGCAGCCTCTGGCAATGGGCCGGCGGCGGCGTCGCCTTTGCCGCCGCGGCAGGAATCAGCGCTGTTGCGGCTGCGCTCCTCGCGCTTGAGCTGCGGCGCCCAGGGGGAGGGCAGCCAGAGTAACGCCGAAGAGCACCAGGGCACCGCCGATCAACTGGACTGCACTGGGTGGCGTACCGATCACGCCGCCGATGAGCATGGCAAAGACGGGCACCAGGTTGAGAAAGAGTGCGGCTCGCCCGGCGCCCAGGCGCTGGATTCCCATGCCCCAGAACAGATAGGCGAGGACGGTACCGCCCAGGACCATGATCGCCAAGGCGGTGCCCGCGTGCAGTCCGGGCAGCGCGAATTCCGCGCCTTGGGAAACGGCGATCATCGTCAGGACGACCGCACCGACCGTCATCATCAATGCGGTATTGCCGACCGGCGAACCCCTGGGCATGAAGCGCCGCGTGGCCACGTTGTAGAGCGCCCAGACCAGATTGGCGCAGAGCATCAGCGCATCGCCGTGGCCGATCGCGAAATGGCTCAACTGGGTGAGTTCGCCCTGGGAGATCACTACCGCGACGCCGGCCAGGGCCACCGGAAGGGCAGCCAATTGGCGCGAAGCGATCTGCTCGCGCAACAGGGCCGAGGCGAGCAGGGTCGTCAGCAAGGGGTTGGTCGCCATGATCAGAGCCCCGTTGGCCGCACTGGTCTGGGCCATGGCATAGAAGAAAAAGAGATTGAACCCGACGATGCCCAGAATGCCGAGCAGAACGTGAGCGCGCCAGTGGCTTCTCGCCAGCCCGAGGACATCGTCTCCCTGCCAGCGGGCGACGGCGAGCATGACGCCTGCCCCGAGCAGAAAGCGCAGGGCCGCCGCCCACAGGGGCGGCAGGTCGGCGAGCACCGAACCCGCCAAGACGAAATTGGCTCCCCAGAAAAAGGCGGAAACCGAAATCAGTCCATACACGAGATTGACCGGCATCGTTCGCTCCTTCAGAATGACTTAAGGTTCATGCAATCTAACCAGCCAATTCATCGCAGACAAACGATATTTGGTAACGCCACCGTTTAGTTAAACTAATGTCTAGGCGACTTCCTCCGCTGACGGCGCTACGGGCCTTCGAGGCGGTCGCTCGCCAGGGTTCCATGGCCCGGGCGGCAGCGGAACTGCACGTCACTCCCGCGGCGGTGAGTCAGCAGATCAAGCACCTCGAGGAATATTTCGGCCAGGCGCTGTTCCGGCGAGGCAAGAAGCTCGCTTTGAGCGACAGCGCCGAAGACGTCCTGCCGCGGATTTCCGATGCCTTCGACCGTCTTGAACGTGCCGTCGCCCAATTGAGCAAGTCCGCCCACGAAGGTCCGCTGGTGGTCTCCGCGCCGCCCACCTTCGCCGCCCGCTGGCTCGTCCCCCGCCTGGACGAATTCCACGGCCGGCATCCGGAAATCGAGATGCGCCTGCTGGCAACGCGCCGCCTGGTCGATTTTGCCCTGGAGGATGTCGACTGCGCAGTGCGCTTCGGTGGCGGCGACTACCCCGGATTGGTGGTCGTGCGCCTGATCTCCGAAAGCATCATCCCGGTCGCCGCGCCCAGCCTCGCCGCGGGCGTCGCCGAAGTGGCGGATCTGCTGGAGAAGCCCTTGCTCAACGACGAGTGGCACTCTGCCAGCCCGGGATTTCCGGATTGGGAGACCTGGTTCGCGTCCCAGGGCGTCAAAGTGGAATCGCCGCTGCGCAGCAAGCATTTCGGCGATGCCAATCTCACCATCCAGGCCGCCTTGTCCGGCCTCGGGGTGGGCCTGGTGTGGCGCAGCCTGGTCGTCGACGATCTCCGGGAAGGCCGTCTGGTCTGGCTGCTCGACAAGGCGATGGCCACGCGCATGGCCTTCCATTTCGTCGCTCCCCCCAATCGGATCAATTCGCCCAAGGTACAGGCGTTCCGCGAGTGGTTGCAGGCGGCGGCAGGCCAGCCCGAACCATCGCTCGGAACCTAAACTCCGGAGCGACGCTGGACGACGAGATTGCAGACGCCGATCTGGACCGCTTCGCCAGACTGGTTGAGCGTCGTCATGCGCACCTTGACCAAGCCGATGTCGCTGCGCGACGCCGAGGCCCGCAGGTCGAGCACTTCGCATACGACCCGCAACTCGTCCCCCGGACGAACGGGGCGCGGCCAGCGCAATTCGTCGAATCCAGCGCCGATGAGCCCCCCCGCCGGCCGGATAGCTGAATCGACCAGTAGCCGCATGGTCGTCGCTGCCGTGTGCCAGCCACTCGCCGCCAGGCCGCGAAAAAGGGACTCCCGAGCCGCACTCTCGTCCAGATGGAAGGGCTGCGGATCGAATGCAGAAGCAAAGGCCTTGATTCCGGCAGCGTCCATGACGGACTTGCCGGATTCGAATTGCTGGCCAAGCGCGAAGTCCTCGAAAAAGCGATGTTCCGGCGGCCTCATGGCGTCTCCTTGGTATTCATGCGCGCCGGCCCGGACCACGCCTCATTGCGGGACGGCTCGGGCGATGATCCGCCGGGTATTATGCTTAGGCAAGAGCTCTGGACCGCTCATCCTGATCGCCGGCGCTCCAGGGCTTGAAAATCGGCGTCGTACCGCAGTTCCGCGAGCCATCGGGTCAGTGGCAGATGATTCTCGACCGTCTGCAGGGGTGCCTCCGGTCTCGGGATCATAGCCTTGTCGAGAAGCACGGGGGGTGGGCACTATTTGAGACGGAACGCCTGCCTCCTTGCGCCGCAACTATCTTTTTGGCATCTTGTGCCGGGTCGGAGTCCGTGTTGCACCGGGTTCGCAGCGCCCTTTCTTCGTCCAGTTGGATTCCTTTTCGCGGAGCTTGAGACATGGCTACAAAACCTACCGCTCGCCGGCTGGTCCCCTGGCTGGAGGACCCCAAGCGCATCGACGTTCTGCGCAGCCTGTTTCCCCCCCGACGGGTGCTCATCACCGGCGGAACGGCTCGTCAGGGTGGCGCCCCCGGACAACTTCACGCCAGCGCCGAAATCTACGATCCCGCAAGTGGGCAGTTCGTCCCCACAGGGGCCATGATTGCGGCGCGGGCCAGCCACGTCGCCGTGGCCCTAGGCCAGGAGAGGGTCATCGTCTCCGGCGGACTCAGTGCGGCCGGGAATTCGAGTCGCTATACCGACAGCGCGGAGATTTACGCGGGGGGAACGTTCCGGGCAGTCTCCAGCATGGTCGTTAGCCGGGCGGGGCACCAGGCGACGGTGCTCTACGGGGGGACGGTGCTGATGGCGGGCGGAGTCGGCACGGATCCCGCGGAGCCCATGGATCCCACCTTGTCCAGTGCCGAGTACCTGAACCCGCTGTGCGCGAGCGAATTCCGTTATGAGTTCGTCCGAACGGCGGGAGCGATGATGGACAACCGCAACCGCCATACCCTGACGGCGCTCAAACGCAGGCCGCTGGCACTCGTGGCGGGCGGCTATCCGGGTTCCGGAGAACTCGCACTGCGGTCAGCCGAAATCTACGATCACCAGAGCCGGACCTTTCTCCCGCTGGAGGGCACCATGGTCGAGCCCCGCGTAGCCCATGCCGCTGTTCTTCTCCGCGATGGAAGGGTCTTGCTTGCGGGCGGTTCGACCCGCAATGGCGGTGCTGGCCTGCAACGCAGCGCGGAACTCTTCGATCCCGCGACCATGAGCTTTACCGCCACCGGGTCGATGGCTAGCGCCCGGGATCGGGCCACCGCCACCCTGCTCCCCGACGGCCGCGTTTTGATTGCCGGCGGATTCGGGAGCAACGGCGCCATCCTGCGTTCCGCCGAAATCTACGACCCGGCGACCGGCCGGTTCAACAGTGCGGGGAATATGCGCGCCGAACGCGCCTACCACACGGCGACACCGTTGGGCGACGGCCGCATCCTCATCGCAGGAGGCTTGGTCGCCAATGGGGATGGTCTATCCAGCGCGGAAATCTTCAATCCCGATTCCGGAAATTTCAGCTTCACCGGGTCCATGTCGGTGGGCCGCCTGCATCACGCCGCAACGGCTCTCTGACGGAATCGACGGGCGTCCGGCGCGACCGATGCCGGCCACGGCCGGCCCCGCATGCAAGAAGCCCTGCCGCGGAGAAGCGCGACAGGGCCTGAGCCCGCCAAGCGCGAGCTTAGAAACGCCGACGGACCGACCCAGGCGGAGTGCCTCCTCGCCGTACCCATCGTAAGCTGGTGGTCGGCACTCCCTACCCGGACCGCTGCACTCCGTATTGTCTGCGCCGCTTAGGCCGGGAAGGACGCGAACTGGATGCCGGCCATTTGCTGCGCAATGCGCACCACCTGGCAGCTGTAACCGAACTCGTTGTCGTACCACACGTAGAGCACGACATTGCGGCCATTGGCGATGGTGGCTTGCGAATCGACCACGCCGGCGTGGCGCGAACCGACCAGATCGCTCGACACGATTTCCGTCGAGGCGATGTAGTCGATCTGCTCCTGGAGTTCCGGGCTCAGGGCGGAGTCGCGCAGATGAGCGTTGAGCTCTTCCTTGGTGGTCGGCGTGACCAGCGTGAGGTTCAAAATGGCCATGCTCACGTTGGGCGTCGGGACGCGGATGGCATTGCCGGTGAGCTTGCCGGCCAGTTCCGGCAGCGCCTTGGCGACGGCCTTGGCGGCGCCGGTTTCGGTAATCACCATGTTGAGCGGCGCGCTGCGGCCACGGCGCTCGGCCTTGTGGTAGTTGTCGATCAGGTTCTGATCGTTGGTATACGAATGCACGGTTTCGACGTGGCCGTGCTCGATGCCAAACCGGTCGTACACCGCTTTGAGCACCGGAACGATGGCATTCGTGGTGCAGCTTGCCGCGGACAGGATCTTGTCGTCGTTCGTAATGTCGCCGTTGTTGATGCCATAGACGATGTTCTTGAGCGCACCCTTGCCCGGGGCGGTCAGCAGGACCCGCGCCACGCCGGCGCTTTGCAGGTGCAGCGAGAGGCCGGCCTCGTCGCGCCAGGAACCGGTGTTGTCGATCACGATGGCGTTCTTGATGCCGTGGGCAGGATAGTCGATCTTGTCCGGGCCATCGCCGTAGATCACCTTGATGAAATTGCCGTTGGCGATGATGGCGCTTTGTTCGGTGTCGATGGTGATGGAGCCATTGAAGGGACCATGGACGGAATCGCGGCGCAGCAGCGCGGCGCGCTTTTCGAGATCGTTGCCCTTGCCCTTGCGGACGACGATGGCGCGCAAGCGCATTTTGTTGCCGTTGCCGGTACGCTCGATCAACAGACGCGCCAGCAGCCGACCGATGCGCCCGAACCCGTACAAAACGATATCGCGCGGCTCTTTGAGCTGCTGCTCGGCCCGCCCGACGATGCCGGCCAGTTCCCCGCGCAGAAAGTCCTCGGCCGAAACGCCTTCGCCCCCTGCGCGCCATTTATTCGTCAGGCGGCCCAGGTCGATGCGCGCCGGGGCGAGCTGCAGGGATTCCATGGCTGCGACCAACTTGAAACTATCCTGGATGGACAAATCCTCGCCCGTGTATTGACGCGCGAAACGATGCGTCTTGAGGATGTCCACGGTGGACACGTTGTTGATCGGACGCCCGTAGATGCGCATCATGATGCCGTTGTTGCGATACAGCCTGCCTATCATGGGCAGCATCAGTTCGGCCAGTTCCTGGCGCTGGATGTAACTCTGCAAAAGTTGGTCTGCTTGCACGTTGCTCATGCTTTTCACCTGGTCAACAAGAAATCGAGATTGCGCCGCGGATGGGATGAATCGACTTTCCACGCCGGCAAGGCGCTGCTATCGCTGCGAAAGCCCGGCATTTTACCCGAGGACACACTGAATCCCCATGGCCTCCGATCTATTCTTCCGGCATATCAAGACTGGATCATGCCGTCGACTTGCCGGTCACCTCCCGGCCCCGGATCGGCCGACACGTCAAGGACCCGGCGCCCCCATCGGGCATCGCGACCCGCGTCCGCCGCAGTCAGTGCCTCGTCGGGCACCGATTCGGCAAAGTCATGCCCCCGGCGGTGGATCGCGTGCCGCCCGACGCCCTGAGCCTGCGTTCCGGCGCCGACCGCTTCGCCAGCCCGAGCGGCCAAGCCGGTGCCTTCGTTGAGGAGGCGTGCCGAGAATTGGGCGAGCAATTCCGGCGAACGACGATACAGAGGAGCGAAGGCGGAAATTGAGGGCACGAGAGGGGCAGCGAGAAGGGTACACGCTCCGCAGGGCAGAACCGGGCGACTCAGCCGATCACCATTTTGTCCGGACCCCTTGGTCGCGCAACATTTCAAATCCAAGATCAAAGCGCGCCAAGTACTTGCGCAACCTGTCGGCGTCGTTGTTCTGCTTTTTCTCCGACCGGGAGACGGCGAACAGGCGCCGGCCGGCTTCTGACAGGCTGGGGCTGGCGCGGCAGACCGCGATGACCGTGTTGAGCTGGCAACGGTCGAAGAGATCCAGTTTCTCCGCCGCGGCGGCAAGCACTTCGGCACAGGCGTCCAGCGTCGCTTCGTCGGCCCAGGTGGAGGCCAGGCGCGCGATTTCGTCGCTGACGTTGGCCTCGGTGATTCGTCCGGCGGTCGCCAGAGTGGCCAGGCGGACGATGGAGGCACCCAGCTCGCGGAAATTGCCGTGCCAGCGGGCCTCCTTCGAAGTGGCAAAGGCGAGATAGCGGCGGCGGGCCTCGACGTTGAAACGTACCTGCTGGCCGTTTTCCGCGGCATAGCGCTCCAGTTCGTAATCGAGGTTGGGCTCGATGTCTTCCGGACGGCCACTGAGGCCGGGCAGATCGAAGGTCCATAGATTGATGCGGGCGTAGAGGTCTTCCCGGAATTTGCCCTGGCGTACCCATCGGCGCAGGTCGCGATGGGTACCGACGATGAGTTGGAAGTCGCTGCTCGCTTCCTGGTCACTACCGAAAGGGAAGAAGCGCTTTTCTTCGATGGCTTTGAGCAGCATGGCCTGCTCGTCAAGACCGAGTTCGCCGATTTCGTCGAGAAAGAGCAAGCCACCGTCGGCGGAACGCAGCAGACCCGACCTCTCCTGCTGGGCGCCGGTGAATGCGCCCTTGCTGTGGCCAAACAGCGCCGACATGGCCGAGTCGCCGCGCAGGGTGGCGCAATTGACCTCGATGAAGCGGCCTTGCAGCTGCTGGCGCTGCCGTTTCAGTTCAAAGACGCGGCGCGCGAGAAAGGACTTGCCGGCACCGGTCGGGCCGACCAGCAGCATAGGCGCGCGCGAACGGCCGGCGACCTGCTCGATCTGCTCGATCATCCGATTGAAATCGGGGTTGCGGGTTGCGATACCGG
>DAORDK010000088.1:0-12352 GCA_035345935.1 Rhodocyclaceae bacterium | reverse complement strand
TAGCGGTGCAGGTTGGCGTTGTGCATCTCCTGCCGGGTGCCGAAACCGCCGGGAATCAGGAAGGCATCCATGGCCGGCGCATCGGCGAAGGCGTAGTTGGGGATGACGGTGAACCCGGCCTGGGTCTGCACCGGCCGCATGGCCTCGGCGATGAGGAAGGTGTCCAGCTCCGGATCGAGCCGCCGCGCCACCGAGAACACCCCGGCCGGCGCCGCGTAATCGACGATCTCCGCATCCTTGAAGACATAGATGCCCAGCCTGAAACCCGCTTTGCGTGCCATGGAACGATCCCCCGAAAGTGGCCGTGGCGCCCGGGTCCAAGCCCGGACCAGCCGATGGAACCCATTCTGGCGACCCGCGGCGCGGGCGGGTATCACGACATCCGTGATTCGGATGTAGGGGGAGAACTACAAGCGGCGCTGGCGGAGTGGCGGTGAGCCTGCGGCATCGCTTCATATGGGAACGCGCAAGAACCGGGCAGGGAACCACAGGTCTCTGGCCGGTAAGTCGCATCAGCATAGCGGGTTCAGGCCTTCAGCGGCTCGATGCCCAGACGGCCGGGGCTCCGTCGTAGCGGCCCTAAGCCAGCTTCAGGTGAGTAAGGAGTCGAGCCCGATCGGCCTGCTTGATCGTATGGTAAATATAATAATCATTTTATGGAGAATTGGTTAAAATAATGACCATATGATCGGTTCCGAAATCAACCTCCTGTTGGAACGCCAGTTGTTGCTTCAACTGGGCGACCGGCTCAAGCGCCTGCGGAAGGCGCAGGGGATCGGCACGGTCGAGATGGCCGCGCGGGCGGGGATCGCTCGCAACACCCTGCGCGCTGTCGAAGCCGGCGACCCGGCTCCATCGATCGGAACCTACCTTCGCGTCATGTCCGTCCTGGGCCTTGGCGGCGAGTTGGCCCTGCTGGCAGGAGATACCCTTCAGCCGTCGCCGGCGGATTCTGCAGCAGCGCGATCGCGGCGTGCAGTGCCGGTCGTGGAGGTGCGCGTCTCCACGGACGACACAAGGCACCGGCTCCAGGATCTGCAAAGCCTTGCGCTTCATGAAGAGGCCGTACGGTTAGCCAAGGCCAACCCGGACCTGGTCCTGCAGGCCAAGGATACGGTCACGCGTTGGCTGGCCACGGGCGATTCTCGTTCCATAAGCCTGTGGCGGGAGTGGCAGGCGATCCTGGAGGCGGGTTCATGGCGCAAAGCGCTCGGCCGCACGCGACATGCCCAGCAATTGAGGCAGGCTTCTCCGCTCGTCACAGTTCTTCCCGAAGAGGTACGCCAGCGCATCCTCAAGGAGGTGGGCGACCTCAAGAAAGGGGTCGTGATTGGCGGCACGCCACGCGTTCCACAAGCTGGGGAAGGTGCAGAGAAAAGGCCATGACGCGAGAAGAACTCGAACACATCATTCGCGCCAGCGGCGACGTCACGGACCAATACGAATTCGTGATCGTCGGAAGCCAGTCGATATTGGGCTCCGTGCCCAACCCGGAAGCAGTATTCACCATGTCCATGGAGGCCGATATCTACCCGCTCCAAGTTCCCGAACTGGCGGATAGGATCGACGGCGCGATCGGTGAAGGCTCGCAGTTTCACCAGAGCTATGGCTACTACGCGCAGGGCGTAGGTCCGGAAACTGCCGCGCTACCCAAAGACTGGATGCAGCGTGTCCATCGAATCCAAAACAGGAACACCAATGACCGGGTGGGCTACTGTTTGGACGTGCTCGATCTTTTTCTCGCGAAGGCCGTAGCCGGGCGGGAAAAGGACCGCGAGTTTTGCCTGGCGTTGTTTGAACACGGCTATGTCAATCCTGGGCAGGTACTGGAGTTGGTGCCGACCATGCCCCTCGACGAGACGGAACGACGAGGACTACGCGCAAGAATCCGTCGTTGGGCGAAGGCCGTACGGGACGCCGGCCATGTTCTCCCGGAGGCCTGATGGGGGCGCCGCGATGACTTTTGTTGATCGCGGTTGCCTCAAGACACAGCGAGGATGCCGAGATGCTGGATCGATCACTGCGGGCACCGATGTTAGCGGAACCCGTAAATTGATACGGCGTGGATATTGAATCCTGCTACATCGACCTTGAAACTGAGCGCCGTCTGCGCCTGCCTTGTCTTTGGCGGAGGTTGCGGGATATCCTGGCATCGTTCATTTGAAGACTTGGCCGCTATGGTGGAACTCATCTGGGAAAACCACGGCCTCGTCCGCCGTATGACCGGGTTTGTTACCGGGCACGAACTGGATGCCTCGGCGCGTGCGCTGCAGGGCGACGAGCGGCTTGATCGGCTGCGTTACATCATCCACGACTTTTCCGGGGCGACGGACATCGCCGTTACCCAGGACGAGATCGAGTTCATGGCGGTGCGGGCGAGCGTTGCCCTGCGCAGCAATCCGGCGATACGGATCGCCTTCGTCGGCAATCACGCGGTGGTCCTCGCGCTGATCGAAGCGTTCAATACCAGCGGGCAGTCGCCCCATCGCTGCAATCGCTTCGACACTCTGGCCGAGGCCCGCGACTTTGCCCATGGGAATTGGAATCGCCACTCGATGGCGCCGCGCGCGGCCGGTTGAGCGGGTTCAGCCGGGATTTTCCGCCGTCGCCGCGCGGGCCAGCCGCGCTTGGCGCCGCCACGTCGCCGGCGGCGTGCCGAACTCGCGCTTGAAGGCGCGGTTGAAGGCGGCTTCCGATTCGTAGCCGACGCGCTCGCCTATCCTGGCCACGGCATCGCTGGTGCGCGCCAGGTCCTGGGCGGCCAGGGCCAGGCGCCAGCGGGCCAGGTATTGCATCGGCGGCTCGCCGATGAGGGTGGAAAAGCGTTCGGCGAGGGCCGAGCGCGAAAGGCCGACGCTGCTTCCCAGGGTATCGACCTGCCAGTTGTGGGCCGGGCGGGCGTGCATCAGGGCCAGGGCCTTGCCGACGTAGGGATCGCGCAGCCCGGCCAGCCAGCCGTGCTGGCTTTCCGGCAACTGGCGGATGTAGCAGCGCAGCGCCTCGACGAAAAGCAGCTCGGCCAGGCGCCCCATGACCGCCTCCCGCCCCGGCTGGGGCGAATGGGTCTCCTGGGCGCCGTGCTGCAGCGCCACCACCATCCAGCGGGTGGTCGGATCGTCGCCCAAGGACACCTTAACGATGCGCGGCAGCCCCGAAAGCAGGGGGCGGCACAGGCGTTTGTCGCAGGCCATGTAGCCGCAGATGAACTGGGTGCGCAGCCCGCTGCCGCCGTGGCGGATGCGCATCAGGCCGCTGCCCGAGGCGTCGGGGCGGACCAGGGACGCCGCCTGCAGCGGATGCAACTGCAGGTCGCTGCCGAGGATGTGGGGGTCCCCGTGGGGGAACATGATCAGGTCGCCGGCCGCCAGGTCGATGGCCGTGCCGTCATCCGGCAGGCGCGCGCGGCAGGCCCCTTCCACCACCAGATGAAAGATCACCACCTGCTCGGCTTCGGGCAGGAAGGGGGCGAACTCCTCTTTCTTGGGGGCCGAGTCGATGCACCACGGCGCGGTGAAATCGGCATCGAGAAAGATGCCGCTGGTCAGGTGCAAGACCTTCAGGGTTTCGGACAAGGCGTCCATCGTAATCCTCCCTCTGCCGCCGGTGAGGCAATGCTAATCGCTTGCCGGCCGGCTGGCGAGCGCGTTGCGGTCAATTCCCGCGGCGTCGTGGACAGGCGATCTGCCGCGGCCGGCCGGGCGGCAAAGAGCGGGGGCGTCCCGGGCAATTCGCGGGCCGGTCAATCCGCGACCATGGCATCACGCAACAAAGACCGGCAGGCCCGCCGCCACCGCAGCGGGCCGCCAATTCCGATGACCCACCCCGAGGAGACCTCAAATGGAAACCACCCTGCCTTCCCAGCACCGCAAGTACGCCCAATGCATCAACACCTCCAAGCGCGTGCGCTGGACGATAGAAGAAGTCCTGCGCGACCGCCAGTTCGACCCGGCGCACAAGTTCCTGCCCGACAGCCTTTCCCTCGTCGCCAGCCTGCCCTTCCTCCAACCCCACGCCCGCCGCTTCTTCGGCCAGGTGCAGGGACGCACCTACGCCAACATGTTCGGCCTGGTCGAGCGCTTCATCTGCGCCAAGATGCTGGAAGTGAGCCGCGACCACTGGCTGGGCGACCAGGTGGCCCTGGAGGCCCTGGTCCGCTTCTCCGACGAGGAACTCAAGCACCAGGAACTGTTCCGGCGCATCGAGTTGCTCCTGGCCGAGACCATGCCCGCCGGCTACCGCTTCGTGCCGCAGCCCGACGCCGTTGCCACCGCCGTGCTGGCGGCCTCGACCTGGGCGGTGCTCGGGTTGACCTGCCACATCGAGTTCTTCACCCAGGCCCACTACCGTTCGAGCATCGAACCCGACGAAGGGCTTTCGCCGCTGTGGAAGGACGTTTTCCTCTACCACTGGCGCGAAGAGTCGCAGCACGCCGTCCTCGACGAGCTGGAATGGCTGCGTGAGGACGCCCGCCTGGACACCCCCCGGCGCGACGCCGCCGTCGGCGACCTGATCAGCCTGGTCGGCGCCGTCGACGGCCTGCTGGTCCAGCAGGCAGCCGCCGATACCGAGTACTTCGCCAGCGCCGCGGGGCAGTCGTTCACCGCCGATGAACTGGCCCAGGTCGGCGCCACCCTCCTGCGCGCCTATCGTCACCAGTACATCGTTTCCGGCGTGCGCGACACCCGCTTCGTCAGCGTGCTGGGGAGTATGGTCAACGCCGCGCAGCTGGACCGCATCAATCACGCACTGGCGCCGCTGATGGTGCAGTGAGGCGATGGGTACGGGGCCGGGAGAGCACTTCCCGGCCTCGTCCGGCGCGCAGCTTGAGGGCCGGCTTTTGAGGGTGCTCGGTGGGCGGCGGAGAATGGGTCAATGCGGCACGGGCTGAATTCGGGTCATCGGCCAAAGTGGACATCCACGTTCGCAGGGAGCGAACGTCTGCTCAGCCGCTAATACAGATACCTAACCGTAGCCCCCAGAAGGCTGCCAGCCAGTCGCCGGTAGAATGTGACCTCTCTACTTGTCTCCAGGCTTGAGCATGAACATTGACATCGACTACAAGAACAACCCGCTACATGGTGTCAGTCTGAAAACACTGGTCACAGAAATTGTGAATCACTACGGCTATGAATTGCTGTTCGCCTATCTGAATATCCAGTGTTTCAGGACAAATCCAAGCATCGACTCCAGCGTCAAATTTCTCAAAAAAACAGATTGGGCGCGGGAAAAGGTAGAAGCCTTTTACCTGTACCAGTTCAAAAATTTGCCGCGCGCTTCATCTGAACAATTTGCCTTGCCACCGCGTGACCGTATCGTGCCGCTGGATCAGAAACCGGGGACTCCCGCCGAACTGACCTTGGAAGATGCCGAGCGCCTGCGCCAAAAGCGCGCCAGAAAGGCGGCTGAACATGATGCCGGAAGAATTGGCTCTGCCAGCACCAAAAGAAGACCAGCAGCTTCTTATGCCACGCCGAGCACCGACACCGACCCTTGGGTAAAGTGGCGAAAATAATGTCTGTCGGTAGACAGGTAATCGGCCAAAGCGGCCGTTGGAAGTCCTTATGCGTCATGTCGGCTTTGGTACGAAATGGAGTCAGAGAAAGCAAATGACTTCGGCCTAATTTCTCTGCCTAAATTTCACAGTGCCAGACCTCCGACACGATGTCTCGGGCAGCGGAAATCGATGGCTCCTGGAGGCGCTCCTTTCGACAGACAAAACCCAACGCCGCAGGGACGGTGACGGCGTCCGCGACCGCGACGCCATCCACGTGGGCGGCGTGCAGCGCCAAGCTATCTCGCGCGAGAGACAGCGCGACGCCGGATTTGACCAGGTCCATCATCGACGGCTCCAGATCGACTTGGGCGACGATGTTGAACGCAACGTCTTCCGCCGCGGAGATGCCACTCAACAGCCTATGGTGGACAGATTCCGGCGGCGTACCGATCCAGGGAAGACGCGCCAGATCCCGCCATCCCTTGCCTTTGATTTGGTTTCCCCAGCCTGGAGGCGCGACCACGCGGTAGGAAAAATCGGTCAACACCAGAACGTCGAAGCGCTCCCGAAGGTCTCTCAGGCCGGGTCCGCCCAGCGTGAATGCAACATCCAGATTTCCGGTCTCCACCTCGCGCGCCATCGCGCCGGACATGCCGTGGCGCAAGGCAAACGACAGTCCAGGGTGGCGCTCTGCGAGTAGGTGAAGGCACGACCCCAGTCGCAGGAACTCTGGATCGATAATCGTGCCGAGCCGAAGCACGCCCATCGCGCTTCCCTTCAGGCTAGCGGCCGCAGCGCGAAACTCGGTTAGCAAGGTGACCGCGCGTTCAGCCGCCGGCAACAGCTGGCGACCGCTCTGAGTGAGTCGCATGCCCCGTGGGTGACGCTCAAAGAGCGCCACGTCGAGTGATTCCTGCAATTTCTTGATTTGCAGGCTGAGCGCTGGCTGGGTAATGCAAAGCCGATCCGCAGCCCGCGTCAGGTTGCCCTCCTCGGCAACCATCACGAAGGCGCGCAATGCCGAAATGTCCATTGGTTATTACGGTAACTAATAACAGATTCAAGAATAACTCATTAGACCATTGGTTTTAATAGAAATATATTGCAAACACCATGTTATTCCACCTTTTATGGAGTATTTGCAATGAGCGTTATGTATACCAATCCGCAGAGCCACATTGGACACTGGGTCGACAACGAAGCCCGCCGCAGTGTGGGCGGCCGGTCAAGTCCGGTTTTTGACCCGGCGTTTGGCGATGTCGTTCGCCACGTCGATTTGGCCACACGGGATGAGGTCAATGCGGCCGTCGCCTCGGCTGTTGCCGCGCAGGCCAAGTGGGGAGCATTGCCGGCCCAGCGTCGCGCACGCGTGCTGTTCAAAATGAAGGAACTGGTCGATAAGCACGCGGACGACCTTGCACGCCTCATCACCCGCGAACACGGTAAGACATTTCCCGATGCACTGGGAGAAGTCCAGCGCGGCCTGGAGGTGATTGAGTTCGCCTGCGGCGTCCCACAACTGCTAAAGGGGCAGTACTCCGACAACGTGGGCGGCGGGATTGCCAACTGGAACCAACGGATGCCCCTCGGCGTGACAGCGGGCATTACACCTTTCAACTTCCCGTTCATGGTCCCGATGTGGATGGCGCCGGTCGCTATCGCCTGCGGAAACGCCTTCATTCTCAAGCCCTCGGAGCGCGACCCGTCGCCATCCTTGCTGACCGCCGAGCTATTCCGGGAAGCCGGGTTGCCAGCGGGCGTGTTTAATGTCGTCCAGGGCGACAAGGTAGCGGTCGATGCCCTGCTCAACCACCCGGACGTGCATGCCGTGAGCTTCGTCGGTTCAACGCCGATCGCCCGCTATATCTATGAGACGGCGGCACGCCAGGGCAAGCGTTCGCAAGCGCTGGGCGGCGCGAAGAATCACATGGTGGTGATGCCCGATGCGGATCTCGAACAGGCTGCGGATGCCTTGATTGGGGCGGCCTATGGATCGGCAGGGGAACGCTGCATGGCGATCTCGGTCGCTGTGGCCGTCGGCAACATCGCCGACGACCTGGTGGAGATGGTTAAGGCCAGGGCCCAGAAGCTCAATATCAATGACGGCGAAGCACCGGGTGCCGACATGGGACCCGTCGTGACGGCAGCCGCCAAGGCACGCATCGAAGAGTACATAGCCTCGGGAGTTGAGCAGGGTGCGAAGTTGGTCCTGGATGGGCGCGGCCTTACAGTGCCTGGCCGCGCGTGTGGCTATTTTCTCGGCGCTACGTTGTTCGATCAGGTGAAGCCCGGCATGAAGATCTACGACGAGGAGATCTTCGGGCCAGTCCTCTGCGTGGTGCGGGTGGAAACCTTTGCCGATGCGGTCGCGCTGGTTAACTCACACACGTTTGCCAACGGCGTCGCGTGCTACACGAGTGACGGCCGTACCGCGCAGGAGTTCGCGCAGAAAATTCAGGTCGGCATGGTCGGCGTTAACGTCCCGCTGCCGGTGCCAATGGCGTGGCATTCGTTCGGCGGCTGGAAGCAAAGCCTGTTCGGCGATCACCACAGCTATGGCGAAGAGGGCGTTCGTTTCTATACCCGCTACAAGAGCATCATGCAGCGCTGGCCGGACAGCGGTTCCAAGGGTCCCGAGTTCGTGATGCCGGTTAACTGACCGCATGCCGATCAATCAGCATTTACGAAGGAAAGCCCAATGAAAGACTTCGGCGAGTTTGATTACATCGTGGTGGGGGGCGGCGCGGCGGGATGCGTCCTGGCGAATCGCCTGTCTGCCGACCCGGACGTTTCGGTTTTGTTGCTGGAGGGCGGCAATGACGAACGGTGGATCTGGACCAAGATCCCGGTCGGCTACCTCTACTGCATCAACAACCCGCGCACCGACTGGTGCTACAAGACCGAGCCGGAACCAGGACTGAACGGCCGCTCGATCATTTACGCTCGCGGTAAAGGTCTCGGTGGAAGCACGCTGATCAACGCCATGCTCTACCTGCGTGGCCAAACCCGCGATTACAACGAATGGGCGGAACTGACTGGGGACGCGGGGTGGAGCTGGGAGAGCGTCCTGCCGCATTTCAAAGGGGTCGAAGACCACTGGAAAGGTAACAGCGCGGCCCACGGCGCTGGCGGGGAATGGCGCGTTGAACGGCAGCGCCTGTCCTGGGATGTGTTGGACAGATTCGCCGAGGCGACAGTGCAGGCCGGCATCCCGGCGACCCCCGATTTCAATGGCGGCGACAACCTGGGCGTCAGCCAGTTCGAGGTGAATCAGAAACGCGGCACCCGTTGGAGCAGTGCCCGTGGATTCCTGGATCCGGTGCGTCACCGGCCGAATCTTCGGGTGGTGACCGGCGCTTTGGCTGACAAGCTCGCAATCGCGGGGCGAGCGGTCAAGGGCATCGAATTCCGTTTGGGCGGCGAATCCTGTGTCGCGCGAAGCCGAATCGAAACGGTACTGGCCGCTGGCTCGATCGGTTCGCCGGCCATTCTGCAGCGCTCCGGAGTTGGCGATCCCCAGCTTCTGTCGAGCCTGGGAATCCCGGTCGTTCATGCACTGCAGGGCGTCGGGCAGAATTTGCAGGATCACCTGCAAATTCGCAGCGTCTACAAGATTCAGGGGATCAAGACGCTCAACCAACAGGCGAACAGCTTGTGGGGCAAAGCCATGATGGGACTGGAGTACGCGCTGTTCAGGCGCGGACCGCTCACCATGGCACCCAGCCAGCTGGGACTCTTCGCAAGGTCCGACGAGTCGGTGGCCAGCCCGGATCTTGAATACCACGTGCAGCCGCTCTCGCTCGACAAGTTCGGCGACCCGGTACACAAATTTCCAGCTTTCACCGCCAGTGTTTGCGATCTTCGGCCGAAGTCCCGAGGTTCAATCGATATCCGCGACCGGGACCCGGCCAGCGCACCCAAAATTGCGCCCTGTTACCTCTCGCACGAGGACGATCGGCGAAAAGCAGCGACCGCGCTTCGCCTGACCCGCCGAATCGTGAACCAGCCAGCACTTGCACCGTTCAAGCCGGTCGAGCACCTGCCCGGGAAGGACTTCACGACGGACGAGCAGCTGGCTCAAGCGGCCGGGAACATCGGCACGACAATCTTCCATCCGGTGGGCACCTGTAAGATGGGCCGCCCGGACGATCACTCGGCGGTGACCGATTCCGAATTGCGCGTTCGGGACATGAGCGGTCTGCGGATCGTCGACGCCTCAATCATGCCGACCATCACCTCCGGCAATACCAGTTCTCCCACCATCATGATCGCCGAGCGTGGCGCACAGCTGATTCGTGCCGCGCGGCGGAGCCAGGCCTTATGAGTGACATTACCGACTACGGATACGGCATCTACACCATCGACGCCGGCTACCTGCGTCCTAAGATGGCCGCCATTCACCTGATCGAAAGTGAGGGGCGAGCGGCATTCGTGGATACCGCCAACCACGCAGCGCTGACGCGGGCGACTGCTGCGCTGAAGTCCAGAGGCATCGCCCCGGATTGCGTCGATTTGATCATCCTGACGCACATCCACCTGGATCATGCAGGGGGGGCGAGCGCGATGATGAACGCCTTCCCCAACGCCAATTTGGTGGTTCACCCGCGCGGCGTCCGCCACATGGCCGATCCATCGAGACTGGTCGCAGGGGTCAAAGCCGTCTACGGCAGCGACCGTGCAGCGGAGTTATACGGGGAAATCGGTCCGATTTCTCAAGATCGAATCATCTCAGCCGAGGACAATTCGGTACTGACTCTCGGTTCGCGCGACCTGCTTTTCTTGGATACGCCGGGGCACGCCAATCACCATATTTCGATCGTTGATCTGGAGACCTCCGGTGTCTTTACGGGCGACACCTTTGGAATTGCCTACCGAGAATTGGACGTCGACGGACAAGCCTTCGTCTTTCCGTCTACGAGTCCCTCCCAGTTTGACCCGAGTGCGATGCGGCGCTCTATCGATCGCATCCTGGAATTCGATCCGGAGGCGCTCTATCTAACCCACTATGGCCAGATTGCGAATCCTCGGCAAGTCGCGGTTGAGTTATCGCGGCGACTGGAGGAATCGGTTCGCATTGCTCGGTCAACGTCTGGAGCGCCGTCTGCAATCGAAACGAGATTGATGGATTACTTGGTGTCAGAGGCTCGGCAACATGGTTGCCAATTAGGCGACGAAAAAATCATCGACCTCTGGGCGCTGGACATCGAATTGAATGCCCAAGGTCTTGCACTGTGGTCGGAGAATCACCGTGAAAAAACACCGTTGTCGTAACAAGAGGCATAGATGCTCTTCACCCACTCTCCTATTGGTGCGTGAATACCATTAGTTTAGGAGGCTCAGCGATTCCAGCTGGGCGCGATCCCTGGATGACATCGCGCGAAGGCAAGACGGCCGCTAGTTAGGCGCGCCTTTCGCTCAAACGTCTTAGATGGGACTTCCGCAACTCGCTTTACCAGCGTTGCGAGCAGACTAAGCGTTCTCCCCATCCAGTTCTTCGACCAAGAAGTCGATGAAGGCCCGCACTCGGGCGGGCAAGTTGTGTTTGCTCGGATAGTAGGCATACAGGTCGGCGCTAGGCAGCGCGAACTGCGGGAGGATTCTTTTTAGGCGACCGCTTTCCAGATATTTCGTCACATCCCACTCCGAACGGATGACTACGCCCTGTCCGTCCAGTGCCCACCCTTGAACGATATCTCCGTCGTTGCTGGACAACACCCCATGGACCTTGACCATCTCGGTTCGCCCGTCGATCAAAAATCGCCACACGCCGTAGGCCTCGTCGTTCTGTCGGTGGACGATGCAACGGTGTTTCGCCAAATCCTCCAAGGTCCTTGGTGTTCCATGCTTCGCCAAGTAGGTCGGGGCAGCACAGATGAATCGACGATTGGACATGATCCGTCGCGCGTTGATTCGGGTATCGGGTAACTCACCGAAGCGAATCGCAATGTCGAAGCCGGAGTCAATCAAGTCGATCGGCCGGTCCGTCACCTCGAGTTGAATCTCAACGTCGGGATGCATTGTCGTGAAGGCGGAGACCAGCGGCGCGATCACGGTACGGCCAAATCCCAGCGGCGCATTGACCCGCAGTCGCCCCCGAGGCGCACGACGATTTCCCGACACAACCTCATCGAGTTCGCGCAACTCGTCGATCAGGCGAGTTGCGTGTTGAAGATAGATTTCTCCCTCAGGTGTCAGACTGATCTTCCGCGTGCTCCGATTGAGCAGTCTCGCGCCGATCCGCTTTTCCATCGACGCCAGGCGCATCGTCGCCGCCGGTGGCGTGATGTCGAGTGCGCGTGCTGCTGCCGACAAGCTTCCCAGCCTGTTGATGAGCACGAAAAACTCCAACTCCGAGAAGGTCGCGGTCTTCAGCAAGATTGAAGAATGAAGTCAGCAATGGCTGAAACAGTACGGCAAAGATTAAAACTAATCTAGCGTCACTGAAGTTGAGTGTTCAGCTTCGAAACTCACAGGAGACGCCCATGAAAATCGTGGAAATTCGCGAAAAGACCGTTCCGATCAGCTCGCCAATCCGCAACGCCTACATCGATTTCAGCAAGATGACGCTGAGCCTCGTCGCCGTCGTCACCGACGTAATCCGCGACGGCAGGCCGGTCATTGGCTACGGCTTCAACTCCAACGGCCGCTACGGCCAGGGCACCCTGATGCGCGAGCGCTTCATTCCTCGCATCCTGGAAGCGAATCCCGAAACCTTGGTGGACTCGACCGGAAACAACCTCGATCCGCACAAGATCTGGAACTGCATGTTCACCAATGAGAAGCCCGGCGGCCACGGTGAACGTTCGGTGGCGATCGGCACGATCGACATGGCGGTTTGGGACGCAGTGGCCAAAATCG
>DAORDK010000087.1:0-12507 GCA_035345935.1 Rhodocyclaceae bacterium | reverse complement strand
CCCGCCTTACACCGCCAGCGCTTCCCGCACCCCATCGGTGGGCATGGTGTCGCCGTGGCCGCGCATGATGAATTCGCCTCGTTCCATCAGCAGGTACTGGTCGGCCAGGGATTCGGCGAAATCGTAGTACTGCTCGACCAGGAGTATGGCCATTTCGCCGCTCTGGGCCAGCAGGCGGATGGCCCGCTCGATGTCCTTGATGATCGACGGCTGGATGCCTTCGGTGGGTTCGTCGAGGATCAGGAGCTTGGGCCCCATGGCCAGGGCCCGGCCGATGGCGAGCTGCTGCTGCTGGCCCCCCGAAAGGTCGCCGCCGCGGCGGTGCATCATCTGCTTGAGCACCGGAAACATGTCGAAGATGCGCTCGGGGATTTGGGTTCCGCCTTTTTTCGTGGCCAGTCCCATCAGCAGATTCTCCTCCACGGTGAGGCGGGGGAAGATCTCGCGCCCCTGGGGAACGTAGCCGATTCCCGCCTTGACCCGTTCATGGGGGGGCAGGGCAGTGATGTCGCGGCCATCGAAGGTGATTGTCCCCGAGCGCGTGGCGACCAGACCCATGAGCGTCTTCAGCAGGGTCGTCTTGCCCACGCCGTTACGGCCCAACAGGGTGGTGACCTTGCCGGTCTCGACGGTGAAACTGAGGCCCCGGAGGATGTGGCTGCCGCCGTAGGCCTGGTGGAGGGATTCGACGTTCAGCATGCTCAGCGCCCCAGATAGACTTCGATGACCCGCTGGTCGTTCTGGACTTCGGCCAGCGCGCCTTCCGCCAGCACCGACCCTTCGTGGAGCACGGTCACCTTGCCGCCCAGCTTCTCGATGAAGGCCATGTCGTGCTCGACCACCATCAGCGAGTGCTTGCCGGCCAGGGAGACGAACAGTTCGGCGGTGCGCATGGTCTCGTCGTCGGTCATGCCGGCGACGGGCTCGTCGAGGAGCAGCAACTTGGGGTCCTGCATCAGCAGCATGCCGATCTCCAGCCACTGTTTCTGGCCGTGGGAAAGCAGTCCGGCGGGGCGGTAGGCTTCCTGGTCCAGGCGGATGAGTCTGAGGGTGTCGGCGATGCGGTCGCGCTCGTTCCCCGCAAGCCAGGCGAAGAGGCTTCTCCACGCGCGCTTGTCGGTGGTCATGGCCAATTCCAGGTTTTCGAACACCGTGTGTTTCTCGAACACCGTCGGCTTCTGGAATTTGCGGCCGATGCCGGCGTGGGCGATCTCCGGTTCCGAGAGCCGCGTGAGGTCTATGGTTTGCCCAAAAAAGGCCTTGCCGGAATCAGGCCGAGTCTTGCCGGTGATGACGTCCATCATGGTCGTCTTGCCCGCGCCGTTGGGGCCGATGATGCAGCGCAATTCGCCGGCGTCGATGGAGAGGGTGAGGGCGTTCAGCGCCTTGAATCCGTCGAAACTGACCGTGATGTCTTCCAGGTAGAGGGCGACGCCGTGGGAGAGGTCGAGATCGCCGCTGACGGCGTGGCCCATCTGCTCGGTGCCGTCGCTCCCTTCCGGATGGCCGTCGGTGAGCGGATTGGCGAAGGGGGCGTCGTTGGGGCTCATGCACGGGCTCCGGAGCGTTCCTTGAATTGCTTCCAGAGGCCGACCAGGCCCTGGGGCAGGAGGAGGGTGACGACGACGAACAGCAGGCCAAGGAAGAACAGCCAGTACTCGGGGAAGCTCACGGTAAACCAGCTCTTGGCCAGATTGACGACAAAGGCGCCGACGATAGGACCGATGAGGGTGCCGCGCCCGCCGACGGCGACCCAGATGGCGATTTCGATGGAGTTGGCCGGACTCATTTCCGAAGGGTTGATGATGCCCACCTGGGGCACGTAGAGGGCTCCGGCGATGCCGCACAGCACCGCCGAGACGGTCCAGATGGTGAGCTTGTACCAGAGCGGGTTGTAACCGATGAACATGACCCGCGATTCGGCGTCGCGGATGGCAGTGAGCACCCGGCCGAACTTGGATTTCACCAGCCAGGCGGCGAGGACCAGGGTCACGGCGAGGGCCAGCGCAGTGAGACCGAAGAGCACCAGCCGCATTTCCGAACTGGTGATGCCGTAGCCCAGGATGCGCTTGAAGTCGGTGAAGCCGTTGTTGCCGCCGAAACCCGTCTCGTTGCGGAAGAAGAGCAGCATGGCGGCGTAGGTCAGCGCCTGGGTGATGATGGAGAAATACACCCCCTTGATCCGCGAACGGAAGGCGAAGTAGCCGAAGACGAAGGCCACCAGCGCGGGAAGGGCGAGCACCAGGATCGACATCCACAGGATGTTGTCGCTGCCGACCCAGAACCAGGGCAATTCCTTCCAGTCCAGGAAGACCATGAAATCCGGCAGGTCGCTCTGGTAGCTGCCGTCGCGGCCGATCTGGCGCATCAGATACATGCCGAAGGCGTAGCCGCCGAGGGCGAAGAAAAGGCCGTGTCCCAGGGAGAGGATGCCGCCGAATCCCCAAATGAGGTCCATGGCCACCGCCACCAGGGCGTAGCACATGATTTTGCCGACCAGGGTGATGGCGTAGGTGGAGACGTGGAAGGCACTGTCTTCGGGGACCGCCAGGTGGAGTATCGGGACGGCGACCAGGGCGATCGCCAGAAAGATGCCGAGGGCGGTCCACGCCTTGGCGTCCAGGGCCGAAAGGATGCGAACGACGAGGGGCTGGCGCATGGCGTTCACTTATTCGACGAAGCGGCCCTTGAGGGCGAAAATGCCCTGGGGACGTTTCTGGATGAAGACGATGATGGCGACCAGGACGCAGATCTTGGCGATCACCGCACCCGCCCAGCCCTCCAGCACCTTGGAGAAGATGCCCAGACCGAGGGCGGCCCAGACCGCGCCGGCCAACTGCCCGACGCCGCCCAGCACCACGACCATGAAGGAATCGACGATATAGCCCTGGCCCATGTCCGGCCCGACGTTTGAAATCTGCGAGAGCGCCACGCCGCCCAGCCCGGCGATGCCGGCGCCGAGGGCGAAGGCCAGAGTGTCGATGCGCGAGGTCGGGACGCCGACGCAGGCCGCCATGGGGCGGTTCTGGGTCACCGCCCGGACGAACATGCCGAGCCGCGTCTTGTTCATCAGGATCCAGACCAGGAAGAGCACGAAGAGGGCGAAGCCGATGATGACGATGCGGTTCCAGGGCAGCATCAGGTTGGGCATCAGTTCGATGCCGCCGGACATCCAGGTCGGATTGGCCACCTCGACGTTCTGGGCGCCGAAGAGCACCCGCGCGGCCTGGATCAGAATGAGCGAAATCCCCCAGGTGGCGAGCAGGGTTTCCAGGGTACGGCCGTAGAGCCAGCGGATGACCGTACGCTCCATCACCACCCCCACCAGGGCAGCGGCGAAGAAGGCGACGGGGACCGCCACCGGCACATACCAGTCGATCAGGTCCGGGGCATAGGCGCGGAACAGGCTCTGCACGCCGTAGGCCGAGTACGCCCCCACCATCAGCAGTTCGCCGTGGGCCATGTTGATGACGCCCATGACGCCATAGGTGATGGCCAGGCCGAGCGCCGCCAGCAGCAGGATGCTGCCCAGGGACAGCCCCGAAAAAATGCTGGCCAGGGTGTCGCCCCAGGCCAGCCGGCGCTCGATGGCCTTGACCGCCGCGACCGCCTCCAGGCGCACGCTTTCGTCGGCCTCGCTCGCCTTGTCGGCAAGGGGCAGGAGCATGCTCTTCACCGCCGGCGAAGACGACTCGGCCAGGGTCTTCACGGCCGCCAAGCGCACGGCGGGATCGGCATTCTTGAGGCTGGCCTGGGCATGGGCGTCGGCCAGCATGGCTTTGATCTCGGCATCCTTTTCCTGGGCCATGGCGCGGGCGAGGAGGGGTGCCATGGCGGCATCCACATTGGATTGCAGTTCCTTGGCCGACGCGAGGCGCGTCGCCCGATCCGGGTCGAACAGCCTGAGGGCGGCGAGCGCGTTCGCCAGCTCGCCGCGGATGCGGTTATTGACGGTCACCGAATCGGGGTTCTCCGGCAGGCCGACTTCGCTGCCGGTGGCGGCGTCGAAGGCCTGTTCCCCGTCGATGACGAAGACCTTGCCGCCGGCCACGTACAGATTGCCATCGGCCATGGCCTTCAGGACGCGATTGGCATCGGGGTCGGCGCTCACTGCAATTTCCCGGATGGCGGCCACCTTCTCGGTGGAATCCTCGGCGGCCAGACGCCGGACCTGGGCCGGGTCCACCGCCGCCTGGGCGGCAAGGCAGGCGGCCCAAAGGGCGACAATACTGAGTGCTCTGATCATGGGGCTCCGTCCGCGTTTTTGTGCGGTGCAGCGCCAGATTACGGACCCGCCGGGGGATCAGGAATACGGTGAATTGCGTAGGGGCCGGTTTCGCCCGGTAGCAGCCGTTGCCGGGATCTGCCCCGCGACTTCCGGCGCTCGGCGAGGCAGGCTGGGGAAGGCCCAGCCGAGCTATGGCAGAATGGCCGACGTCCCGCGCTCCGCCCGAGTGCAAGGCGAAGCTGCAAAGGAGTGCCGCCAGTGCCCGCAACCGCCAGACCTGTCCTCAGCGCGCTGTGTTCCCCCGCCGATGCGCAGCGCATCATGCGCGGCGAGGGACCGCCGGAGGCATTCGCCCATCATGGTGCGCCCGCCCGCCTGCCATCCGCCCTGACCGTTCCCGAACTCGCCAGTCTGGAGAGGCTGTTTGCGAGCTACGACGGTCTCGTCTGCTTCGGCAATTCGCGTACCGGTGCCAGCACGCTGTCGGTCGAGCGCGCCAGTGCCGCCATGCTTTTCCAGATGGGGCTTTCGCTCTACCTGCCCGACATTGCCGATCGCCTGGCCTCCCTGCCTCCCCTCCTGCGGCAACTGGAACAGGAGCTCGGAGCGCCGCCGGGCGCCGCCCGCATCGGCGCCTTCGCCGCGCCGGCCGGCAATGGGGCCACTTGCCATTTCGACGCCGAAGAAGTGTTCTCGATCCAGCTCGTCGGGGAAAAGTGCTTCCAGATCGCACGCGCGAGCGAGATCGACGCCCCCTACGGGATGCAGTTCAATCCCGGCCTGCCGTGCCAGGAGGATCTCTATCCGCAAGCGCCTGCCGGTTTCCCCAATCCGGACCGCGCAAGCTTCGAGACGGTGCACATGCGCCCCGGCTCCGTCCTCTTCATGCCGCGCGGCACCTGGCATTGGACCGAGGCAGGCGGGGAGTCGCTGTCGGTCAGCATCATCGTCCGCATGCCCAGCGCGCTCGATTGTGCCCTCGCCGCCCTGCGCAACCGCATGCTGCAGCAGCCGCGCTGGCGGCGCCCGCTGTACGGCGCCTGGGGTAATGCCGACGATCGGCAGTCGGCCCAGGCGCAATGGGGCGAACTGATGGCGAGCGGCGGCGCCCTCACCGCGGGACTGGCACTCGAAGATGCCCTCGTCGCCATGCTTCCCGAGCGCGAAAGGCGCGCCTGGGCCACGCCGGCTACGCGGTTCCAGAGGCGACCGGAGTCTCGCCTGGAGTTCTCCGACCGCCCCGGCGGCGGTCTCGATGCTCGCGTCGCGTGCCGCAATCAGAGCGGCGTCGAGAGCGTACCGCTCCGGCTGGAAGTGCCCCTCGCCATGATCCCGATGTTCCGGTGGCTGGCCGCGCGGGAGGCGGCCTTCGGTCTGGCAGACCTGCAGGCGGACTGCCCCGGGGTCGAGAGTGCGCTCTATCTGCAGGTCGCCGATGCCCTGGTTCGCGGCGGCTATCTGCGCCAGCTCTGGTTCGGTCCTCCCGGCGGTTCGATACTTTAGTAGCCTGACCCACAGGTTGCGTTATCTGTGGGTCAGGCTATTTGGTGCCCCGAAGTCGGCGCGCCACGCCTAGCGGGGGCAGTCGGCCTCGGCCTCGCGCAAGGGACCGTGCACCGGGGTGGATTCCGCTCGGGTGCCGCATTTCGCCGCTTTCCGGTCGGCGGATTGCAGGAACTGCGTGTAGAGCCAGTCGTTGACGCGCCGCAGGACGGCGTTGTTGATCCCGGGGAAGGGATTGAACGGATTGACGCGGCTGGTGAAAAAGATCGCCATGCGGCTTGCCCCGTCGTCTCCGGTGCCGCGCTTGTGGAAGCCCAGGGTGTCGGCGATCACCAGGGTATTCCTGGCCACCGGCAGACTGACGGGCTCGGGCAGGCCGAGAAATTCGGCGTCCTCGGCGGCGACGCGGAAGGCGCCGCCCAGGGAATAGGAGCGGCCGCCCCGCCCGCCTGAACTGCGCGCCACGCTCTGCCGGTATTCCCAGTGCAGACGGCGCCAGGTCAGCCGGTGCGAGCCGGGCACATAGACGAAGGGACCGTTGTGCGGTCCGACATCGTCCAGGTAAAGCCAGGCCTTCACCGTGGGGTGGAAGGTATCCTTGTGCAAATCCTTCTGCGGGTCGTCGCCGGCGGACTGGGTGCCGTGGAACAGGCACTCGACGAAGGCGCGGGGGATTTCGTTGCGGGCCGAGGTGTAGCGGATCAGGCGGCTGAAATGGCGATTGCCGAGGAGCTTGGTAAAGGCGGGAAAGCGGCGGATTTCCCGCTCGGTCACGTGCAGGCGCCGGGTCAGGGTATCGCCTTCCACCATGTCGCGGGCGGGACCGTCATACGCGACGATCTGGCGCCGGAGTTCCGCAAACTCTTCTTCCGGTAGAAAGTTTTCCTTGATCAGGTAGCCCTGGGCCGCGAACAGCCGGCGTTCCTCGGCCGTCGCCAGGAAAGACAGCAATCCCTGTTTGCCGTGGTAGACGATCTGCGCCAGGATCATACGAAACGCGTGGAGGCCGCAGACGTTGAGCAGCCGGCTGCCGATGACCGGGTTGCCGAAAGCCTTTTCCATGGTGAACACGGAGGCGACCCGCAGGGGCAGCAGGAGGGCGTCGATCAGCAATTTCTTGGCGGAGGCCATGGCAGGGGCTGTAGGCGGAGGCAGGGGGCGGCGACCGCCCGGGGATTACGCAGGCATGGGTTCGCCCGCTCCCCTCAAGTATCCGAGCCCGCCGTCCCCGGGTCAATCTCCGCCCTAGCCGAGATTGGGTTGCGGAACGATGAACACTGTCGGCGAGGTCTTGGCCAGCGGTGCGCAATCGGCGGCGAAGGGCGATACGCGGGACCCCGGAGTCCGCTGGCACTTCACTTGCTACGTTGCCTTGCCGCAATCGTATTTGTGACAAAACCGACATTCACCCGGAAGTCCGATCCATGTTCTTACCCGCTGCAGACCGCGTCTGGATCTGCGCTAGCAACCGTATTGCCGAAGGGGCCTATCTCAAGGCGCAGGTCCGTTACGACGGCGAGCCGGTGTCGGTCGTCGTTTTTCGCCATGGCGGTCAATGCCGGGCCTTCAAGAACCTGTGCGTGCACATGCCGCGGGCGCTGGACTGCGAGCAGGACATGATTTTCGACGCGACGGGCCGCTATCTGCGCTGCTCGATGCACGGCATCGTCTACGATCCGGTCAGCGGTACATCGCTCAGCGAAATCTGCCGCGGACAGCGCCTGACTTCCATAGACGTCGTCGAGGACGAGCAAGGCATCTGGCTGGTGGACCGCCACGTCAGGCCTTTGCCCTCCTGCGCGGCTTGATTCCTCCTCGATTCCACCGGAGATTCCCATGCCGACCTCGCTTCACGCCGACCTGGAACTCGCCCGCCGGAGCATGATCGTCGGCGGGGCACGCGTTCGCGTTCGCGCCGATTTGTCGGGCGACCAGGCCAGACTCCTCTTGAGTCGCGGTCTGGCCGAGTTGAGCGAGGACGTGGACGAATTCGCGCCGGACGACCCCCAGCGCAGTCTCAAGGTCACGCAGTACGGCTACGATCTGATCCTCGGCCGCATCACGCCTTGAGGGCGGCGGGGTAGCGAGCCCCCGGGAAGTCCTCGCGGGCCTGCCGCAGACACCGGCTACGCGGTCGCCCGCGCCTACGGTTCCCTAGGGAAGATCCGGGCGCCACCCCATGCCCGACTCCTCCATCAGCCGTTTATAGACGCCCTCGATGTTCAAGGGCAGCCATTCTTGGTACATCGGCAAATCCTGAAAGGCATCGAGGCGAATTTCCTGCTGCATCTGTTCCAGGGGTTTTCCGGCGTGAATGCCGTCGATCACCGCCGCGTAGAGTTGTTCCAGGTACTGCAGGTAGCGCGCGACATCGGCCTTGTTGCCCACCGCCCCGTGTCCGCCGACGAAGGTATCGAAATCGAGTCCCAGCACCTCGCGGGTCGAATTGATCATGCCCTGGATATCGTAGCTCCACAGCTTCTGCCAGGGCATGCGGCCGAGAACGATCCAGTCGACCACAAACAGCACTTTCTCGGGCAGAACCCGAACGCTGATCGATCCCCGCCCGTCGTTCGGGCCGTGATAGCGCAGCTCGACCGTGTGATCCCCCAGGGCTATGGTCATCCTATCCTTGAAGGTCAGTTCGGGAACGACGGTCCCGGCCCGGGTTACGGAGATGTCCTGGGCGGCCAGTTCCTGGGCGATGAAGCGGGTTCCGGGCTGGCGAAACACCTCAGCGCCGTAGATGTGGTCGCTGTGATTGTGGCTGAACACCACGTCGCGTACCGGTTTGGCGAAGCGTTGCTGCAACACTGCCTTGAGTTGTGCGGCCGCCTTCGGGTTGAGCGTATCGACCAGCAGGATGGCCTCATTGCCGACGACCACCAGGGAGCGGTGGGTGTCGTCCCTATAGCGATAGACATCGCCCTTGACCCGTTCCAGCACATATTCCGCCCGCACCGAAAAAGGAGCGAGGCCCATCATCAGGCACAGCGCCGCTCGGCGGACGAACCCCAGCCACGGCCGGGCATCAGGATCGGGGCACACGGACTGCGCTTAGCGGCGTCCTGCGTAATACTGGGAAATCTGCGGCAAGGCGGCGATTCGATCGACATACGGCCGCAGTTTCGGCGCGAACTTTTCCAGAATGTCGATCGGAATGTGGTCGAGCATGCCCGACGAAATCCAGCGCAAAAGGGTCAAGGCCTTGAGGTCGGCGACGGTCAGGCGGCCATCCGCCAGAAATTCGCCGCCGTGCTTTTCCAGCTGCCCTTCCAGCCAGCGCAGGTACTTGGGGAACAACTCATCCACCAGGGCCAGCCGCGCCGCCTTGAGGTCGTCGCCCTGCAGGCGGAAGGTGGCGCCGAGTTTCATGATCACGTCTTCCAGCGCCGCCATGATTTCGTCGCAGAACAAGGCCTGCAGCGGATCGGCAGGGTAAAGTCCGGCCAGCTTTCCGGCGTAGCGGGTGATCGCGTCGCTCTGGGTGACCTCCACGTCATCGATCTTGAGGGTGGGCACCTGACCCAGCGGAGAGGCCTTCTTGACCGCCTCGAAGTCGGCCCGGGCGAAACGATAATCCTCGAAGGGGATGCCGCCGATGTGGAACGCCAGCCGCGCCGGCTCGGCGCGCCCGCCGGAAAAGTCGAAATAGGTCAGTTTGAGGGTGCTCATGGGACATTGGCCTCCTGGTCAGGGGCGCTCTTGACGCCAAAGGCATCGGGCAGCGCAGTGCGATGAATCAAGCTTGGTGGCTTCGGTCATGAAGAAGTTCAATCCTTGGCCGCGCCTCGGACGGTATTGCGGCGTTGTAAGCAATCGGGACGTGGGGCGACTAATCTCCAAGGCGATGCCAGTGGCTGCAGCGCGCGTGGCGACGGGGTGACGGATTGACCAGTTCGATCAGCGGATGTACGGAATGTCAGGTCGGCGGGCCGCAGGCGCTGCGTGCGTTTGACCAGGCCTTCGTCTTGCACCGCGAGGAACTGGAAGCGCAGCGGGCACAACTCGAAACCGCCCAGCGCGAGAGCACGCGCTTCGAGAATCAGCCGATCGCAGGCGCGACGGTCGGCAGCATCATCAACGTCAGCGTCTAGGCGGGCAGCGTGGTCAGCCCCATCGGAACTGCCTACTTCCCGGTCGCGACGGGTGTCGGCGAAGTTGGACTGCAGGCCCAGCTCGACAAGGCGCGCCAGGAACTTGCGGACTGCGTCGGCTGCGCCTCCGCGCGGACGCCGCAAGGCCAGGAGGCGATCCACCGGGCAAGCGACAAGGTCGCCCGGCTGGAAGCCCGGCTCGAGCGTACCCGGCAAGACGAACAGGCGGCGCTCCCCCCAGGGGCGGGTTCCGGCTCCACGAATGCACCTGGGCAGCCGGAACCCGCCCGAAGCATCGACGTCTACGCCTGAGTATTTTGCGGGAATGCTTGCGATAGTTGCCTCGGCCTTCTTTCCGGAGTCTTCCCTCTCCTGCCCGGAGGTCACAGCGCGCCGCCCTCATGTTGAAAGGAACAAGTCATGCGGATTCTGATCGTCGGGGCCGGCGCCGTCGGCGGATTTTTTGGTGCCCGGCTGATCCAGGCCGGCGCCGACGTCACCTTCCTGGTGCGGCCGGCGCGCCGCGCGCTGCTGGAGCGCAACGGGCTGGCCATCGAGAGCCCCCACGGCGATTTCACGGTCCGGCCGAAGCTGGTCCTCGCCGAGGATGTGACGCCCGACTACGACCTCATCGTCCTCTCGTCCAAGGCCTACGACCTGGAGAGCGCGCTGGCGTCCGTTGCCGGAGCGAGTTCGCGCGGGTTGCTGCTGCCCGTCCTCAACGGCCTCGCCCACATGGCGATGCTGGATGCCCGTTTTGGCCGCCCACGGGTCATGGGGGGCGTGGTCCACATCGTTTCCACCATCGCCGAAACGGGCGCGATACGGCACTGACCCCTCTCAACGTGCTCACCGTGGGCCCCCGCGATCCCGCCCACGAGGCTCTGGCGCGGGCGTTCTACGGCACTTGCCAGGCGGCGCGGTTCGATAGCCGCTACTCGGAACTCATCGAACAGTCGCTTTGGGACAAATGGACCTTTCTCGCCACCCTGGCCGGGGCAACAACCCTGTTCCGCGGCACGATCGGCGACATTGTGGCCACCGCAAACGGCACGGCCTTGATCACCGCCATGTTCGACGAATGCCTGGCGGTCGCCTCCGTCCATGGCTTTCCGATTGCCGATGACGTCCGTTCGGTGTCCATGGGGCGTTTGACCGAGCCCGCTTCGCCCATGACGTCGTCGATGCTGCGCGACCTGCTGGGCGGTTCCCGCGCCGAGCACGAGCACATCCTCGGTGAGCTGGTCCGCCTGGCGGAAGCAAAAGGCATTGCCTGCCCGCTTCTGCAGGCCGCATTGACCCATATGCGGGTCGAAACCGCCAACTCGGCGAAAAACTGAAACGCGTGGTGTGGGGCTCCCTGGCGTCCCACGCCGGGTGACCGGCCCATTCCGTTTCGTCCGTAATCCAAGAGCCTGCGCAAGCAGCGTGACGAGGCCGCCCGCCTGGTGGCGCTCACCAACGACGAGTTCAGCCAGCTTGCCGCCGGGCAGATTGCCCGGCGATGGAGCGGATTTTCCCTGCCGGCCTTGCTGCGCGTCCGTTAGGCCATTGTCCTGGGTAGCATCGCGCCTGCTTCGCGCTTTTCAACCCACGTCCAATTAGGAGAATCCCATGCACCGCTCGACCCGCACCCTGCTTGTCATCGCCTCCCTATTCGCCGCCGGCTTGGCACACGCCGCCAAGGTCAGCGAATCCGTGGTGGTGGACGCCGCCCCCGACGCCGTCTGGAAGATCGTCGGCGACTTCGACGGCCTGCCCGGCTGGCATCCGGCCGTCGCCAAGGTGGACATCGTCAAAGGCAGCAACAACACCCCCGGTGCGGTGCGCGACATCACCACCAAGGACAACGCCAAGCTGGTGGAAACGCTGCTCGCCTACAACGCCAAGGGCCATAGCATGAAGTACCGCATCGACCAGTCGCCCCTGCCTGTGGCCGGCTACGTCTCCCAACTCAAGGTGGCGCCGGCGGGTAAGGGTAGCCGCATCACCTGGAGCAGCACTTTCAGCGTGCCCGCCGCCGCGAAGAAGGACGGCGTGACCGATGCCAAGGCCCAGGAAATCGTCGCCGGCATCTACACCGGCGGATTTGAAGGCCTCAAGGCCAAACTGGCCGCGAAGTAAGCCGGTGTCGGCGGCGACCGTTCGGCTTCCGGCCTGGTCGCTGCTGGTCTCGGGGCTGCTGCACGGGCTGGTGCTGAGCAGCCCGGCCAGCTGGAAACCGGGGGCGGAGAAGCCGCCGGCCCCCCTGGTGGTGCGGCTGTCATCGCCCCAGGCGCAGTCGCCCCGGCCGGTGCGCGCCCAAGCGCCCAATACGCGGCGCGGCCGGGCCATGACTGGCCCGGCGCCCACCGACCGTCCGCCGACGCCCACCGCCGAGGATCTGCCGGATACCAGCGAAGATCTCTCCCACGACCAGCGCATCTCCGACCTGCACTACAAACGCTTCTACGACGAGAATCCCAGCCATCCCATGCGCTGCATGGTGGGTCATGTGGCGCAAAGCTTCGGCGACCATCGGGCTGCGGTCTACATCTTTCAGGATTGCGCCGAGCGCGGCGACAGCTTCAGCCTGGTGTCCCTGGCGATCTACTACGAGCTGGGCCTCGGCGGCGTGTCGCGCAATCCGGTCAAGGCGGCAGAGCTGTTCCTGCACGCGGCCCAAGGCAGTAGCGGCTA
>DAORDK010000086.1:0-12586 GCA_035345935.1 Rhodocyclaceae bacterium | reverse complement strand
ACAACTGCTCGCCGTCCTTCAACTGGAAGAAGAACCTCAACGACTCGCAGATCGCCTCCTTCCAGGAAGAACTGTCGGCACTGGGCTACAAGTACCAGTTCATCACCCTGGCTGGTATCCACGTCAACTGGTACAACACCTTCCAGTTCGCCCACGCTTACGCCCGCGGCGAAGGCATGAAGCACTACGTCAACATGGTCCAGGAACCGGAATTCGCTGCGCGCGAGCAAGGCTACACCTTCGTCTCCCACCAGCAGGAAGTCGGTACCGGCTACTTCGACGACGTGACCACCGTCATCCAGGGCGGCTCCTCCTCCGTCAAGGCCCTCACCGGATCGACCGAAGAAGAGCAGTTCCACTAAGAGACTCCGGTTTCTTGCGCCGCTACCAAGCGGCTCTCGGAAAGGCCGGCCCTCAAAAGGGGCCGGCCTTTTTAATTGAGGCGGGCGCTCAACCGCGGTCAAGAAAAGCTGCTCCCAGAGGGCGAGCGGCCTTTTGCGTCGCTGCGGCGATACGAGACGACAGAGCAAGGCTAAGGAAGACGAGGCCCTCCTTCCCGGGCGGATTCGTCTTGGCACCCAGCCCCTGCCGCCCCTGCTGAGCGACTTCGCGGCAGACTTTCGGACCGCCCGCACTGTACCGATCGCTGAGCGCCTGCTACCTTTGTGTCTTGCGCGCGAGTGTCTCGCGCTCGCCGGGTCGGCAGGACGGCAAAGCCAACTATTCGATTGGAATAAGCCCAGGGAGGTAGGGGCGTGGGAGCAGATTGGCAACTCATCTTCGATCTATCCGATCCGCGGACGCCGGATCGGAAAATTGCGCTGGGCGTAGCGCTGGCCGTCGGGCTTGCCGCAGCGATCTGGTATTGGCGGGCGGTGAAAACCGGCGGTGAAACGGTGCCGGCCTTCGTGCTGGGCTTCATCGCCGCAGCTATCGTTTTCGTCGGCGTTCTGGTACCGGCCTGGGATGCACGCCAGACGCTGGCCGCAATGCGCGACGGTTCTGCGCGGCAGGTGGAGGGTCCGGTGACCCGCCATCGCCGCTGGCAGGAACGCACTGGTACCGGTACCGCCAAACCCCTCGCAGCGACCGGCGACACGTCGAACCGGGAGGCCATCACGGTGGGCGGAGTCGAATTCGAATTCATGGCGGGCGAGTACGAGATCGCGATGGAGCAGCGCGGGCTGACTCCGGTCGCCCTGCACGAGGGCATGTGGCTGCGCATCGTCTGGCGCGACCGTGGCGATGGAGCGCCCAAGGATCGCCAAATTGCGCGCATGGAGTGGTCGCCCGCCCAGTCCAAGGGCGCGCCGGGATGACGGGGCCGGAGATTGGCACCCTCAAAGGGTCCAGCGTGACCCTGGGGCGCTTCTCGTCCGGCGTGGTGGTGCGGGCACGCCGGAACTGGACCGATGCCGAGGGCCGTACCTGCCCGGCCGACTACCTTGGGCGCATCCAGCAACTGACGCGGGAGCGCTTCGATCCGCTGTGCCCGATAGACGTCCTGCTCGAAGATCAACAGGGAAAGCCGATGCACTTGCGCTACGCGTTGACTCGTGGCGGGCCGCAATTCGAGGACCTGTTCGAGGCCCTGTCGACGCCCTGGGGCCCGTGGCCCGGCCAGGAGGAAGCCCCGCTGCCGGCGCCGCCGCTTTTCCGTAGCGCCCCGCCGCCGGCGGCGGAAGCTTCGGCGCGCGCCCCCATCGTCGATGTCAGGGCCGAAAAAATCCCGCCCCAGCCATCGCAGGACAAGTCCGGGAAAGGCGGCAGCTTCGAACAGCACCTCGCTCGGGCGCTGGAACTCCTGGGAAGCGGGCAGCCTTCCCAGGCGAACGAGTACTGGATGGACTACGTTTCCCAGATGGGCCCGATGGGCGATTGGGGAGAGGCGGCACGCCTGGCGCGTCAATGCAGCGATCGGGCGATGGCCCAGCGCCGCGGCGCGATCATCGCGGATCCGGTGGCCTGGAACTGGCTGAGGGAGCAGTCGATGCGTTTCTGGTACTCCTGGGCCGGACAAGCCACCAGCGGGGGCGAGGGCACTGCGATGATGCTCGAGGTCGACGCCGCCGAGCGTCGCTTCAACGATGCCGAGCGGGAGCATCTGCGCTGGGGCGGCCCAGCGCTGCCCGAACGCTAGGTCCGCCCTTCAGCGTTGCAGAAGGTAGCGTAGGCCGAGGGCCAAAACTGGAGCTGCGGCCCAAAGCCAGGCCAGCACGCGGGCTTGGGTTCCGATCATGACCAGCAGTACCAGCAACCAGACGCAGGCACCCCCGATCACGAGCAGATGGACCTTCCACCCCCAGCCCGTGAGGGTCAGGGCGGAAACCAGGGTGCAGGCGACGAAAACCAGCGTGCCATAGGTGGCGATCGCGAGCGGCGCCATTCCGACCCCCGAATTTCGGCTGTCCCCGTAATCCACCGTGGCGACCAGCAAATATGCGGCGACATTGAGACCGACCAGCGTGCCCAACCAGAGTCGCCCGACGGTCCAGGCCCATGTCGTTTCCTCCCGCGGCCAAACCGCAAAGCTCAGCCAGAACAACAAAGGCAGGGTAAGCACAGGGAGCCACTGGGCGCCCCGCACCAGCAACTCGTTGCCGCGGGGTGTCGCCGGGACGTTCAGGCGCGCCAGCAGCCCGCAAGCGATCACGATCACCAGCCAAAAACCCTCCGGGCCGAAAAGACTTCGCCCCATGTCAGCCCTCCTCCTGCGCCCCAAGGCGTGATCCCTGACCCCCGGATTATGGGGCAGACCGGCCTTCGCCGGGCCGCTCTGCGGGGTTCTGCCAGTCGTTCGCATACACCGCGGCCCAGAGCCGACCTGGGAATCGAACGCCGGAGCTCCCGGAAGCAGATGGCCTTGCTGCAATGCTCGGCTGCGGGGACAATCCGACAGCCCTCACGCCTCGTCCGCTCCCCATCATGGATTATCCGCAGCCTCTCGTCACGGTAGACGCCGTCCTTCTCACCCTCAGGGACGGATGCTTGCAGGTCGCCCTCCATCGCCGGCCGGCCGAGCCCTTCCGGGACAGGCTGGCGCTACCCGGAGGCGTCGTCCACGTCGACCAGGACGCCTCGGTCGAGGCCGCCATACTCCGGGTTCTGCTCGACAAGACCGGATTCCGCCCCCGCTACATCGAGCAGTTGGGCGTCTTTTCCGGGCCGGATCGAGATCCCCGCTCCTGGTCGGTCTCGATCGCCTTCGTCGCCCTGGTCCCGGAGGCGGCTCTGACGGAGGCCACGGAAGGCATCTTCCACTTCCACAGCGTAGACGCCTTGCCGGCCCTGGCCTTCGACCACGGGACCATCGTAGCCGCCGCGGTACAGCGGCTACGCAACAAGACCCGCTATTCGACCCTTCCGACCCAGTTGCTGCCCCAGCGCTTCACCCTCAGCCAATTGCAGGCCACCTACGAAGCGATCGTCGGCCACCCCCTGAACAAGGCTGCCTTCCGGCGCAAGATCGAAGAAGAAGGCGTCGTCGTCGCCACCGATGCCTACACCCAGGGTGGCGCCCACCGCCCGGCCCAACTCTATGAAGCCCGGCCGGTCGAGCTCTTCGACCGGACCATCGCCTGAACTGCACAAGCAGGTTGTGCCGGCGGCTGATGGCGCGACCCGCGCGATTCCCCTTCTGCGGCAGGGGGCCGGCTATTCCCGCAGGGCGGCTCCCCATCTCAAGGTTCATTGTGTTAGTTGCAATTTGCGATTAACTGACTTACACTAGGATCACTTCGTCGCACATTGCGACTAACAAGAGGCTACCATGATCGAAGTCACCGCCACCTACCGTCGAAGTTCCGTTCGCCAGAGCGTCTTCCGGCCCGAGTCTTTCGTCTTCCCGGGCGGCGAGGTGCAGGTACGTCTGGAGATCCCGACCGACGATCTCGAGTCCGTGACCCTCGCTGCCGACCTTCGGTCCTCGGACGACGTCATGGCCTTGATGCTGCTCGCCGACGCCCTGCGCCGGCAGATCGGCACCATCCCCATCGCCCTCCACCTGCCCTACGTCCCCTACGGGCGTCAGGATCGCGTCTGCAATCCGGGGGAAGCGCTGGCGGCAAAGGTCTTCTGCAACTTGATCAACAGCATCGGTTTCGCATCGGTCACCATCCTCGACCCGCACAGCGACGTGGTGACCGCCCTCCTCGACCGGGTGCATGTCATCGACGCCTCGGTTCCCCTGGCTCACGTGGTGGAGCGCGATGAATTTCGCGCCGGGGTCACCCTGCTGGCGCCGGATGCCGGCGGCCGCAAGCGGGTGAGCGCCCTGGCAAGCAAGCTCGGTCTCCGCGACGTCGCCTTCGCCGAAAAGGTCCGCGCCCCCGCTACCGGCGCGATCACTGCGGTCTCGGTGCCCGGGCAACTGCCACCCCAGCCGGTCCTGGTGGTGGACGACATCTGCGACGGGGGCCGCACCTTCACCGCCCTGGCTGCGGCCCTGCGCGGGAAGACCGATCAACCGCTTTATCTCTACGTCAGCCACGGCATTTTCAGCAAAGGCGTCGAAGTCCTGCTCGCGGACTACCGCCGCCTCTTCACCCCCTGCGACTGGACCCGATCCGGCAATCCGGCCGTCACGGTCATTCCTCTAGGAGATCTCTCATGAGCGCCCTGGAACGCAACGGCATCAACCCCCTTACCCAGGCGGACTTCTATAAGACCGGCCACATTTTCCAGTACCCCGAAGGTACCGAGCTGGTTTACAGCAACTTCACTCCGCGCTCGGCACGCTTGGCACCGGTGATTCCGGAACTGTACGACGGCAAGGTCGTCTGGTTCGGCCTCCAGGGATTCATCAAGTCGTTTCTGATCGACCTCTGGAACCGCAACTTCTTCGGTCAGCCGAAGGAACAGGTCGTCTCCCGCTACCGGCGGCGGCTCGATACCGCGCTGGGTCCCGGAGCAGTCCCGGTCGATCACATCGAACGCCTCTGGGACCTCGGCTACCTGCCCCTCGAAATCCGCGCCCTGCCGGAGGGATCGCGAGTGGACATCGGCGTCCCGGCGCTGACCGTGATCAATACCGACCCGGATTTCTACTGGCTGACCAACTACATCGAAACCGTGCTCTCCAACGAGTTGTGGAAGCCGACGACGACCGCCACCATTGCCTTCGAATACCGCAAGCTCCTCACCGCCTATGCCCGCTTGACCGGCGCGCCGGAGGACTTCGTGAGCTGGCAGGGCCACGATTTCTCCGCCCGCGGCATGTCCGGCATGGCGGATGCGATGCAGGCCGGCGCCGGACACCTGCTTTCGTTCACCGGAACCGATACCATCTCCGCCATCGACTACCTGGAGGATTGGTACAACGCCGACGCCGAGCGGGAGCTGATCGGCGGATCGGTACCCGCCACCGAGCACAGCGTCATGTGCATGGGCGGCTTCGAAGACGAACTCGAAACCTTCCGCCGGCTGATTACCGAGGTGTATCCGTCCGGAATCGTGTCCATCGTCTCCGACACCTGGGACTTCTTCCGGGTGATCACCGACTATGCTTCGCGGCTCAAGGAAGAAATCGAAAACCGTCGCCCCGACGCGCTGGGGAACGCCAAGGTCGTCTTCCGGCCGGACAGCGGCGACCCGGTGGACATCCTGACTGGAGAAGCGATCGAGGTCGCCGACCTGGAAGCGGCCACCCTGCTGCCCATCTTGAAGTCGCGGGCCGGCGGGCGGGCGTATGCCCGGCGGGCCGGCGAGTTCTTTGAACTCTTCGCCGAAGGCGATGCTGGCGTCCGCGCCCAAGCGGTCGCGGCTGCGCCCTCGCTGAAGGGCGCCGTCGAATGCCTCTGGGAAGTCTTCGGCGGATCCCTTTCCGCCAAGGGCTACCGCATGCTCAACCCCCGCGTGGGGCTGATCTACGGCGATTCGATCACGCTGCTGCGCGCCCAGGCCATCCTCTCCCGGCTGGCGGCCAAGGGATTCGCGAGCAGCAACGTGGTCCTCGGCATCGGCTCCTACACCTATCAGTACCTGACCCGCGACAGCTTCGGCTGGGCGATGAAGGCAACCTGGGGCGTGGTCCGGGGCGAGGCCCGCGAACTGTTCAAGGATCCGGTAACCGATTCGGGGACCAAGCGCTCGGCCCGCGGCCTGCTGCGGGTGGAAAAGGAGCAAGGACGATACCGCCTCTTCGACCGCCAGTCGCCGCAACAAGCCGCTGGAGGCGAGCTGCTTCCCGTATTCCGGAACGGGAACCTGCTCGTCGACGCCAGCCTCGCCGAAATCCGGGAACGCCTCATGGCGTCCTGGGTTCCCGACTCGATCAGCAGTTCCGACCTGATCGAAGCCTGACCCCCAGCCCCCGGCATTCCCCGGGGGCTGGTCCTAATCAGCGCCTCGGTCCGCCCGCTCGCGCTGCGCCGCGGCTCCGGTACGAAGTTCGGCCTGGTTCGCCCTGCGGCGAAGTTGCTCGTAGCACCCGGAGCGGAAACTCGCCGACTGCGAATGGCGATCGCAGTCGTCGTGGGTCGCCGCGCCGGCTTCAAGAGCCCATTCGGCGCCCTGAAGCCGCGTCCCTTGCGGGTCGGTCAGCTCGGATTTCACGGCGTCAACGCCCCCGAAGCGCCCCACGAGAAGACTGACCGCGCCAACCGCAAGCACCAGGTACCTCACGCTCCTGACCTGAATCAGCCCGACGACCAGGAAGGCCAAGGCGAGTAAGCTCAGGCCCACAGTGACCGGCACCAGTGCCAGCAGGGCAAAGAACGGAAGCATCCGTTCGTAAGGGTTCGGCGAACCCGAAACGACCTCCCAGCACCACAGCGACGCCCAGAGGGCGGCTCCCGCCAGCGCCCAGGAAATCAGGCAATCGACCCAGCCGAAGCGCCGGTCCCGCAGGGCATACCAGCGGCTGCCTACGCCCAGGATGCGGAAGATGATCCGGAGGATCCCGGCGATTTCACTGAGCGCCATGGATCCTCACCTTCCTCGGACCCGAAGTCACGGCCCTACCCTCGCCGGATGCCCGAGAAGCGCGACAATGCGCCGGCTTGCCCACCCCTACCGTGAGCCCCCGTATTCCACCGCCAGCTTGTCGAAATGGGCGTGGGCCTCGGTTTCCGCGATGGCGGCCGCGTGCCACTCGATCATCGCCGGGTGTGCCAGCATCGCTGAGCTGTATTGGGCGGCGACCTCCGGCAACGGGACGTTGTAGACGTGAAGACGCCAGACGATCGGGGCATACATGGCATCCGCCGCCGAGAAGGCGCCGAAGAGATAGGGGCCATCGGCAGTGGCGAATTGCGTGCGGGCCTCGGTCCAGATTTCGATCACCCGATCGATGTCCCGTTGCACCTCGGGAGTCGGCGTCTTCCCTTTGAGCTTCAGCTTGATATTCATCGGCATCGCGGACCGCAGCTGGGTGAACCCGGCGTGCATCTCCGCCGAAATGCTGCGCGCCCGCGCCCGAGCCCGGACATCTGCCGGCCAGATGGCCGGATGGCGCTCGGCGAGATATTCGGCGATGGCGATGGACTCCCACACCTGAAATCCGTCGTCGTGCAGGCAGGGCACCCGCGCATTCCCCGCCAGGGGCTTGAGGGCGGCGTTGTAGTCGCGGCCGGCCACGGAAACAGAGCGTTCTTCGAAACCGATGGCGAAATGCTTCATCAGCAGCCAGGCACGCAGGGACCAGGACGAATAGTTTTTGTTGCCGATGAAAAGGGTGTACACCGTTTTTTCTCCCAGGCGGTTAACGCTTGCAATCAGGGGGCTGGACGCGGAGGTTGCCCCACACCGCCGCATTGCGGCCGTGCGGGCACACTTTATTCCAGTGTGCAGCCTACGGCGATCCGTCGCAAGCCATCTCCTGCATGGATGAGTCTGGCCGGCCGCTCCGGCGCCAAAGAAAATAAAAACCCCGCCTCGCGGGCGGGGTTCAGGGCCGAGCGGACTGCTTTACTTGTTGCGGCGGCTCAAGCCGAGGCCCAGGAGGCCAAGGCCCAGCAGCGCAAAGGTGGCAGGTTCGGGTACGGCTTCGCCATCGCCGACGGTCACGTTGTCGGCGACTTCGAAGGCGTTGCCAAGGGAAAAGACCTCAACGGTATCGAAGCTGCCGAGAGCCGAAACATACCCGAGGAATGAGCCGCCATCCGAAGCCACGATGCCGGTGATGCTGTCGATCAGAGAACCGGCGCTGAAGAAGCGCAATTCGTAGGTATCGTCAGCGCCGCTCTGGGAACCACCGCCGAAATTCTGGAAGAAATCGGCGCCGAAGGCCTTGTAGGCACCGCCCAGGCTGAAGATCAAGAAATCGGTTGGCGGGAAATTGGAACCGATTGCCTCGGTAGGATTGGTGCTCTGGCCAGGCCCGACCGAGAAAAGATCGTTCGTGGGAGAACTCACGGTCAGTCCGGTCGGCAGACCGATGGGGCCGGTGATGCCCGACGTACCCAACGGGGCGAGGGACTCAAAAGTCTCGGTGTAACCCACTGTGATCGCGGCTTCGAAGGCCGTGCGGTCGGTGTAGGTTGCAGCCCCGGCGTTTGCGGCGGCAGCCAGCAACACGGCGGACAGGATCTTGGTTTTCATGCATGTTCTCCGAATGAAGTAGGTACATGTCCTAAGCAATTAGGATGCCAAACATATATCACATTGAATAAATGGAATTTAAATTCAGATTTTACCCGCAACTGTAAAGTCCCCCGACACACGGCGCAGGTCAATCCGGGAGTCTCGATCCTCGAGCGGCCAGGGCCACAGCACCGATTCCCGGTCCATCAGGGGTGTGCAAATCGGCCCCCCCGCTTCATGTCAGTTCCCAATAGCTCGCCCGCCCATAGGTGTCCTTCAGCAGATCGATGAACAGCCGCACCCGCAACGGCAGGTGGCGGCGCTGGGGAAAGACGGCGTAGATGCCCATGGGGGGTGCCTGCCAGGCGTCCAGCACCGAAGTCAGCCGGCCTTCCTTCAAGTCCTGCCCCACTTCCCAGAGGGAGCGCCAGGCGAGTCCCTTGCCGGCCAAGGCCCACTCGTGGAGCACCGCGCCGTCGTTGCATTCGAAGCTGCCGCCCACTTTGCGGTTTTCCTGCTCGCCGCTCTCCGGGTTGCGGAACAGCCAGCCGCGCTGCTGACCGAGGGACAGGCAATTGTGAGCCGCCAGGTCCGCCGGCGTATGCGGCACGCCGTGAGCCACCAGGTAGGCGGGACTGGCTACGACCATGCGCCGCATTTCCCCCAGCCGCAGGCTCACCAGGCTGGAATCCGCCATCCCGCCAATGCGCACGGCGCAGTCGATGTTTTCGTTGATCAGGTCCACCAGCCGATCGGAGAGGTCCAGGTTGACCGTCACCTCCGGGTTCGCCGCCATGAATTGCCCGACCAGAGGAGCCACGTGGCGGCGGCCGAAGCCTGCCGGGGCCGAGACCCGCAACTGGCCGCTGGCTTGAACGCCGCCCAGGGAAACCGCCGCCTCGGCATTGGCGAGATCGTTCAAGACGCGCTGGCAGTCCTCCAGGAAGGCCTGTCCCTCGAACGTGAGCGTGAGCTTGCGCGTCGTACGAATCATCAGCTTCACGCCCAGACGGGCCTCCAAGGCATCCAGGCGGCGACCGATGATGGCGGGCGTGACGTCCTCCAGGCGCGCAGCGGCGGAAAGGCTGCCCCGGGTCGCCACATTCACGAAGGCCGAAATCTGTTTGAAGGTATCCACGAGTTTATACCCTATGTAAAAGATCATTCGCCAAAACTCGGGCTTATTTTATATACATGTGAGAAATACAATCCAATCCATGCTGCCCAGACCCCATTCCTGACCATGCACTCCAGCGAGATCCTTCTCGTCGGCGCCGGCGCCTTTCTGGCCGGCGGCATGAACGCCATTGCCGGCGGCGGCACCTTCTTTTCCTTCCCGGCCCTGCTGGCTGCCGGCGTTCCGCCGGTGACGGCGAACGCCAGCAATAGCGTCGCCTTGTGGCCGGCCAGCCTGTCGGGCGCCTGGGCCTACCGTCGGGAGATGAGCCGGCACCCGCGCTGGACTGCCATGCTCGTCATCGTTTCCTTTGCCGGCGGAATCGGCGGCGGGCTGCTGCTGCTCGCCACCAGCAACGCCGCTTTCGCCCAGCTCGTGCCCTGGCTGCTGCTGGCGGCGACCGCGCTTTTCGCCTTCTCCGGTCAGGTCTCCAGAGGCGTAGCCGCCGTCAAGGCCGGCCTTGGCGCGCGTCCCAGGGAGGCGGGGGCGCCCGGCGGGCTCGGCGGATTGCTGTTCCAACTCGTCGTGGCCATCTATGGCGGTTTTTTCGGCGCGGGAATGGGCATCCTGACCCTGGCTGCCCTGGCGATTCAGGGCATCGACGATATCCAGGAACTCAACGGCCTGAAAAACCTCATATCCGCAGTGATCTACACCGTGACGGCAGCGACCTTCATTCTCGCCGGAGCCATCAGTTGGCCCCACACGGCGGTCATGCTGATCACCGCCACCGCCGGCGGCTATGCCGGCGCCGCCTTCGCCCGGCGCCTGCCCGCGCTGTGGCTCAGGCGCCTGGTAGTCGCCGTGGGGGCGACCCTGACCACCGTCTATTTCATCAAGACCTACTTCTAGGCTTCCGTTCAACCTTTTTCACCAAGGAGCAAATATGGCCCTCAACCTCCCCGCCGGCGTGCAGATCACTGCCCCCGTCAAGCCCGAATGGGAATCCATCCTCACCCCCGCAGCGCTGGAATTCGTCGCGAAGCTCCACCGCGCCTTCGAGGCCCGCCGCCAGGAGCTCCTGAAGGCCCGTGTCGCCCGTCAGGCCCGCATCGACGCCGGCGAGATGCCCGATTTCCTGCCGGAAACCAAGCACGTCCGCGAAGGCGACTGGAAGGTCGCCCCGGTGCCCGCCGCCCTGCAGTGCCGCCGGGTGGAAATCACCGGCCCGGTCGAAGCCAAGATGATCATCAACGCCTACAACTCCGGCGCCGATTCCTACATGACCGACTTCGAGGATTCCAACTCCCCCAACTGGGAGAACCAGATCCAGGGCCAGGTGAACCTGTACAAGGCCATCCGCCGCGAACTGTCCTTCACCAATGAAGCCGGCAAGGAATACAAACTCAACGACAAGATCGCCACCCTGCAGATCCGCCCCCGCGGCTGGCACCTGGACGAGAAGCACGTCCTCGTCGACGGCCAGCGCGTCTCCGGCGGCATCTTCGACTTCGGCCTGGTCTTCTTCCACAACGCCAAGGAACAGATCGCCCGCGGCGCCGGCCCCTTCTACTACCTGCCCAAGATGGAAAGCCACCTGGAAGCGCGCCTGTGGAACGACATCTTCGTCATGGCCCAGGACCACGTCGGCCTGCCCCAGGGCACGATCAAGGCCACGGTCCTGGTCGAAACCATCCTCGCCACCTTCGAGATGGAAGAAATCCTCTTCGAACTGCGCAACCACTCCGCCGGGCTGAATGCCGGCCGCTGGGACTACATCTTCTCCTGCATCAAGAAGTTCAAGAAGAACAAGGACTTCTGCCTGGCCCAGCGCGGCGCCATCACCATGGAAGTGCCCTTCATGCGGAGCTACTCGCTGGCCCTGGTGCAGGCCTGCCACAAGCGCGGCGCCCCGGCCATGGGCGGCATGAGCGCCCTCATTCCCATCAAGAACGACCCGGTGGCCAACGAAAAGGCCCTGGCCGGCATCCGTCACGACAAGACCCGCGACGCCAATGACGGCTTCGACGGCGGCTGGGTGGCTCACCCGGGCCTGGTGCCCATCGCCATGGAGGAGTTCGTCAAGGTACTGGGCGACAAGCCCAACCAGTTCGAGAAGCAGGTTTCCGGCAGTTTCGGTCCGCAGGACTGGTTGAACTTCCAACCCGCCCAGCCGATCACCGAAGCCGGCCTGCGCAACAACATCAACGTCGGCATCCACTACCTCGGCTCCTGGCTGGCCGGCAACGGCTGCGTGCCCATCCACAACCTGATGGAAGACGCCGCCACCGCCGAGATCAGCCGTTCGCAGGTCTGGCAGTGGGTGGTCAGCCCCAAGGGCGTCCTCGATGACGGCCGCAAGGTGACGGTCGAGATGGTCCGCCCGATGATCGCCGAGGAACTGGCCAAGGTGAAAGCCACGGTCACCGCCCAGGGCGAGAGCACGGCGACTTACGACCAGGCCGCGGTCATCTTCGACAAGATGTCCCTGACCCCGGAATACCCGGAATTCCTGACCCTCCCGCTGTACGAGGCGATGGCCTGAGCAGCACCCGGGAACGGCGCGTCAGACGCCCCACCCCGACAGAGAAGCAGCAAACTGAACGCCCCGGGAAACCGGGGCGTTTTGTATTGGGCTACGACGTTTCCCCCTGCCCGCCCGAACGCCCTGGCGGTGGCATTGGGCCTCAAAGCTTGCGCACCTCGCCCCGCAGCCCATCCACCTCCACCGCGTCACCATCCTGGAGTGCCTCCAGAATCCCCGGCAGATTCACCACCGCCGGCAAGGCGAACTCCCGGGCGACAATGGCGCCGTGGGACATGTAACCGCCGGTTTCGACCACCAGCCCGGCAGCCTTGAGGAACAGCGGCGTCCACCCGGGATCGGTGGAGGCGGCGACGAGGATTTCGCCGGGCAGTAGCGCGACACCTTCCGCAGGGTGGCTGAGC
>DAORDK010000085.1:0-12699 GCA_035345935.1 Rhodocyclaceae bacterium | reverse complement strand
CGCCATGAGTCTCGACACCCTCGCCCCCGGCACCAAAGCCGCCGTCCTGGCCGAAGCCCTGCCCTACATCAAGCGCTTCCACGGCAAGACCATCGTGGTGAAGTACGGCGGTAACGCGATGACCGACGAACACCTGAAGAATTGCTTCGCCCGGGACGTCGTCATGTTGGAACTGATCGGCTTCAATATCGTCGTCGTCCATGGCGGCGGTCCCCAGATCGAGAACCTGCTCACCCGGGTCGGCAAGAAGGGAGAGTTCGTCCAGGGCATGCGGGTGACCGATGCGGAAACCATGGAGTTGGTGGAGATGGTCCTGGGCGGCCAGGTCAACAAGGACATCGTCAATCTGATCAACCAGCACGGCGGCAAGGCCGTCGGCCTGACCGGCAAGGATGGCAATTGCATCCGCGCCAAGAAGCTCCTGCTCGAAGACAAGGACAATCCCGGCGACCTCATCGACGTCGGCCAGGTAGGGGAGATCACCCAGATCGACCCCTCCCTCATCGACCACCTGGACAAGGGCGCCTTCATTCCGGTCATCGCCCCGATCGGCGTGGGCAAGGATGGCGAGACCTACAACATCAACGCCGACGTGGTGGCCGGCAAGATCGCCGAGGTGCTCAAGGCGGAGAAACTCGTTCTGCTCACCAACACCCCGGGAGTCCTCGACAAGGCCGGCAACCTGCTCACCGGTATCACCCCCAAGGACATCGATGACATGGTCGCCGACGGCACCCTCTCCGGCGGCATGCTGCCCAAGATCGCTTCGGCCCTGGATGCTGCGCGCAGCGGGGTGAAGGGGGTCCATATCATCGATGGCCGGGTCGAACACGCCCTGCTCCTGGAAATCCTCACCGATCACGGCGTCGGCACCATGATCAAGTCCCGTTGATGACTACCGGCCAGCCGGTCTGGCTCCTCGATCTCGACAACACCCTCCACGACGCCACGCCCCACATCTTTCCCCACATCAACCGCTCGATGCGTGAATACATCGAGCGCCACCTGGGGGTCGATACCGACGAAGCCACGCGCATCCGCCAGGAGTACTGGGTACGCTATGGCGCCACCCTCCTCGGCCTCGTTCGCCACCACGGCACCGACCCAAGGCATTTTCTGCGCGAGACCCACCGCTTCCCGGACCTTCCGGCGATGATCCGCTTCGACCCTGCGCTTCGCGCGACCCTCAAGGCACTGCCCGGGCGCAAGATAGTCTTTTCGAACGCCCCCCGCCACTACACCGAGGCGGTTCTCACCCTCACCGGCCTCGATCGCCTCGTAAATGCCGTATATGCCGTGGAAAATCTGCGCTTTCACCCCAAACCAAACCCGAAGGCCTTTCGGACGCTACTCAAGGCAGAACGGCTGAATCCCCACCGTTGCGTTCTGGTCGAGGACACCCTGGCCAATCTGGTCACCGCCAAACGCCTAGGCATGAAAACGGTGTGGGTGAGCACTGGCTTGCGTCAATCGGCCTATGTGGACTGGAAGATCCCTTCCGCGACCGGCTTGCGCGAAGTGGCATCGCGACTATAATCCCCGCAAAATCAACGAGGGAGGGGACATGGCGCACAAACCCGGCGAACGCCGTCTGCAAATCCTGCAAACCCTGGCCGAGATGCTCGAAGGCCCGCGCGGCGAAAAGATCACGACCGCGGCGCTGGCCGAACGGCTGACCTGCTCGGAAGCCGCCCTCTACCGCCACTTCGCCAGCAAAGCCCAGATGTTCGAGGGCCTGATCGAATTCATCGAGCAAAGCCTGCTCAGCGTAGTCAATCAGATCACTGCCGACGAAAGCGAGGGCCTCAAGCAGGTCGAACAGACCCTCGCGCTGCTGCTGCGCTTTGCCCAAAAGAACAGGGGCATGACCCGGGTCCTCATCGGCGACGCCCTGGTCGGCGAACACGAGCGTCTCCAGGTGCGCATCAATGGCCTGCTGGAAAAGGTCGAAGCCGCTCTAAAACAGTCGTTGCGGATTGCCGCCACCCAGGAAAATCTCAAACCCGACGCGGATTTCGGAGCCCTGGCCAACCTTCTGCGCTGCTATGCGGTAGGCCGTTGGGAGCAGTACGCCCGTAGCGGATTCGCCCGGGAGCCCCTGGCCCAATGGCCGCAACAGTGGCCCATGCTTTACTTCGCCTGCCTCTCCCAGTCCGGGCTGCCCGGCGCCTAAGGCCGAGATTTTCCCGCAAACGGGCCGGCGCAGCCCCCGCAAGCGCGAAGACTTCGGCCGTTCTTCCTGACCCGCTTCGAGGCAAACTGCCTCGAAGGCTTAGCGGCGCCCCAAGGCCTCCGCAGCGTCCAGGGCAAAGTAGGTCAGAATCCCGTCGGCGCCAGCACGCTTGAAAGCCAACAAGCTCTCCAGGACGCAGGCTTCCTCGTTCAGCCAGCCGTTTTGCGCGGCCGCCTTGAGCATGGCGTATTCGCCGCTCACTTGATAAGCGTAGGTAGGCACACCGAATTCGTCCTTCACCCGGCGCACGATGTCCAGGTAAGGCATGCCCGGCTTCACCATGACCATGTCGGCCCCCTCCTCCAGATCGAGGGCCACTTCGCGCAGGGCCTCGTCGGTGTTGGCGGGATCCATCTGGTAAGTGTACTTGTTCCCCTTGCCCAGGTTGCCCGCCGATCCGACGGCATCCCGAAACGGGCCATAGAAGCTGGACGCGTACTTGGCGGAGTAGGCGAGGATACGGGTATGGATGCGCCCCGCCGCATTCAATTCGTCGCGGATACGGCCGATGCGGCCATCCATCATATCGGACGGCGCCACCACGTCGGCCCCTGCCTCGGCGTGACAAAGCGCCTGTTTGGCCAGTACCGCGAGGGTTTCGTCGTTGAGCACATACCCCGTATCGTCGATGAGGCCATCCTGGCCGTGGCTGGTGTAGGGGTCCAGAGCGACGTCGGTGATCACGCCCAATTCCGGAAAAGCACGCTTGAGCGCCTTGACGACCCGGGGAACCAAGCCCGTCGGGTTGAAGGCTTCCTCCGCCCCAAGGGACTTGAGGGCCGGTTCGATCACCGGGAACAAGGCCAGAGCGGGGATGCCGAGGGAAACCGCCCGTTCCGCCGTCGCCAGAAGGCGATCCAGCGACTGGCGCTCGACACCCGGCATCGACGCCACCGCCTCGACCCGCCCCTCGCCTTCCAATACGAAGACTGGATAAATGAAATCGTCGGGAGTCAAGACCGTCTCCCGCATCAGGCGGCGGGAAAAATCGTCGCGGCGCATGCGACGCATGCGGGTGGCGGGAAATCGTCCAGAAACGCTCATGGCAATCCTAATAGTAACGATGCGAAATTCTCAAAGAAGTTGGAACTTTTGCCCAGGCCCTCCATCATATCGACCAGATGGCACGCGCTGTCTCCCGCTTTACCTCCCTGAGCGGGTGCCTTACTCAACGTTAAGGCATTTTGGCCCCCGGATCCCCCTTTTCCGGGGGCCTTTTTATTGCGGGGGGCGGCAGTCCCAACCAGCCGGCGAGGACGGTTTCCGCTTCCTCTATCCCGGCCTTTTTCAGGCTGGAGAACAACTGAACCGAAAAAAGCCCGACCATGGATGCCAGTTCGGCCTGAACGGCCCGCAGCGTCTTGATCTGCTCCTGGCGCGACAATTTGTCCGCCTTGGAGAGGAGGATGTGGATCGGCCTCCCGGTGGGCGCATACCAGTCGATCAACCGCCGATCGAGATCGGTCATCGGGTGGCGCACATCCATGATCACCACCAGCCCCACCAAGACCGCTCGTCCTTGGAGGTACGGCCCGATCAAGCCTTCCCATTGGGCTCGTACGCCCTCCGGGGCCTTGGCGTAGCCATAGCCGGGAAGATCGACGAAATACCGTCGCTCGCCCAGCGAGAAGTAATTAAGATGCTGGGTGCGGCCGGGCGTCTTGCTCACGAAGGCCAGCCGCGTTCGACCCGCCAGTGTGTTGATGGCGGAAGACTTGCCCGCATTGGAACGCCCGGAGAAAGCGATCTCGCAGAGGGAATCGACGGGAAGATCGCGGAGATGGGCGACGGTCGTGTGAAAGACCGCCTTCTGGAAAAGAGGCATAAATAATAGGGCGAGCCGCCTTGGGCGGCGAAGATGGTATAGAATAGCAGGTTTGTAACTTCCAATCCCGGCCCCTGGCCCAGAGACGCGCACAAGGAGCTAATAATGATTCGCAAGACGGCGCTGGCAATTCTTCTCGCCACCCCATTCATCGCCTTTGCTTCCGAACACGCCAAGCCCAAGGCCGACATCGCCCGCGGCAAGGTGCTTGCCGAAACGATTTGCGTCGCCTGCCATGGCGCCGACGGCAACAGTCCGGCCTCGACCAACCCGCACCTGGCGGGCCAGGTCGAGGAATACCTCTACAAGCAGCTGAGCAATTTCAAGCCCGGCGACAACAAGCCCGCTCTGCGCAACAATCCCATCATGGGGGGCATGGCCGCTCCGCTGACTGAAGACGACATGCGCGCCCTGGCCGCCTGGTTCGCGCAGCAGAAGCTCAAGCCCTCCGCCGCCAAGGACGACAAGCAAATCGCCCTCGGCCAGAAAATCTGGCGCCAGGGAGACTTTGCCAAGGGTATCCCGGCGTGCGCCGGCTGCCATGGCCCGGCCGGAGCTGGCCTTCCCGCCCAATACCCCCGCCTTTCTGGCCAATACGCTGACTACACCGAGGCCCAGTTGAAGGCATTCCGCCAGGGTGAGCGCGCCAACGACTCGGACAAGATGATGCGCATGATTGCCGCAAAACTCTCCGATGCCGAAATCAAGGCGGTCGCCGATTACGCGGCCGGACTGCGCTGATCCGGCATCGCTTCGAAAAAAGGCAGCCCCCGGGCTGCCTTTTTTATTCCCCGTGCTTGGCACCGCCGGGCCACGGGGATAGACTTTCCACAACATACTGGTCACAGCCCAACAAGAGAGGCCCGCGATGAAAACCCTGAAGCAATTGCTCGCCGAGAAGAAGGATCAACCCTTGGTTGTCGTTTCCCCCAAGGACTCCGTATTCCACGCGTTGAACGTGATGGCACGGCACGAAGTGGGGGCCGTCATGGTCCTGGACGGCGAGCACCTGGTCGGCATCTTTTCCGAGCGCGACTATGCGCGCAAGGTCATCCTGCACGGCAAGAGCTCCAAGGAAACGCTGGTGCAGGAAATCATGAGCGACAAAGTCGCCTACGTCACGCCTTCCCACAGCATCGACCAATGCATGGCCCTCATGACGGAAAAGCGCTTCCGCCACCTTCCCGTCCTTGATGGCGATACGGTCGTCGGTATCGTTTCCATCGGCGACCTGGTCAAGGAAACAATCAGCGCCCAGCGCTTCATCATCCAGGAATTGGAACGCTATATCGCCGGATAAGGCGTGCCCACGATGCGCCCGCTCCGTCTGGGTGGCGCGGCGCGCGGGTGTCCCGGAAAGCTCTTGTATCCCTTATCGGAATTTCAACGTGGATAGCCCCCATTTCCGGGTTCTCGAGGACATCGCCAGGGACTTGTCGGGGGAGGTCAATTTCCCCACCTGTCTCGATGCTGCGGTACTGGTCAGAAACACCCTGCGCGACCCGGAGATCACCCTGGATCGCATTGCTGCCGTTGTCGGCAGCGAGCCGCTGATTGCCAGCAAGCTGCTCCGCCTCGCCAATTCGGTTCATTACAACCCCTCCGGCCGGGCGGTGACCGATTTGCGCAACGCGATCGGCCGCCTGGGCTTCGAGACCGTCCGCACGGTCTCTCTGGCGGTGGCCATGGATCAGATGGTCAAGGCACGGCACCTGACGGACTTCGCCAGCATCGCCCGCGAAACCTGGGAGTACTCGCTGCGGGTTGCGGCTATCGCCCGAGTGCTTGCCCGCCGGATCGGGCGCATCAATCAGGACGAGGCCATGGTCGCCGGCATGGTGCGCCATATAGGCGTTTTCTACCTCCTGTACCGTGCCGCCGAGCATGCCGAATACCGTGAGGACCACGCCCTGGCGCTGGCCTTGGTGGCCGGCTGGCAAGACAGCATGGGGGAGAGTCTGCTCCAGGTTCTGGGACTGCCTGAGCGAATCGTCGCCTCGCTCAGGCAGGAAGGGATCAATGTGGCGAATCCCTGCCATTTGGCCGACGTGGTTTATTTTGCCGGCCTGCTCGCTGGCGAGCCCCCGGAATGGCTTACGGCCGCAAAGGAGTCCACTCCCCCGGCGGAGCTGGACCGCTACACCGATTTGCTGGCCGAAGCGGCCGAGGACATCGCCGAGCTGCGTGCCGCCCTTGCGGCCTGAGTAGGGCTCTCCGCCTCACGAAGGGCATTATTCCCGCCGCAGGCGGTCAAAGCGTACGGCGTGTTCCTGTAAGGAATCCCGGGGTGACGCGACCAATTTCCAGAGACTTTCATTGGAAACCGCCATGCTGATACGACGCCCTTCGCCCATTGCCCCTTCCGAGATCACCGATGCTTCGGTCTACACCGGGCGTCGCGAGTTTCTGGCCGCACTCGGGGCCGGTCTTGCCGCCTCCGCACTGCCGGGAACTCTCCATGCCGCGCCAACCCACGGAGCTCGGCTGGAGGGGGTGCGTCCCGGCGTCGTCACCCTGGACGAAAAGCTCACGCCTTTCGAGACCATGACCACCTACGGCAATTTCTATGAGTTCGGACCGGATAAGGAGAGTCCCGGACGCCATGCCCACACGTTGCGGACCCGCCCGTGGACGCTGACCATCGATGGCGCCGTGAAGAATCCGCAAACCGTTGCCATTGACGACCTGATCAAATGGGCTCCCCTCGAGGAGCGCATCTACCGCCTGCGTTGCGTCGAGGGCTGGAGTGCGGTTGTTCCCTGGGTCGGATATTCGTTCTCGGAACTCGTCAAGCGCGCCGGAGTCACCGGAAATGCGAAGTTCGTCGAGTTCTGGAGCCTTGCCGACGCCGAGCAGATGGCCTACGTGCGCCTCCCGCTTCTCGATTGGCCCTATAGGGAGGCGCTTCGTCTGGACGAAGCCCTGCATCCCCTCACCCTCCTGGCCTTCGGGATGTACGGAGAGGTGATGCCCAAACCGAACGGCGCCCCGGTTCGCCTGGTGATCCCCTGGAAATACGGATTCAAGGGCGCCAAATCCATCGTGCGCATCCGCTTCGTCGAAAAGCAGCCGGAAACCACCTGGATGAAGGCCGGGCCCGACGAATACGGCTTCTATTCCAACGTGAATCCCGATGTTCCCCACCGGCGCTGGAGCCAGAGTCACGAGCGCCGTCTGGGCGAGTTCCTGCGGCGCAAGACGCTGCCGTTCAACGGCTATGCCGAACAGGTGGCCGGACTTTATTCCGGAATGGACCTGAGAAAGTATTTCTGACCATGCCTCCCACTCCCCAGCCTCCCGTCGCGGCGATCAAGGCCGTCGTCTTCCTGCTCTGCCTGATCCCGCTCGGACGGCTGGGCTACGCGGCCTATACGGGAGATTTCGGCCCCAATCCGGTCGAATTCGTCCAGCGCTTCACAGGCACCTGGACCTTCAACTTCCTCTTGCTCACGCTGACCGTGACGCCCTTGCGCGCACTCACCGGAATCCACTGGCTTCTGCGCTTGCGACGCATGCTGGGGCTCTACAGTTTCTTCTACGCCACCGTACACTTTCTTTCCTTCATCGGCTTCGATCATGCCTTCGAAGTCGGCGAGATCGCCCGTGACGTGATCAAGCGCCCCTTCGTGACGGCTGGCTTTGCCGCCTTCTGTCTGCTGATCCCTCTCGCGGTCACCTCGAATGCCGCGGCCATTCGCCGCCTCGGCGGACGGCGCTGGCAGGAACTGCACAGGGCGGTGTATGCCATCGCCCTGATCGCAACGGTGCACTACTTCTGGCTGGTTAAAGCCAGTGCCCTCATTTATCCGATCATCTACGGCATGCTAGTTGCCGTGCTCTTGCTGTGGCGCGTGGGCGACCGCATTCGCCGCAACGGGCCCTACCCGGTCGCCGCCCGCCGCGCATCGCCCGTCAGCCAGGATACCCGCTGACCCATGGCACCACCGGACCGTGATCAAGCTCCGGCGAACCGCAAGCTTGACCAAGGCCCGGCGAACTTTGGTGCTGGTTTCAGTAGGCCGAGGGAACTCGAGCATTCGCCGGAGGTGTGCTCTTGCCGGTCGAGGCGGCGTGCCAAACTCCGCCCTGGCCGTCACCGTTACGTTCCCCCGGCTTGCTGTCGCCCGCGTAGAGGTAAAGGGGTTTGCCCCGATAAGCCCACTGCTGGCCGCCATCCTCCCGAGCGATGATGGTGAAGTCTCCGCCGGCCAGGGCGGCATTGGCGACCGCGAACGGCGGCCAGGCCGCCGCGCATCCGCCATTGCAGGCGCTCTTGCCCGCCGCATCCTTGTCGAAGACATAGAGGGTACGCCCCTCCTTGTTGGCAAGAACACCGTCCTTTTCCACGGTGGGATTGGCCTGGGCCAGCCCGGCGAGGGCGAGTATGGCTGCTGCAATGACGACACGCTTCATGATCATCTCCTTGACGTTGAGATTGGTGACTCGGTCTCGCCCCGTGCATATACAAACGAAGTAGACCGCGAATCGGATGCAGGAATCACCAGAGTTTGACGCAGTGGCCCTTCAGGATGAATTCACCAGGAACGTCCCCCGACCGCGCCGGAGCATCTTGAACGGTGACGGCCAGTTGGGCCACGTTGGACAACAGTCGCTCCGCAGTGTCGGTCAGGACCGCGGCGCCGGCCCCCTTGACGGGAACGATGCCGAGGGGAATCGGTGGCAGGGCCTGTCCGTCCTTGTCCCTGGGTAGGCCCCAGAGTTGCAGGACCTTGCCCGCGGGCAGCTCCACCGGCCGCAACACCTTGAAGGAAAGGCGCTGCCCGTGGCGGGTGGCGCTCGCGAGGACCGTCGGCCGCCCTTCGCTGTCCAGGAGCAGGCCGACGTAGCTTTGCGGCAAGGTCTGCTCCCGCTGGGCAAGCCGGTCCAGGCCGACGAAGCGTTCGGGCATCTGGACCACCAGGGCAATGCAGGCGACGACCCCAAGGGCCGCGCCCAAGAGTGGGCTCGCCCAGGCGAGCCAGCGACTGCGCGGAGCGCTCCGCAGTGACGGCTCCCGCCGGGAGCCGCCCGGCAGGCGCGCGGCGATGCCCTGCCAGACGCTTTCCGGCGGCGCTACCGGCGGCACAGGCCCCGCCAATCCGCCCAGGCGGCGCTCCCAAGCTCCCACCGCATCCCGGGCCGACAGGCTGCGCAACAGATGACGGCGGAAGCGGCGCCGAGCCCTTGGCGCCAGCGTCCCGAGGGCATACTGGGCGGCCAGGTGGTCGAGCAACTGGGGGTGGTCGTAATTCATTCCCGACGGTCCAGACAACGCTTCAAGGACTCTAGACCGCGCCGGATCCAGGCCTTGACGGTGCCCAGCGGAGACTCCAGGCGCTCGGCGACTTCGCTGTGGGAGAGGCCGTGGTAGTAGGCCAGGGCCAAGCTCTGACGCTGGCGGGAATCGGCCGCCTCGAGGCACTGCCTGACGGCCAGGGCATCGCCGGCAGCAGCTAGCAGGCTCAGGGGATCGGGGCCTTCGTCGGGGATGTCCCGCTCCAGCCCTTCCTCGTCCCGGGGCAATTCGATCTCCCGCCGGGCGGTGGCGCTGCGCACCTGGTCCAGCGCCTTGTTGCGGGCGATACTGATGAGCCAGGTCATCGGCAGCCCCTGGCGAGGATCGTAACCGGCCGCGTTGTGCCAAGCGCTCACATAGGTCTCCTGCAACAGTTCCTCGGCCAGATCGCGTCGCTTGGAGATACGGAGGATGACCCCGAACAGATGCGCCGACGTCCTGTCGTACAGTGACCGCAGGCCAGCCTGATCGCCCAGGGCGACCCGGGCGATCAGGGCGTGCAAGACTTCGGAATCGCTTTCGGACATGGCAGCAAGATCATCGACAAGCGATGATCTTGCCATAAACCGCCCGGACTATCAGCGGATGATTCCGCCCCCCAGGCAGACCCGGGATTCATACACCACCACCGACTGTCCCGGGGTGAGCGCCCACTGAGGTTCGGCAAAGTGGATCTCGGCGGTGTCGCCGTCGACCCGGTCGACTTCGCAAGGCTGGTCTGCCGTGCGATAGCGTGGTTTAGCGGTATAGACCCAATGGGTGTGCGGCGCCTGACCGGAGACCCAGGAAAGTTGCTCGGCCACCAGGGTATCCCGGAAGAGGGCGGGATGATCGTGGCCCTGGACGACGTAGAGGATGTTCCTCTCCATATCCTTGCCGGCGACGAACCACGCTTCGTGGTCGCCGCCGCCGGCTTGACCCTGCTCCTTGACGCCCCCGATGTGCAAGCCCTTCCTTTGACCGAGCGTGTGGTACATGAGGCCATCGTGCTCCCCCAGCACCTTGCCGTCGTCCAGGCGACGGATCTCCCCCTGCTTGGGGGGCAGGTAGCGCATGAGGAATTCCTTGAAGGGTCGCTCGCCGATGAAGCAGATCCCGGTGGAGTCCTTCTTGGCCGCCACCGGCAGCCCCTCCGCGTCCGCAATCTTTCGCACCTCGCGCTTGTAGATGTCGGCCAGGGGGAAGATCGACTTCGCCAACTGCTCCTGGTTCAGGCGGTAAAGAAAATAGCTCTGGTCCTTGGTCCCGTCCTCGGCTTTGAGCAACTGGAATTTGCCGTTGAACTCGCGCACGCCGGCGTAATGGCCGGTGGCGATCTTGTCGGCACCCAGCTTCAGCGCATGGTCGAGGAAGGCACGGAACTTGATTTCCGAATTGCACAGGATGTCCGGGTTCGGCGTCCGGCCGGCCTGGTACTCCCGCAGGAATTCGGCAAACACCCGCTCCCGATACTCGGCGGCGAAATTGACCACTTCCACGTCGATGCCGATCCGGTCCGCAACACTCATGACGTCGATGAGGTCCTGGCGCGAAGAACAATACTCCTCCGTATCGTCGTCTTCCCAGTTTTTCATGAACAGGCCGACGACCTCCCAGCCCTGGCGTTTCAGGAGCAGCGCCGCCACGGCGGAATCGACGCCGCCGGACAGACCGACGACTACGGTTTTATTCGACACTGGGACCCTCTCCTTCCATCCAGGCGGCCAGCGGCAATACCACCGCCGGCTGGCCGTTATCCACAAACCAGCTGTCAACGGCGAAGCGCTCGCCGTTGTCCTGCTCCTCGATCACCGCGGCAAAGTGCTGGACAACGATGAAACGGGTCCGCCGCTCCGGTTCCAGCACCCGGTGCCAGTGCAGCGCGCCGGAAGCTTCGAGCCGCTTCAGGAAGCGGGTCGTCGTCGTCGAGTGATCGATGCAATCCATACGTCCCTCTGCATCCTCGTCGACGCGATTCCCCGCCCGGTCGTTGTGGATCGGGGTCTGCTCGCCCGCCCACTGGTAGAGCCGTCCCAAGGATTGGGCGACCAAGGCCCGCTCGCCGGCAGGATTGTTGGCCAGTCCGATGAGCCGGGTCACCTCCAGCCACTGGTAATCGTCGAACACCACCTCGGTTTGGGCAGCACAATCCCAGTTGTAGCAGACCTCCACCCGTTCCTCGGCAAGGACCGGTGCCACCAGAATCAGAAAAGGCAGGATTCGGCCGATCATTCGTAATGGGTGAGCAATTCAAGCGGGTAGGCGCATCCGGCGAGGCAGTCCTCGACGCAGCGCAGGACCAGAGGACTGCGGTGTCGCCCCACTTCGCGCCGGATTTCGTCCAAGCTCAGCCAGTGCGCTGCAACGATGCCGGCATCCAGGGGGCGGTCCGCATCCCAGCCCACCAGATCGCCACCGAAGGCGAACCGGAGATAGGTCACGTCGCGGGTCGGATGCCGCCAGGAATAGATCCCCACCAGATGGGTGGGACGGAAATGGTAGGCGGTTTCTTCCAGCGCTTCCCGGGCGACGGCATTGACCAGCGCCTCGCCGCATTCCAGATGGCCCGCCGGCTGATTGAAAGCGAGGCCGGCTTCGGTTTCCTCCTCGACCAGCAGGAAGCGGTCATCGCGACGCACCACCGCAGCCACGGTGACATTGGGTTTCCAGACGTTCTTCTCGCTCACAACGGGGTGCCAGGGACGGACAAAGGGCCGATTTTACCCGATGAAATCGGCTAGAATGACGGGCTTTCAAGCGGCAAGACTCGGAGACACCCATCATGTCCATGGCGGATCGCGACGGATTCATCTGGTACGACGGCAAGCTGGTGCCCTGGCGGGACGCCACCACCCACGTCCTCACCCATTCCCTGCACTACGGCATGGGCGTTTTCGAGGGCGTGCGGGCCTACAAGACCGACTCCGGCACCGCCATCTTCCGCCTCGAAGACCATACCGACCGCCTCTTCAATTCGGCCCACATCTTCCAGATGGCCATGCCCTTCGACAAAGCCACCCTCAACGAGGCGCAGAAGGAAGTCATCCGCGCCAACCATCTCGAATCCGGTTACCTGCGGCCTCTCGCCTTCTACGGTTCGGAGAAGCTGGGCGTTTCCCCCAAGGGTGCGAAGGTCCATGTCGCGGTCGCCGCCTGGCCCTGGGGCGCCTACCTGGGCGAAGAAGGCCTCGAGCGGGGCATCCGCGTCAAGACGTCCTCCTTCACCCGCCACCACGTCAATATCAGCATGGTGCGCGCCAAGGCCTGCGGACACTATATCAACTCGATCCTGGCCAACAACGAAGCCACCAACGACGGCTACGACGAAGCGATGCTGCTGGATCCGGAAGGCTACGTGGCCGAGGG
>DAORDK010000084.1:0-12888 GCA_035345935.1 Rhodocyclaceae bacterium | reverse complement strand
GAGGATGAGCGACAAAGCGAGCGGGGATGCGGGGCGGGCCGAACATAGCGGAACCTGTGTGACTGACTACTAGGCTGCCTCGGCGGCCAAGGCGGCGTTCTGCCGCAGGCGCTCGACCAGCAGATCCACCAGGGCGCGGACCTTGGCGGAGGCCTGCCTTCCTTCGTGGTGGACGACGTGGACCGGCAGGGCCGGCGGCTCGAATTCGCGGAAGAGGCGCACCAGTTGCCCGGCGGCCAGGGGGGCGGCGACCTGATAGGACATCAGGCGCGTGATGCCGAAGCCCAGGGCGGCGGCTTCGATGGCGGCCGCGTTGTTGGTGACGGTGAGGCGCGGTTGTACCCGGATGCTGACTTGCTGCTTGCCGCTGCCCAGGCGCCATTCCAGGCCCGGTGACACCGGGCTGGCGGCGATGACGGTCTGTTTGGCCAGATCCCGCGGTTCGACGAGGGCCGGGCAGCGCGACAGATAGTCGGGGGAGGCGCAGATGACGCGCCTCACCGCCCCGACCGGAACGGCGCGCAGGGTGGAATCGGGCAATTCGCCGATACGGACGCCGACGTCGATCCCTTCCTCCAAGAGATTGACGACCCGGTCGAGAAAGATGGCGTTGACCGAAACCTCCGGGTAGCGGGTGAGGAATTCGACGATGCCGGGCATGACGTGCATGCTGCCGAAGAGGACGGGAGCCGTCACCGCCAACTGGCCCCGGGGCGCCGCATGCACCCCTGCCGCCGCTTCGTCGGCCTCGTCGGCCTCGGCCAGGATGCGCCGGGCGCTTTCCACATAGCGCTGGCCGGCTTCGGTGGCGCGGACGAAGCGGGTTGTCCGGGTCAGGAGCTTGACGCCGAGATGCTCTTCCAGGGCGGCGATGCAGCGCGTCACGGCGGGGGGCGACATCTGGAGGCGGCGGGCGGCGCCGGCAAAGCTTTCTTCTTCCGCCACGGCGACGAAGACGCCCATCGATTGCAGTCGGTCCATCGCATTATTCCGTAAATTGAAATAATCAAATGCAGTCAATGGATATTCTTCTATTTCATTGAGGAGAGCAAGATGCGTTTCATCCGCAGCGCATTCCGTGCCGCGAACCCACCCAGGAGAACTTCCATGTCGCGCATCAGCCTCCCCACCGTCGAGCAAACCCCTTCCGCCTCATTGCCCTTGCTCGAGGCCGTCCAAAAGCAACTGGGGGTCGTCCCCAACCTGATGAAGCTGGTCGGCCACAGCCCCGCGGCACTGGAGGGCTACCTGAGCCTGAACGGCGCCCTGGCCAAAGGCCGCCTGGGGGCCAAGACCGGCGAGCGCATCGCCCTGGCGGTGGCGGAATTGAACGGTTGCGGCTACTGCCTCTCCGCCCACAGCTATCTCGGCAGCCACCTGGCCAAGCTCGATGCCGCCGAACTCGACGCCAATCGCCAGGGCGAGTCGGCCGACCCCAAGGCCGCCGCGGCCCTGCGTTTCGCCACCCAGGTCATCGCCCGGCGCGGACACGTCGCCGACGAGGAGCTCGCCGCCGTGCAAGCGGCCGGTTACAGCGAGGCCGAGGTCCTGGAGATCGTGGTGCACGTGGCCCTCAATACGCTGACCAACTACGTCAATAACGTCGCCCGGACCGATATCGACTTCCCCGTCGTCGAGCCGCGCGCTTGAGCCAGTCCATTTCGAGGAGCGGATAGCCATGACCGCAGAACGCAGAATCGCCAGCGATGTCGCCTTCACGCCTGCCGTCAAGGCTATCCAATCCCGCAAGGGTTCCCGCAGCGCCTACGCCCGGATGGAAAGCCAGGGCGGCTGGGCGACGGCGATCACCCCGGACCTCGCCGCCTTCATCGCCGCCCAGACCAGCGTCTTTCTCGCCACGGCCAACGCCCAGGGGCAGCCCTACATCCAGCATCGCGGCGGACCGCCGGGTTTCCTGCGGGTGCTCGACGAGCACACCCTCGGCTTCGCCGATTTCAACGGCAACCGCCAGTTCATCAGCAGCGGGAATCTGGCCGAAAACCCCAAGGCCCATCTGTTCCTGATCGACTACACGATGCGGCAGCGCATCAAGCTGTGGGGAACCGCCCGGGTGATCGAGGACGACCCCGATCTGATCGAACGGCTGATGCCTCCCGACTACAAGGCCAAAGGCGAACAGGCCATGCTGTTTTCCGTGGCAGCCTGGGACGCCAATTGCCCGCAGCACATCCCCCAGCGGCTGGAAGCCGGCGACGTGGCCCGAGCCTTGCAAAGCCGCGATGAGAGGATTGCCGAACTGGAAGCCGAGATCCGGCGACTCAAGGGCGCTTGACCGGGAAACCGCCTCTGTGCCGACTTTCCGGTCGATCTTCCGGCAACGCCGCTATCGACCCAAGGTTCCCGCGATTCCTGACCGTGCCCAATCGGTATTCCATTTGCGAACGACGGCCGGCACAATGTGACGAATGATTCAGCGTTTCGCCATTAGCCCTTTGCAGTGGATGCGGTCGCCTTACGGCGTTCTTGATCGTGCGCTCGCTGCGGGGCACATGACGTTTACGACTCGACTACCCGTCATGGGGTCATGCCTGGTCACCGGGGATCCGAAATTGGTTGGCGAAATTTCCCGCAATCCTAGTCTCATAGGCGGACGGGGAACCGAGGCGTTGCGGCCGGTCGTCGGGAAACACAGCCTGATCGCCCTGGAAGGCGAGCGACATCGCATCCATCGCAGCGTTCTGTTGCCACACTTCTTCTTCGGCAAGGCGGCGACGATAGACCGGATAACCGGCAAATGGGCTGATGCGCTGATCTCGCAAATCGGCAGGAATCAGGTGATCGATACCGGAGAATTCCTCGCCCGCATTACGCTGCATGCGATCATCGAACTGATCTTCGGCGATTTGCCGGACCATCGCCACCGTGAAGCGTTCGAGTCGATCAATCTATGGAAATCGTCCTTCAGCCATGCGGCAGTCTTGTTCCTGAGGTTTCTTCATGTCGATCTGGGACGTATATCGCCATGGGGGCGCTTCCTCGCGAACCGCGCGAAAGTGCATGCGTTCATCCGGCAGCGATTGAGCGAGGTTCGTAAAACCCCCGATGGCTCCGTATTCTCCCAGATCGCCTGGGCAACGCCTGAGCGTGGCGCACCGCTGAGCGACGATGAAATCGTTTCGGAAACCGTGACCTTCCTGCTCTTCGGCCATGACACCACGGCGGCGAGCCTTTCCTGGGCGCTGACTCATCTGCTCGCCGACCCGACGGCGAGCGAGCGCGCCTGGATGGAGGTATCTACGGTCGGTGACGAGCCGCCGGAGGCCTTTCCCTTTCTTCGTTCGGCGATCGAGGAATCCATGCGGCTTTGTCCGGTTGTCGTGCACCTGACCCGTCATGCCGTCGAGGATACTCAAGTCGGTGGGCATGCAATCCCCCGCGACACCCGAGTCCTGCCTTGCACTTATATGGCGCACCGCAATCCGCAGGTCTATGACCTCGCAAATGAATACGTGGCCGACAGGTTTCTTGGCGATTCGACGCGGTATCGCCATGCCTATTTTCCTTTCGGGCTCGGCGAGCGCGTGTGTGCCGGTATGCCGATGGCCCTGCGTCAGATGGTGCTCCTGCTCGGACGGCTATGCCGACACGGCCGCTTTGCACTCGTCGAACCGGAAAGCATCAGGCCAACGCGAAAACTGGTGATCATCGTTCCTTCGGGCGGCCCTCGGCTGAGGCGGGTCGAATAATGGCTTGCGTGGAAGACGATCCAGTGACCGTTCTGGTTGTGACCGGAGGGCTGCTCAACGAAAAGGAGTCGTCGCCCGCGCGTGCGCTGCGCAAGCAGGCGGCCCAATGGAGGGCTTCCGAGTCTGCCTGGTTGGATCTCAAATCGAAGGCGATCATCGGTGAATCCATCATTCACGCCGGTTGGCATCGGCTTGTGGCCGGCCGGCGTTTGGCCGCAGAAGTCCGGGAATACTTTTCTCGGACCGAGAACATGGATATTCCTGAACTGACCGAGGTCGTCTTGACCACATTGCTGCGGGCGGAAGGGATTCCCTGCGAAATTGCCACGATAGACGATGTCTTTCGCGATGACCGGCAGACCCGAGAGAAGCTCAAGACCTGCGCGCTGGTATTCCTGTCGACGACATTGCTGCGGGATCTGGGCGAGGTGGAACCCGTCTTGCAGCGGATTATTCGTCCACACAATCGCATCGTCTTGGGTGGGGCGCTGGCTTCCATCCTGGCTGAAGGGGGCGCCGGTATCCCCGGGGTGGATGTCCTCGCCGTCGGCTACGGCGAGATGCTCGTACCGATACTGGCGTCTTACCTCCGCTCGGGGTTCCGGACGTTGTCCGCCGTACCGCCGGCAAGCGTTGTGACGGGCCGGCATTCGATGATCCTGCGTAGCGGCGTCCCGGCGACCCGTTCGCTCGATGCCCTACCGACCCCGGATTGGCTGGGGGCTGCCCGCGATCATGGCCGTCGATTTCCCCTCGTGCATTATGAAAGCGTTCGGGGCTGTCCCTACCGCTGTAACTTTTGCAACTACCCCTACCTCTTCGACGACGAGAAATTTCGCTACAAGAGTGCCCGGAAGATTGCCGATGACTGGCAGCGTTACCGAGACGAACTTGGCGTGGAGTTCATCTCCTGCCTCGACTCGCTCTTCACCATGCCGCGCCGTCGCCTCGCGGCGCTTTGCGAGGAGCTCGTCCGGCGACAGATCGGGGTGAAGTGGATCTGCTATGCGCGTGCCAGCGATCTCGCTGATCGCGACATCGTAGCGATGATGCGGGACGCCGGAGCGCATCAGGTTCAGATCGGCATCGAGTCCGGCGATCCACAGATCCTGGAAAACATGAACAAGCAGTGCAGCATCGAGCAAAACGCCATGGCGCTCGACAACTGCCGGTCGGTCGGGTTAACCACCGTTGTTTCCCTGGTGGTGGGCTTTCCCGGTGAGAATGAAGCGACTCTTGCGAACACCTACCGCTTCCTGCGCGATCATCCGCCGGATTTTTACTTTCTGGCGATCTTCAGCACCCGCGTCGCCGGGGTGCCCATCCTCAATGAAGCCAACCGGGCGCGTTTCGGACTGCAGATCGATTCAAATGCGAGGACCGTTGCGCCCTACTGGAGGCATTCGAGCATGACCTCGGCCGAGGTCGGACGACATGTGCGGCAACTCAATCGGGAGCTGATCGAGAATCGTGTGTCGCTCAATGCAGCGACATTCTATTCGGGGCTGCTCCGCTACTCTGCGTCTCAACGGCATGCCTTGCTTGAGTATCAGCGAGCGTCGGTGAACGACCATCGGCTCCTGAGCCGAGGTTTCGACGTACTGCACGGTTGGATGGACCGGCGTCTTGCCAAAGACATGGCGCGGTGGGAGGCGAGTGCTCCGGGCGGCCCCGGCCCCGATCCGGAATGGCTTTCGATACGATGGCGGGGTCGGTGACGAAGCACCGGTCATGGACATGGCCGGATGGCACGCGATGGGCCACCTTCCTGTGGCTGCATTGCTCGCTGACCCTGCTCTTCGCGGCGGTCTACGGGGGAGCCAACTGGGCTGCGGGCCGCTTGGATCGGGGAGTGGCACTGTATTTTTCCTGGGAGCTGGCGATTCCGCTCGTCCCTGCCGCGATCCTGATCTACTTTTCGATTGCGCTGCTCTTCTGGCTGCCGCTCTTTGCTTGCACTGTCGATGGATTGCGCGCCCTGGGCCGCCGCTTTGCACTCGCGACGCTGACGGCTGGGCTGGTGTTTGTTGCGTTCCCCGTGCGCAGCGGCTTCGTGCGGACTCCGCCGGAGGGCCCGTTCCAAGCGCTGTTCTCGGCTTTGTGGCAAGTCGATGGCGCGTTCAATTCCGTTCCGTCTCTGCACGTTGCCTATAGCTCTCTGGTATTCGGCGCGCTTGCGGCCCGCGTTGCGGCGACCGGCCTTCGACTGGTGGGTGGCCTCTGGTACTTGGCGATCTGTACTTCGGTACTGCTCGTACACCAGCACCACTTCGTCGATGTCGTCGGTGGAATTGCTTTGGCTTGGCTTGCGGGCGCGGCGGACCGGCGCTGGTGGCCGATTAATCCGGGCTCGGCTCGGCAGTGAGGCGCTGGGGCGAGGGTGTGGTCGCCAGCACCGGTCCGCGCCACATGCGCAGGTATTGCTGCCAGATCCCGACCGGCGAGTAAGCGCCGTTGCCGTGATGTTCTAGTTCTGTCCACGGCAACCAAGGTTTTTGGTGATGGACCAGATCCCAGTTTCCCTTGAGCAAGATCCACGACATGACCGGACTGACCCGTAGGTTCAAGGCGCCGTTGATGACGTTACGTTCGGTGAATGCGTGCGTGATGTATTGCCGCGTCGACCAGTTGAAGGCAAAGAAGCCGTACATGATCAGAACGGCAGGCCACGAAAGGTCGAGAACGAAGAACAGCACTGTCCAGAACACCAGAGTCAACACAACCTCGATGCGGACACGTCCGACACCAGTTTCCGCAAAATCGTCGAACAGCACGGCCGTCGTTCGTGCCCGCCGGTAAGGCCCCATGCGCAGAAGTTGCGGGAAGGTAGCCAGGACGAGCGCGCCTATCGGGATCCAGGGCCAGAACAGACCGGCGAGCAGGCCGTACCACTGCCCGAGCTTGATCAGCTTGCGGTCGCCCGGGTAGTAAAGGTCGAACATCTCATGATCGGTCCGGTTGCAGCAGTGGTGAACCGTATGGGTGACCTTGATCATCGAGAAGGGAACGGGGAACAGAAAGCCGACGAGGACGCCGAGCCAGCGATTGCGAGTCGGATCCGAATTCAGATTGTCGTGCGCCGCCTCATGAATCAGGGCGTAGTTAGTCAGTAGGACAAACGAATAGGCGACGCCGATGGGCAGGACCAGCCGGATATCAACGTGGGATCCGAGCCAGAGCAGGGATAGTGCGAATCCATAGACCATCGCGATCAGAGCCATGTTGAGGCGGTTCCGAATCATCTGGTCGCTCCGCGGCGTGCGCCTCCGCTCACTTGGACTTGCGCGACCACCTCGAGAGAAGCCAAGCGGCCAGCGCTCCGGCGAGGAGTCCGAGCAATCCGGCGATCCAGGCAAAACGCTCGGCATTCTTGAGGAGCGGATTGTCAAAAAGGTTGGTCGAGAAGTGCAGTGCCGCAATCTTCCATTCGCCGCCCTGCTTGACGATCGTCGTACTCCAGTTCGCGTTGAGCGTGAATTTCAGTCCGTCGGACAGCTCGAAGGTCTCGACGGTGGTTCCCCACGCAATGGCAGTATCGCCATAGAACGTCGCAGGACCTCCCAAAGCCGCTTTCACGCTATAGCCTTTGACGATCGGATTTGAACCTTTGACCATGCGAGCGTAGTAGGCCCGGATCTGCTCGTGCCCTTTGGATACCTCGGCGTTTTGCCAGGTCACGATGGCGTCGGGGTGCATCAATGAGGTCGCGGTATCGATGTCGAGGGATGCCGTGGCCTTTTCCATGCGATCGAGCAGGACGCGCAGCGCCTGCCGATCCTCGATTCGACCGCCGGTCGGATCGAGAGGAGGCGCGGTCGCCGCCGGTGCCGCTGCTGAGGTAATCAACAACAGGCAAGCGATGCAGCTGAGCAGTAGGTTTCGCATGTGCTTTGTCTCCTGGGCGGTGGCGGATGATCCCCCATGCGGGGCAAATGGTTCGATATCCGGAATGACTATATATTCCGGCGGCGGAAAAAAAACAATCCGGCGACGAGGCCGGCTAATGCACCGCACGCCGAGGCAACGAAAGCCCCTCGGTGCGCCACGTCGAGCATTCCATTGTCAAATAAATTGAATGAATAGTGAACGGCTGCGATGCGCCAACGCTCCGTATCGCGTACCAACGTGGCGGTCCAGTACGTGGTCAAGTCCAGCTCAAGGCCATCGGTGAAAGCGTAGTGGTCCCTGGAGCGGCCATGCGTGACGGCTGTCTCGCCGTAATACCGGATGTCCGGGGAAAACTCGACAGTCGATTGCAAGGATTTGATCGACGGAGCATAGCCGATCATCTTCTCCAGGTAGGCGGCCAGCGCGACCCTGCCGACGACCGTTTCACCGTTCTTCGAGATCATGAGGTGATTTTCGGTGACGCTGTTGAGCAGAGTGGTCCTGTCGCGATCGCGGACCGCGCGCTCGATATCGGCGAAAACCTCGTGGATCGCCTTGTCGTCTCGGGCTTCTGCGGCAATGGCCAGGAAAAGCATACCCACAAGCGTTGCGATTCGCGGTCCCATGGTCTATTGCCGCCTGAGGTAATTGAAGAAGCGATAGAGGATGGGGGCGATGTTCGGACCGCGAAAGAAATGGTCGTAACCCAGGAATGGGATTGTTAGACCCCCGTCGATCACGGTGCGCCGGCAGGCGACCATGCTGTCATTCGGGCCGCGGTCGCTGATCGCCCGGTAGCGCTTGATCAGCGACTTCTGTATGTGACTCGGCAAGGGAATTGCGGAAAGGTTGAACACTTTCATATGGGGCGGCGGGCGCAAGGGCTCACGCCAGTATTCGTGGGTCGTGGAAAGCTCGCTGAGCAGTTCGAAGCGGGTACCCAATACCCGACAGAGCGCGCGAAATTTGAGTCGTCGCGCCGGCGTGGCGACATTGAAGTCGGCGATGTCGCACCCTTCGACAAGGCCGCAGATATTGATCCAACCGGCAATCCGGTTTATTGCCGCGGAACCCGCATAGAGTTGCAGATAGGCACGGAAATCGGCGCCGCCCTTGCTTCCGGTGAGAAACCATACCCTTTCGGCCTGTTCGCGCTCAAGGTGATCGTGAATGATGCGCGCGTTCTCGGTCACAGTCCCGACGCTCAGAATAGGGATGGTCTCGACTTCAAAGCCGCACGCTCTCGCGATACCGATGGGCAGCACCGCATCTCCCCCGACTTCGGGGTAGTGACCGTAGAACAGCGCAGGGACAACCAGGACCTTGGCTCCTGCCGGTGTCGATGTCCTATCAGTGGGCTCGGCATCGAGGCGGGACAGGAATTCGGAGTTTTGCGGTGCGACCCGCAAGGCCTCGTAGAGTGCCATCGACGCCGCCGCGAGCCCATGCTCGCGCGTCAATTCAATGAGGTGCGCGACCGAGGGAACGGTACCGCCGAAACTGTCGACCAGCGGGGCCAGCTCCTGGGCGAGGCGGATCTCGTCGATGGGAGGGCATAGGTAGTACTGGACCATTCAGTCGCCCCGGGGAGCGGGTGTTCGCGACCAACCAAATTGCCAAAGGAACGCGAGTACCGAGCGGTATTCGAGTCCATGGGCGCGAATCCGGGCGGCGATGGATTCATGGAGTTCGGGTAGTCTGCTCCAGTGCGTCGCCGGGGAGAGGTGATGCGCGGTGTGATATCCGTTGTTGAGAAACAACCAGTTGCCTACGCGCCCCACAAAATCGCGCGAGCCGGCAAGGACTTGGCCCGGAAGGCAAGCGTCATGTTGCAGCAGGTTGACGCCGACGAGCATCGCCAATCCGAGCGCCCAGGGCAGAACGTTAAAGAGCAGAAAAACCTTCCAGTCCGCAATCAGTGCGAGCAGGATAAAGGTCGCGAGCACCCGCTGTTCACGGCGGCGGCTTTGCTCGGCACGTTTGCCCAGACCCGGCGTGCCGGGGCGTTGCCGCTCAACGAGCATGTTGGTGCTGGCGGCGAGGGTGAAGCGGACCAGGCGGACCCACCCGATGCCTCGGCCGGCAAGCTGGGGACGAATCCAGTCTCTCACCCCGCCAGACTCAACGTGGTGATTGAGATGATGGGGAACGATGATGCCGCTCGCGGTGTGGCCACGGCAGATCGTGAGCACGAGGTTGAAGGCCTGGTTGAAGATGCGGCGGTGAAAGGTCGCGTGGTGCATGTGGTTGTGATTGGCGATGTTGGCGATGAAACAAAGCACCGCCGCAATGGCGATCCACGGACCGAATGGAAGGGCTAGGGGGGAAAGGAAATGAGGCAGTGTCAGCGCGGCAAAGGCAAGCGTGACCAGCGCTACGGTTCGCCTGTCCTCGCGATGGCGCAGAATTCGCCAAGTTGGGAATTGCGCCATCAGAGTACGGCAATCTCGGGCTGCACCGGCCGCCCGTCGAGTCGGGGTGGATCGGAGTAAGCAACGGTGTATACCGTCATCCGGTAGGACGACGGGCGGAAGCGCGCGACGATCTCCGGAAATCCAGGATCGCTGGCTGAAACGCCCAGGGTCAGAACAGCCGTGCTGCACTTTGCGAGCGCATCGGCAATGAGTTCCGACAATGTGGGAGCGCGCTTCTTGTCAGCGGCCAGGAATGCCAAATAAGTTTGCTCCACCGGCTGGCCAGGGCGCGGCAGCGTGACCTTGCGGCAGGCGCCCGCAAAAAGGTTGTACAACGGTCGCAATGTCGCGAGGGGTTGGCGGTAGGCGCGGGCGACGACTTGCTTGTAGGCATGCTGGTTCCAGAGCGCCATGCACGCCGCTGGTTTGCCAGCGGAGTCGCGGCAGACATGGAATTCGGCACCCGTCGCGGTCATTGTCGTTGGGTCCAGCACAGGCGCGAATTGGCGCGCTGCAGCCGCAGCGTTGTGCAGGGCGCACACCGCTGCGCCTTCATCCGGATGCATCGGGTGCCAGAGCCCCAATGCCCTTCCCCGAATGCGCGGCATGGCCAAAGCGATCACCTCGCCTGCCTGGATATACTGGGGTAAACCTTTCAGGTGCGCTTCCAGCAGGCGTCGGGCGGCCCTGTTCTCGGAAGCGACGCAGGTGTAGCAGAACCCGGATCCGCTTGCGTCACCTGCTGCAAACGCCGCACGATAGCCCTCGCGCAAAGCCCCCACGCGCCGTCGATAGGCGGCATCGATCCGCAACGCGCCAAGGTAGCCGGTTCGTGCTGGATGGCCATTCCAATGGACCGGATGGTCGGAGCGCACGAACATGCCGACGGCACGATCGCCATCGCGTGCGATCACCGCGTGGTCGACGCCGAAGCGATTCATACCCGCGAAGAACGAGGGCTCGCGCTCGACGGCCATCGTCACCCACGACGCCATGCCGTTCTCGCGCAGCAGCGCCCGCAACTGGGAATCGTCGTCCGGGGTGGCGGGAGCGAACCGGATCATACGGACTCAACCAACTGATCAGACTGGGTCTCGTCGCCGAGGGGATAGCCGTTACGTCGCGCCACGTCCTGGCGATGCATCAGATTGATCGGCAGGTAGTTGCGCAACATGAAGAAATCATTGCGATTATCCAGCGCCCGCTTCGCGATGCTCGGCCAGCCATAGAAGCGGCGGCGGGCGGCCAGGCAACCCGCCGTGACTTCCGCCGGCGTCAGGCGCAAAGGCCGGAACGGCACCTCGTTGTAACGGTACGCGGGGTCCAGCCACCAAGCGTCGTAATTCAGGCGCCCTTCCTCCTCTAGCCGGCGGTAGAGCGGCGTACCCGGAAAAGGGGTCATGTGGTTGAACGCCGCGATATACATGCCTTCCGAAATCGCCATATCCACGGCGGTGTCGAAGGATGCCTCGACATCGTTGTCGTAACCGAAGACGAAGGTTCCGTACACCGCGATGCCGTGCCGACGAAGGTTGGCGAGCGCCACGCGATAGCCACCTTTCATCAAATTGAAGCGCTTGTTCATTTGCCGCAGATTGTCGGCATCGAGCGACTCGAAGCCGATCAGCACGCCCTTGCAGCCGCTTCTCGCCAGCAGCGAGAGGAACTCCTCATCGTGAGCCGCGTTGATGCTGAGCTGGGTGATCCAGCGAATGTCCAGGCGGGCGAGTTCAGGCAGAAGTTCCTTCCCGGCCTTGAGGTCGCCGGCGAAATTGTCGTCGACGAAGAAAAACAGACGCTTCGCGTTCTTGAGCGCGCGCAGTTCATCGATGACGCCAGAAATCGGGCGGTTGCGATGACTGCGGCCGAAGAACGACTGGATCGAGCAAAATTCACAGGGGAAACGGCAGCCACGCCCGGTTTCGACCAGGCCGATGGGCAGGTAACGACGATCGGCAAACAAGGAGCGGTCGACGCGGATCGCTGCCAAGTCGCCGCGGTCTGCGACATAGCGCGGGCGAAGAGTGCGGTGGCGCAAGTCGTCAAGGACTTCTGCCCAGATGCCCTCAGCCTCGCCGATGACGACCGCATCAGCGAAGCGCTGCGCCTCATCGGGCAACGCGCTCGGGTGGAAACCGCCTACCACCACCGGCACGCCGCGACGGCGATACTCGCTGGCGATCTGGTAGGCGCGCCGTGCCGTGTAGGTTTCGACCGGTATCGCGACGGCGTCGCAAGGACGGTCGTATTCGATCGCCTCCATGCGGTCGTCGAAGAAGGCGAGTTGGACGTTCCTCGGCGTGAGGCCGGCAAGCGTGGCAATCGGCAGGGGTTCCATCTGCCACGAGCGGATGTACGACTCTCCGGCACGATGGCCGATGGCCGGTTGGATCAGGGTCAGCCGCATACGACTCTGGCAGCGCTTGCAGTCTCAGGCGCGACTTGCGGCCGATCGATGATGTCGATGGGCCAATCGCAGGTATAGAAGCGGTGCAGGTTATGCGCATAGAAGCGATATCCGGTATTGGCTGTCAGGGCCAGCGGGCGCAGGTTGCCCGCGCGCCACAGCCGCCGGCCGATCGCTGACCAACGGTAAGTCTGCTTCCAGGCACGTTCGTGGCCTTCGGCAAGCTCGCGCACGGACATATTGCGTGGCTGGAAGACCACATGCTGAGCGTCGTAGAGGGTCCAGTCGCGGGTCAGTATGCGTCCCTCGCGCTCCAGTCGCGCATGCAGGGGCGTTCCTGGAAAAGGCGTCAGCACGGCATATCGCGGAAGATCGATGCCAGTTTCGATGGCGAACTCCACGGTGGTGTCGAAAACCTCCGGCGTATCGTGATCGAGACCGAAGACGAAGCACCCTTGAATTGCGATCCCCA
>DAORDK010000083.1:0-12972 GCA_035345935.1 Rhodocyclaceae bacterium | reverse complement strand
CGATGACGCCCACGTCCTTGATGCCGGCCTCGGCGCAGTTGCGCGGGCAGCCGGAAACCGCCAGCTTGACCTTGTGGGGGGCATACATGTCGAAGAGCATCTTCTCCAGCTTGACCCCCATTTCCATGGACCGCTGAGTGCCAAAACGACAGTGTTCCGCGCCAACGCAGGTCTTCACCGTGCGGATGGATTTGCCATAGGCGTGGCCGGAAACCAGGCCGGCGGAATTGAGATCGGCCCACATCTTCGGCAGATCCTCTTTTTTCACTCCCAGAAGATCTATGCGCTGACCGCCGGTCACCTTCACCGTCGGCACGTTGTACTTTTCGGCAGCGTCGGCAATTGCCCGAAGTTCCGCTGGCGTCGTCAGTCCGCCCCACATCCGCGGAACGACCGAGAAGGTGCCGTCTTTTTGAATGTTGGCGTGAACCCGCTCGTTGATGAAGCGGGATTGGGAGTCGTCCTTGGCAAGATGGGGCCAAGTCGAAATCAAGTAGTAATTCAGCGCCGGACGGCACTTGTCGCACCCGTTGGGCGTCTTCCACTCGAGGAAGGACATGACCTCGGGGATCGACGTCAGGCGCTGATCGCGGATGACCTTCCTGACGTGATCGTGGTCGCATTCCGTGCATCCGCAGACCGGCTTCTTGTCGGAATTGGCCGGCGTATAGGCTCCCCCGATGGTCGAGGCGAGGATCTGATCGACCAGGCCGGCACAGGAACCGCAAGACGAAGCCGCCTTGGTGTGCTTCTTGACTTCGTCCAGGGTGAACAACCCTTTTTCCTTGATGGCTTTGACGATGGCGCCCTTGGTGACGCCATTACAGCCGCAGACCTCTGCCGAATCGGCCATCAGCGCGGCTTTGTTCTGCCCCTGGTGACCCGCATCGCCGCCGGCGGTCTGGCCAAAGATCAGATGGTCGCGCAGATCGTGGATGTCGCGTTCATCCTTGAGCAACTGGAAATACCAGGCGCCGTCGGCGGTGTCGCCGTACAGCACGCCCCCGACTAGTTTGTTTTCCTTGATGACCAGCTTCTTGTAAACACCGCCCGCCGGGTCGTTGAGGATGATTTCCTCGGTGCCCTTTCCGCCCATATAGTCGCCGGCAGAGAACAGATCGATGCCGGTCACTTTGAGCTTGGTCGAGGTCACGGAACCCGAGTAGCGGCCGATGCCATAGCCCCCCAGATGGTTCGCCGCGACCTTGGCCTGCTCGAAGAGCGGTGCCACCAGACCATAGGCGATTCCGCGGTGACTGACGCATTCCCCCACCGCGTAGATCTTGGGATCGTAGGTCTGCATGGTGTCGTTGACCACGATTCCGCGATTGCAGTAGATGCCAGCAGATTCGGCGAGCGTGGTGTTGGGCCGTATGCCCGCAGCCATCACCACGAGGTCGGCCGGTATCTGCATGCCGTCCTTGAAGCGCACGGCGGCCACGCGGCCGGATTCGCCCTGGATCAGGGCCTCGGTCTGCTTTTCCAGGAGGAACTTGAGGCCACGATCTTCCAGGGACTTCTGGAGCATCTTGCCGGCCACTTCGTCCAGTTGGCGTTCCAGAAGCCAGGACCCCAGGTGTACCACCGTGACGTCCATACCGCGCAGCTTCAGCCCGTTGGCGGCCTCCAGTCCGAGGAGTCCTCCGCCGATGACCACGGCGTGCCGATGACGGGTCGCCGCATCGATCATCTCGTCGGTGTCCTTGATGTCACGATAGCCGATGACTCCAGGGAGATCGTTGCCGGGGATGGGCAGGATGAAGGGATTCGATCCAGTCGCCAGCAGCAGGCGGTCGTATTCTTCGACGGTGCCATCCTCGGCGATGACCTGACGCTTGACGCGATCGATCTTCACCACCTTCTTGCCGACGTGCAGGTTGATGCGGTTCTCTTTGTACCAGTCCAGCTCGTTGAGAATGATTTCCTGGATGGTCATTTCGCCGGCCAATACCGGCGAAAGCAGGATGCGGTTGTAGTTGGGGTGAGGCTCGGCGCCGAAAATCGTGATGTCGTAATGATCCGGCGCAATCTTCAGCAGCTCTTCTACGGTGCGGACACCGGCCATGCCGTTACCGATCATGACGAGACGAGGCTTTTTCATTTTGGCAACTCCATTTTTGTGCAGACGCCCTGAGGGCGGAACAGATTCGTTCAGCGCATGACGTCGTTGCCACATTGGGGCTCTCGACCCCGGCTGCCTACGTTGGCAACCCTCGCTGTCGGAAAGCACACTGCAATCGCCGTGCCACCCGGTCAGAGCACTGTTTTATAAGGATTCTTGGGCAGCAACGAATTGTGCGGCGCACCATTCCGGTGCGCAGTGAATCAGTGCGGTGCGGATCGCTGGGCGATCATCCCGGGCGCCGATCCGGCAAAGCGCCGTCGGCGGGAAAGCCTTGCTCAGGCCGTTGCGACCGCCGTCCCGATCCCTTCCACAGCCACGATGGCCTTGGCCTGGTTGAAATCTTCGGCATATCCGCTGGCGTAAAGGCAGCAGGCCAGTTGATTGGCGATAGGCTTCGGCAGCGGCAGATGGTTGTCGAGAACCTTGCGAATCCAGCGTACCGTCGTCGCCGCATCCGGTGATTCGGGCAACATCGGGAGAGATTTCAGACTATCGTGTTCGGCTTCGAAAAGGACATCGCAAACGCCTTCGTGCAGGTATTCCAGTCGCGGGCGGCGTTTGGGGTTTGCGTAAGGCTCCCCCTCGGTTCCCCGCAGGAGCAAGGTTCGCCCGCCGGCCGCCCCAAGCACTTCTCGCATGAGGTCGAGAAAGGCAGGATGGGTCGCAGGCGAAACGACGACACCCTCGCCGCGGAACGGATCAATCATCTTGACCAGACTGTGAGCGCTGTTGCGCACACCCATGCGAGCCCGGAGCGCGAGTTGATTCGCGAGACCGGGGCACAGGGCGGTGATGGGGACGAAGGCGAGCCCCCGTTCGTCCAGAGCCCCCTGAGCTTGGGTCAGAGAGGCACTGGGCATGATCCCCAGTTCCCGGAAGATGTGGGCGGTCGTCACGCGCCCATAGCCTTCGATCAGACCATGGACCAGGACCGGGACACCAAAACGCTTGAGCAACAGGGCCAGCAACGGGGTGAGATTGGCGTCCCGGCGCGCACCGTTATAACTCGGCAGGACCACCGGTCTTGCTCGCCCGCTGGGAACTCGCAAGGCATTGACGCGCGCATTGGCGGCTTCGAGAAAGCCCGCCATCTCGTCGACCGATTCGCCCTTGACGCGTAGCCCCAGGATGATCGCACCCAGTTCGAGATCGGGGACTCCGCCGTCAAGAATGGCAGCGTACAGTTGGGCAGCGTCATCCCGCGCGAGGTCGCGGGAGCCTTCCGCACCGCGGCCGATCTCCCGGATATAGGGGGTGAAATTCATTTTGTCTCCTCTTTGCTGGTCTCAGGCAGCCTGGGGTTCTCCCTGGGCTGTTTCAGCAACCAGTCGTTTGACGTCGGGCAGGCAGGAACCGCAGTAGGTTCCACACTTTAAGGTGTCCTGCAATTGAACCAGTGTACTTCCAGCGCCACAGGCCGCTTTGATCTGCGTTGCAGTAACATCGGCACACTTGCAAATCACCTCCCGCGGCGCCACGGCCATCGGCGGCTTGGCCGTTGGCGCCAAGGCGAAGCGGATGAGGGACGGATCGAGATCATCCTCGGCCATGGCATCCTTGAGCCACGCCATCGCCAAGGTTTCGCCCGCAAGGCGCACTGCGACCAGACGTCCTCCCTCGGCTATGGCTTTCTTGGCAATTCCACGCCGAGGGTCCGAAAAGACGATGGCCCCTTCCTCGCCGTCGAGGCCGCAGAGGCGGTCGATTTCTGCCAGGCTCCCGGCCTCGGGCAGAGGCCAGGTCGTGGCGGCGCGGAAGACCACCAGGGCACTGGAATGCCCATAAAGCCCAACGGTGGCGAAGGGAAATGCGGGGAGCAGTACACGAACGCGATCCAGGAGAGCCAGGGCATCGGCTCTATCGGCGCAGCGCCTTATCACTGCCAATGGATACGGTAGGTCGGCCTTTTCAATCTGAACCGCAGCGTGCTTGAGTTCGGGCTGAAAGGAGACCGGGTCGTAGGAGGAAGGCATCAGGGCGTTGGCGCCGGGACTGCTGAGGAAGCGACTTCCCCAGTGCATGGGCATCCAGGCGCGGCCCTTGGCAAGTCCCGCGCGCTCTTCGACTTCGACCAAAATCTCGCCTCGGTCGTTATGGACCCGGACGATGTCGCCGGATTCCAGCCCGCGGTGACGCATGTCGCAGGGGTGCATGGCAAGCAACGGTCGCTCTTCCTGATTGAAGAGGCGGGCCACCGTGCCGGTGCGGCTCATGCCATGCCACTGGTCGCGCAGACGGCCAGTGAGGAGGCTGATGGGCAAACGACCATCGGGAATGTCGGCGGTGGAACGGTGTCGCACGGGAAGGAAGCGGGCGCGCCCATCGGCGGTGGCGAACACGCCGTCAGTGTAGAGTCTCTGCCGGCCCGCCGCCGCGCCTTCCGGATACGGCCATTGCTGAGGACCTGCGGATTCAAGCAGCGCATAGGAGAGCCCGGTGATGTCCAGATCGCGGCCGCGCGTGCTTTCGCGATGCTCGGCAAAGATCGACTCCGGATTGTCGTACGGGAAGAGTCGCGAAACGCCATCGTGTCCTAAACGCTCACCCAACCGATGCGCAAAATCAACGGCAATACGCCAGTCATGGCGCGCCTCACCCGGCGGTGGAACCACCGCTCGAACCCGGGAAATGCGCCGCTCCGAATTGGTTACCGTTCCCTCTTTTTCCGCCCAGGTGGTCGCCGGAAGAAGGAGGTCTGCATAGGCCGCAGTGTCGGTATCGCCAAAGGCCTCCTGCAGAACGACGAATTCGGCGGCCCTCAGCGCTTCCCGAACCTCAGCCTGGTTCGGCATGGATTGCGCGGGATTGGTGCAGGCGATCCAGACCGCCTTGATTTCTCCGGACTTCAGGCCTTGGAAAAGTTCGACGGCGGTCTTTCCAGGCTTGGCAGGAACCCAGGGGATGCCCCAAAGGGCAGCCACTTCGGCCCGATCTTTGGGCGAGGCGAGATCTCGGTGGGCGGACATCAGGTTGGCCAGTCCCCCAACTTCCCGACCGCCCATGGCGTTCGGCTGTCCCGTGAGCGAGAAGGGCCCGCAGCCCGGCTTTCCGATCTTTCCGGTGGCCAGGTGAAGATGGATGATGGCCGCATTATTGTCGGTTCCATGAACCGACTGGTTCAAGCCCTGGCAATAGAAGGAAAGGGGGGCTTCGGCCTCGCCAAACCAGCGCGCGGCCTTGACGATTTGCTCGACGGGAAGACCACAGATTCCGGCCGCCTCGGCAGGGGACATCGCGCCGGCGATGGCTTCGAGCTCGTCGAAACCGCTCGTATGCCTGGCGACATAGTCCCGATCCACGTGCCCTTCGGCAATCAGGACGTGGAGCATGGCGTTCATCAGCGCAATATCGGTTCCCGGACGCAGGGCCAGATGGAGGTCGGCAAGCTCGGCGGTTTCGCTCCGCCTCGGATCGGCGACGACGAGGCGCAAGTCCGGGTTTGCGGCGCGAGCGTCCTCGATGCGGCGGAAGACGATGGGATGGGCAATCGCGGGATTGGCGCCGGCGATGAAAACCAGGGATGCGTCGGCGATGTCGTCATAACAGCAGGGCGGTGCATCCGCACCCAGGGTGCGCTTGTAACCCGCGACGGCGGACGACATACAGAGACGGGAATTGGTGTCGACGTTATTCGTGCCGATCAAGCCCTTGGCCAGTTTGTTGAAGACGTAGTAGTCCTCGGTCAGCAGTTGCCCCGAAATGTAGAACGCTACGGCATCCGGGCCATGGCTGCGAATGATGTCGGCGAATCGTCCAGCGGCGGAATCGAGAGCATGGTCCCACGACACCGCGGCGCCGGGACGGCCCCGTACGGTGCGGATTTCCGGGACGAGCAGCCGGGCAGCCGAACCGGCAGTCAGATGGAGCGATGCTCCCTTGGTGCACAAGCGCCCGAAATTGGCAGGATGTTCTGGGTCGCCACGGACTCCAGCGACGGCGCCGGCGTCGGTTTCGACGATGACGCCGCAGCCGACTCCGCAGTAACAGCAGGTCGTGGGGGTTTGTTGTGTCATGGCTTTTCTCTCCGTCCCTGGCGGAGAGCAACGGCCATGCCAAGATTTGAAATCAATCGCTTAGCGTGCGCGACCTCAAATCCAGGGGGATTCACGCACCGTCTGGGTGCACTACGCCCGACGGACGCGCCTACTTGATGCGCTGCAGCTTCGGACGCCCCCCTTCGGGGCGCGGATCTTCGGGAGGTTGGGTATCGCTCTCAGCAGCGGCGGGGTGTTCCAAACCCTGAATGGGATCCTCGCCGGACTGTAAAGTCATCGGGCGCGCGGCGCCGACTTCAAAGGCCATTCCGGCCCCGTTTTCCCGGGCGTAGATGGCGGCTACCTGATCGACAGGAACCGATAGATCGCGGGCTATGCCCCCGAAACGCGCTTGGAATTCGATCAGCTCATTACCGATCTGCAGCCTATGGGTGGCGTCTGGACCGACGTTGAGGACGATCTGCCCGTCACGTACGAATTCCCGAGGAACCCGCGTGTGCTCATCGACGACCACCGAAAGATAGGGCGTGAATCCGTTGTCGCAGCACCATTCCCACAGGGCGCGCAAGAGATACGGTTTGGTCGAAGGCAAGTCCATGGCTTACTTGCGCATTGCCTTTTCGGAGGGCGTCAGGGCATCAATGAACCCCTGACGGCTGAATATCCGTTCCGCATACTTCATCAGGGGCGCGGCGGCCTTGCCCAAGTCGATGCCGTAGTGATCCAACCGCCACATGAGCGGGGCGATGGCCACGTCGAGCATGGAGAACTCGTCGCCCAACATGAATTTTTGCTTGCTGAAGATGGGGACGATCTCGGTAAGCCGAGCCCGTATTTCCTGCCGCGACTTGTCCGCCGACTTGGTGTTCTTTTCGATGGGTTCGATGTGACTGAAGATCTCCCGCTCCATCCCGATGAGCAACTGGCGCGCCCGAGCCCGCATGATGGGGTCGGCGGGCATGAGTTGGGGATGGGGAAATCGCTCATCGATGTACTCGTTGATGATGTTCGGCTCGAAGAGGATGAGGTCGCGCTCGACAAGCACCGGGACGCGGTTGTGCGGATTGATCACCGCCAGATCCTCGGGCTTGTTGAACATATCCACGTCGATGACCTGGAAATCCATGCCCTTTTCGTAGAGGACGATGCGGCAACGGTGGCTGAAGGGGCAGGTAGTGCCGGAGTAGAGGTTCATCATGATGATTCTGAGCCTTAAAAAGCGCTTCGGCATCGCCCCTGGCGAGCCTGTCGCAGGGGGCGATGCCGCGGACCGATCCGAGATCGATCAGTGGATGTCTTTCCAGTATTCCTTTTTGAGGGCGTAGGAGACGACAAAGAGAATAGCCAGGAAGGCAAGGACAATGTATCCCAGGGTCTGACGGAATTCCTGCTGGGGCTCTCCCATCCAGACCATGAATCCGACCAGATCGGAAACCGCCTTGTCGAACTCGACAGGAGGCAACTGGCCGGGAACAGCAAGCTCAAGCTTGTGGGTCTCGTGGTTCAGCACCTGCTGTCCCTGCAGCCCATAGAGGACATGGGGCATACCGACGTTCTCGAAAACGACGTTGTTCCAGCCGGTGGGCCGGTTCTCGTCGCGATAGAAGGAACGCAGATAGGTGTAGAGCCAATCGGCACCGGCCTTGGGCGCACCGAGATCGCCGCGCGCGCGGGCAATGATGGTGAGATCCGGCGGCGTGGCACCGAACCACTGTTTCTGCTCGTCCGCCCGGGCAGCCACGGCCATCAGTCCACCGATCTTGTCGGAGGTGAACATCAGGTTGTCCTTGACCTGCTGCTCGGTCAAGCCCAGCTCCATGAGGTTCTTGTAGCGCATGTACGACGCGCCGTGGCAGTTGAGGCAGTAATTGACGAAGAGTTTGGCACCGTTCTGGAGGCCTGCCTTGTCGCTCACCGAACCTGGCCACTTGTCCAGATGCACGCTGCCACCTGTGGCGAAAGCCAGGAGCGGCGCAAACAGGAAGGCGATGAGAAGTTTTTTCATGTTGTTGATCCTCAGTGCATCGTCACACGATCAGGAACCGGCTTGAACTTGTCCATACGCGACCACCAGGGCATCGCGAGGAAGAAGCCGAAATAGAACACCGTGCACACCTGGGAGATCTTTTCACCCCAGTAGGACGGAGACTGGGTGCCGAGGTAACCGAGGATGACGAAGCAGATGACGAAGATGGTCAGCAAGGTCTTGTAGATCGGGCCACGGTAGCGGATCGACTTCACCGGACTGCGATCGAGCCAGGGCAGGAAGGCAAAAACCACCACGGAAGCCCCCATGGCCACGACACCCCAGAACTTGGCGTCGAGACCGAAGAAGTTCCAGACCATGGCGCGCAGGATCGAATAGTAGGGAGTGAAGTACCAGACCGGGGCGATGTGGGGCGGGGTCTTCAGAGGGTCGGCCGGGTAGAAGTTCGGCGTTTCGAGGAATGCGCCGCCGCCTTCAGGGGCGAAGAACATGATCGCCGAGAAGACCATCAGGAAGACCACCACGCCAACGATATCCTTCACTGTGTAGTACGGATGGAAGGGGATGCCATCGCGGGGGATGCCGTTCTCGTCCTTGTTGGCCTTGATTTCGACGCCGTCCGGGTTGTTGGAGCCGGTTTCGTGCAGGGCCAGCACATGCGCCGCCACCAGACCCAGGAGAACCAGCGGGAAGGCAATGACGTGGAAGGAGAAGAAGCGGTTGAGGGTCGCATCGCCCACGACGAAGTCGCCGCGGATCAGGATCGACAGATCGTTGCCGACGAACGGAATGGCCCCGAAGAGGTTCACGATCACCTGAGCGCCCCAGTAGGACATCTGCCCCCAGGGAAGCAGGTAGCCGAAGAAGGCTTCGCCCATGAGGCACAGGAAGATGCCGACGCCGAACAACCAGGTCAGCTCGCGAGGCTTGCGGTAAGAACCGTAGAGCAGGCCGCGGAACATGTGGAGATAAACCACGATGAAGAAGGCGGATGCGCCGGTGGAGTGCATGTAGCGGATGAGCCAGCCCCCCGGGACGTCGCGCATGATGTACTCGACGGAGGCGAAGGCGACGGGAACGCCGTAGGCGTTGAGGGCGGCATCCGGCTTGTAGTGCATGACCAGAAAGATGCCGGTAACAATCTGGATGACTAGGACGAGGAGCGCCAGGGATCCGAAGAAATACCAGAAGTTGAAATTCTTCGGGGCATAGTATTCGGAAAGATGGCCTTTCCACATAGACGTCGCTGGGAAGCGGGCATCGACCCACTCCAGCAGATTGCCCGCCAGGGAACCGTCGGACTTGTACTTTTCGAAATTGCCAGCGGCCATTTGTTACGCTCCCTTCTTGTCTTCGCCGATCAGGATGCGGCTATCGGACATGTAGTAGTGCGGCGGAACTTCGAGGTTGGTCGGTGCGGGTTTGGCCTTGTATACGCGGCCGGCGAAATCGAAAGTCGAACCGTGGCAGGGGCAGAGGAAGCCTCCAAGCCACTCGGCAGTCATGCCTTCCTCGGCACCCTTCTTGAACTTCTGCGACGGCGAGCAACCGAGGTGCGTGCAGATGCCGACCACCACCAGCAGTTCCGGCTTGATCGACCGGGTCTCGTTGCGCGCGTAATCCGGCTGCATCTGCTTTTCGGACTTCGGATCGGCCACCGCGTCATTGAGCTTCGGCAGGGTCTCCAGCATTTCCTTGTTGCGATTGATGATCCAGACGGGCTTGCCACGCCACTCCACGGTCATCATCTGACCCGGCTCCAGCTTGCCGATATCGACCTCGACCGGAGCACCTGCGGCCTTGGCACGTTCCGACGGCAACAGGCTGGACACGAACGGCACGAGAGCCGCAACGGCCCCCGCCCCGCCCACTGCCGCGGTGGCGACGATCAGGCGCCGCCTCCCGCAGTCCATTTTTCCTTCATTGCTCATATGGCTGACCCCTAGACGGATAAGGTAGTTGGGATTGAATCAAACTCCTAATTATACGCTAAGCAGCGCTCACTTTGAAGCCGGCTAAGGCTTTCAGGACGGGCAGGAACGCCTTTCCCGCAGTGCTTGCGCAAGGGTACCGCTGTCGACGTATTCGAGTTCGCCGCCCACTGGCACCCCTCGTGCGATGCGACTGACACTGATACCGAGGGGTTTGAGCAGCGTGCTGAGATAGTGGGCCGTCGCTTCGCCCTCATTGGTGTAATTCGTGGCCAAAATAACCTCCCGCACCAGGCCGTCCCGAGCCCTAGCGAGGAGCCGCTCGAGCCCGAGTTCCCGGGCACCGACGCCGTCCAGGGGAGAAATCCTGCCCATGAGGACATAGTAGAGTCCGGAATAGGCGTGAGTTTGCTCCATCATGTTCATGTCGACCGGCGATTCGACGACGCAGAGCGTAGACCGGTCGCGCCGTGGCGACGCGCAGCGGTCACACACGGCCGTCTCCGAGAAATTGTTGCATTGCTCGCAGTGCTGCAAGACCGCCAGCGCCCTGAGCAGCGCCTCGCCCAGCCCTTTCGCCCCGCCCCGGTCCCGCTGCAGGAGATGATAGGCCATACGCTGCGCCGATTTCGGGCCTACGCCAGGAAGACAGCGCAGGGCCTCGATCAGGGCATCAAGGCTGGTCGGAACGGACACGGATCAGAACGGCAGTTTGAATCCCGGAGGCAGATTGAGACCAGCGGTAAATCCGGACATCTTTTCCTGGGTCAAGGACTCGCCGCGCCTTACTGCGTCGTTGATGGCAGCAGCCACCAGGTCCTCCAGCATTTCCCGATCGTCCATCACCGAAGGATCGATGCTCACGCGACGCACATCGTGGGAGCAAGTCATGACCACCTTGACCATCCCTGCCCCAGCCTGGCCTTCGACCTCGGTCTGGGCCAGTTGCTCCTGGGCCTTCTTCATGTTTTCCTGCATCACCTGGGCCTGCTTCATCAGCCCAGCGATTCCACCTTTCATCATGTGCACTCTCCGTCAGAACAAGGGTTTGATCGATGACTCCACGAGGGAGGCATTCAAGGTATCGATGGCGTCTCGCACAAACGAATCGCTCTCGATGGCAGCCACCGCCCGCTGCTGCCGTTCGGTCCGCTCGCGCTGTACGGTGGCGGCGGGAGTCGCAGACTCAACCGCAGCGATTTCAACCCGCAGGATGACATGGCGCCCGAAATGCTCGTCAAGGGCCTGCTGCAGCTTGTCCTGGGCCGGTTTCATGAGGAGATGCCGCTGCTCGGGCGGCAGGCGCAATAAACAAACCTCATCGCCTAGCTCACGCAATTCGCTTTGCAGCGCCAGCTCTCTGGCCATCGGACTGAGTTGCAGTCGTCCGACCAGTTGTTCCCACGCGACCGGCACACTGCCCTGCCCACGGGAATCCGAGCCGCCTTTGGACGGGAAGCTGACAGCGGCAGGACGACTAGGAATCTGCGCTTCCGCCGGGCCGCCTTTCGGCGGTACTGCCTCGCGCCGGGCAGTCGCCGTCGCGGCCAAAATCCGACTCTGCGGAGATTCCGGGCGGAAGGCGTGCAAGCGCAGCAAGGTCATCAAAAAGCCTGCATACTCGTCCGGCGCCAAAGGCAACTCGTTACGGCCGACCAGGACAATCTGATAGGCCAACTGAATGAATTCCGGAGACAGAATGCGAGCATACTCGAGCAGACTCTCCCGCTCGGGTTCGTCGTCCCCCAGGGCCTGCGGGGCGAATTGGGCGACTTGAAGGCGAGTGAGCAAACTACCGAAATCCTGCAGCGCCCCGGCGAACGAAAGGCTACGTAAGGCCATGTCGTCTGCAATCCCCAGGAGAGTATCGGCATCGCCGTCGACCAGCGCCCGCAGAATCCGCAAGAGATAATCGACATCGACCGTCCCCAGCATTTCGCGGACCTGCGGACCTTCGACACGGCCCGCACCATGGGCGATCGCCTGGTCGAGAAGCGAGAGCGCATCGCGCATACTTCCGGCCGCTGATCTAGCGATGAGCTGTAGCGCCTGAGGATCGCAAGCGATCCCTTCGGCCTCGAGCACTCTTGCCAAGTGACCCACGATGGCCGCCGGCGGCATTTGCTTGAGATTGAACTGCAAGCACCTCGACAATACCGTGACGGGAATTTTCTGGGGATCCGTCGTCGCCAGGATGAATTTGACGTGCTCCGGAGGTTCTTCCAGGGTCTTCAACATGGCGTTGAAGGCCGAATTGGAAAGCATATGGACTTCGTCGATCACGTAGACCTTGAACCGGCCCCGGGTGGGCGCGTACACGGCGTTTTCGAGCAGCTGCCGCATCTCGTCCACCTTGGTATTGGTGGCCGCATCGACTTCCAGGAGATCGACAAAGCGCCCCCCGTCGATTTCCTGGCACGCCGAACAGCGACCACAGGGCTCCGCCGTCACGCCGGTCTCACAATTCAATGCTTTGGCAAGGATGCGGGCAATCGTCGTCTTGCCTACGCCTCGGGTCCCGGTGAAGAGATAGGCGTGGTGAAGTCGATTCTCCGACAGCGCATGAGTCAGCGCCCTGACAACATGATCCTGCCCCACCAGGGTGGCGAAATTGCGCGGCCGCCACTTGCGGGCGAGAACCTGATAACTCATGTCCTTTGTCCGACGTCGAATCAGGAAATGGAAATGGCGAGCCTAACCCCCGGCACTTGCAGTCAATGGCTGTGGCTGCTTCCTTCCGGACCTGACCAGGTTCACCACCCTGCAATGCGGGGAGACCCGCCGCGGCGAATTTTATCACAGGCGCCTGAGGCACCCGCCGATTTCTTGGTGACCTGAAGCAAAAAGCCCCTCGCAGGATAAACCTGGAGGGGCCTTGCATAGGGAGCCTGGCGATGACCTACTTTCTCACACGGGATGTGCAATATCATCGGC
>DAORDK010000082.1:0-13522 GCA_035345935.1 Rhodocyclaceae bacterium | reverse complement strand
AAGGGGCGCGCCTTGGGATTGAATAACGCTGACAGATCGAGACCCACCTGACCCCCAAAAAAACCTTACAGAATGCGAAGTTAGGCAAACAACCAATAATTCACTTCAGATGCTAGCAACAAGCATAGGTCATGTAAAGCCTTTTTTCGAGCGGTCTGCGGGCAGCGTATAATTCGCGCAACGCCCATTTCCGCCCCTAATCTTGTCCAGTTCCCGCCTGATTCTACGCCTCATCGCCTACCCGGTGGCAGCCGTTCTCGGCCTTGCTGCGGTCGTTTCGGCGTTGGCCCTCATCGTCCTGGTTCTCACCTACCCCAACCTGCCTTCCCTGGAAGTCTTGACCGATTACCGTCCAAAGATTCCTCTGCGGGTCTACACCTCCGACGGATTCCTGATCGGCGAATTTGGCGAAGAGCGGCGTGCCGTCGTGGCGTATCGAGATGTACCCGAGATCATGAAGCAGGCGATCCTTGCCGCCGAGGACGAACGCTTCTTTCAGCACGGCGGAGTCGATTACCAGGGGGTCCTGAGAGCGGCTCTCGCCAACCTGACCAGCGGCGGGAAGAAGCAGGGCGCCTCGACCATCACCCAGCAGGTTGCCCGAAATTTCTTCCTTTCCAGCGAAAAGACCTATACCCGCAAGCTGTACGAGATGTTGCTCTCGTTCAAGATCGAGAACAACCTCTCAAAGGAACAGATTTTCGAGCTGTACCTCAACCAAATTTTCCTTGGGCAACGCGCCTACGGATTCGCTGCCGCTGCACAGATTTACTACGGAAAGCCTCTGAAGGAAATCTCCGTCGCCGAAGCCGCCATGCTTGCCGGCCTGCCCAAAGCGCCCTCGGCCTTCAATCCGGTAGTCAACCCCAAGCGGGCGAAAATTCGCCAGCACTATGTGCTGCGTCGCATGCACGAGTTGGGCTTCATCACCGATCAGCAGTTCGAGGCCGCCCAGAAAGAGACCCTGGTGGTCAAGCGAGACCTCTCGGATTACCCCGTCCATGCCGAGCATGTGGCTGAGATGGCCCGCCAGATTGCGGCCGAACAGTTTCCCGATGACGTGTATTCCCGCGGCCTCAGAGTCGTCACCACCTTGATCCGGGACGAGCAGGAAGCGGCGTATCAGAGTCTGCGCAAGGGCGTGATGGACTACGATCGACGCCATGGCTATCGGGGTGCGGAAGCCTTCGTCGATCTGGCAGCGACATCGTCAGACCAGGACGAGTATCTCGACGAGGCACTCCAGGACGTTCCCGATGCCGGCGATCTGGTACCGGCTATAGTGCTGGCCGCAAGTCCATCACAGGTGAAAGTCTATCGCCGCGGGGGCGAGGCGCTGACGCTTACAGGCGACGCCATCAAGTTTGCAGCGAAGATGCTTGACGACAAAGCGCCCCCTCTCAAACGCCTGCGCCGCGGCGCCGTGATCCGTCTCCAGAAACTGGAGAAGAACAGTTGGCAAGTGGCCCAATTGCCTGAGGTGGAATCTGCCTTCGTCGCCGCCGACCCCCGCGACGGGCGCATTCGCGCCCTGGTCGGAGGATTTGACTTCAACCGCAACAAGTTCAATCACGCGACCCAGGCTTGGCGTCAGCCCGGTTCGAGCTTCAAACCCTTCATCTATTCCGCTTCCCTCGAAAAGGGATTCAGCCCTTCGACCATCATCGAGGACGAACCCATCGTGATTCCTGCGAGCCAGACCGGCTCCCAGGCCTGGGAGCCGCACAACTACGACGGCAAATACGAAGGGCCGATGAAAATGCGCACGGCCCTCGCCAAGTCGAAAAATATGGTGTCGATTCGTATTCTTCAGGCCATCTCGCCGGCCTACGCCCAAGATTACGCCACCCGCTTCGGCTTCGATGCCGACAAGCACCCTCCTTACTTGACCATGGCCTTGGGAGCCGGTTCGGTCACCCCTTGGCAGATGGTCACCGCCTATTCGGTTTTTGCCAACGGCGGTTATCGGGTTCAACCCTACGTCATCAAGGAAATTCGCAACGAGAAATCCGAAGTGATTGCTGCGGCCGCACCGGTGACCGTCGGCGAGGAATCGAGCCGAGTGATCGATCCCCGCAATGCATTCTTAATGGACACGATGCTGCGCGACGTGACGATCTACGGTACGGCAGCCAAGGCCTCGGTTGCCCTCAAGCGGCACGACCTGGCCGGAAAGACGGGAACGACCAATGAATATGTGGACGCCTGGTTCTGCGGTTACCAGATGACTGTCACGGGCTGCGCGTGGATCGGGTTTGATCAGCCGAAGAAACTTGGCGACCGGGAGACTGGTGGCGCCGCAGCCCTGCCGATCTGGATCGGCTACATGACGCGCGCCCTGCGGGATGTCCCGGTCAGCCTGCCGGAACCTCCTTCCGGCCTGGTGGCCTACGGCAGCGGCAAGGAACGCACCTATCTGTATTCGGAGAATGCGGAGAAGGAAGCGAGCCGCGAGGAAACCAGCGATACGGCCCTGCCCCAGCCCGAACTGGACAAACCCCCTGCGGATTGACCCGTTCTGCTGCTTTGGCGGGGCTCCGACGCTCCGACCGGCGATGGCTCCGTCGGCCACCGAGCCTAAAGCCGAATCGTCTCCCCCGCCTGGGCACTGAGCAACTCACTGACGCGATCCAGGAGGGGAGCGCCGTCCCGGGTATCGATCCAACGCCCGCCATCCCAACGGAAGTGAAATCCGCCGGATCGCGCGGCGACCCACATTTCTTGGCCTACCCCATGGCGGTTGATGACCATCTTGCTGCCGTCGCCAAATTCGATTTCGAGAATTCCACTGCCGACTCTCTCCCAATCCAAGTCTGCGGGAGAGGCTTCCAGGGCAGCCTCAAGCCTTGCGAGCAAAGCTTCGGCGCGGGTTTCGAATTCTCTGTCGTCCATGATGTGCTACCATCCAAAAATTACTGACCGGTCCGTCATTAACATGTCCCGATTCGCCGCAGCGCTCCTGTTCGCCGGCCTTGTCCTCTGCGGTTGCGGCACAAAGGGCCCCCTCTCCCTGCCACCTGGGTCGCCCCCCGAACCCGTGCTCGGCACGGCCAAGGCGAGGCCAGTCGCAGAGGTCGATGCTACCACGGACAACAAGACACCTCCCTTACCCCGATGACTCCCTTTTCCCGTCGTGATGGCGTACTCCATGTCGAGTCCGTCAGCTTCGCCAGCCTTGCCCAGCAGTACGGCACCCCCTTGTATGTCTATTCCCGGGCCGCCCTGGAATCCTCACTGCGGGAATTCACCGATGTCCTGGCCGCCCACCCGGCGGGCAGCGATGCCCTGGTGTGCTACGCGGTCAAGGCCAATTCCAATTTGGCCATTCTCGATCTCTTCGCTCGACATGGAGCCGGATTCGACATCGTTTCCGGTGGCGAACTCGCCCGCGTTCTGGCGGCCGGAGCCGACCCCAACAAGGTCGTCTTCTCCGGCGTCGGCAAGACCACTGAAGAAATGCGCCTCGCCTTGGCGGCGGAAATTTTCTGTTTCAACGTGGAAAGTGCCGCAGAACTCGAGCGGCTCAATGGCGTTGCCGGCAGTCTGGGGCGGAGAGCTCCCGTGAGTCTACGCGTCAACCCCGATGTAGACCCTAAGACTCACCCCTATATTTCCACCGGCCTCAAGGAAGCCAAATTCGGCGTCGCTTATGATCAAGCCCGGTCCCTCTACCGCCGTGCTGCAGCCCTCCCCAACCTCAGCATTGTCGGTATCGATTGCCACATCGGTTCTCAGCTTCTGGACCCCGCCCCCTTTTCCGAAGCCCTGGACCGCATCCTGGCACTGATCGATCAACTGGCCGCCGACGGCATCGCTATTCATCACCTGGACATGGGCGGTGGCCTTGGTATCCGCTACCGGGACGAACAGGAGCAGCCCACGGTGGCCGGCTACCTGACCCCGCTCCTCGACCGCCTGGTCGACCGCGGCCTGAAGGTCGTCCTTGAACCCGGCCGCAGATTGGTAGGTAATGCCGGCGTTCTGCTCACCCAGGTCGAATACCTGAAACCCGGAGAAGAAAAGAATTTCGCCATTGTGGACGCGGCCATGAACGATTTGATGCGCCCTGCCCTCTACGAGGCCTGGCACGACATTCTGCCCGTGACGCCGCATTCCGGCGCAATCCGGTCCTATGACATCGTCGGGCCGGTGTGCGAATCCGGGGATTTTCTCGGCCAGGATCGTCCCCTGGCCATCGCCGCGGGGGACCTGCTCGCCGTCATGTCGGCAGGAGCCTACGGCATGGCGATGAGCTCCAATTACAATACCCGACCGCGAGCCGCCGAGGTGATGGTCGATGGCGACCAGACCCATTTGGTTCGCCGCCGCGAATCGATCGCCGAGCTCTTTGCCGGCGAGACCGTCTTGCCTCGATGAAGCTCTGGCCGGCCCTGGCCCTCGCGCTCCTGGTCTTGACCGGGTGCTCGGAGAAGGCGCCCGAAAAGAAGGGCGCCCCGCCCACTCTCATCACTGTCACCCAGGTTCAACCCACGCGGCTGGAACTGGTCGAGCACACCCTGGGCAATCTTGAGGCGGTCCTAGATCCCAAGGTCGGCGCAGAAATTGCCGGCCGCATCATTGCAGTCCATGTGCACGGCGGGCAGCCGGTCAAGAAAGGGCAGGTCATGGCCCGGATCGATCCCCTGGACGCCAGCCAGCAGGTCGCCGCCGACCGCGCCGAAAGCGCCAGACTCGAGGCCCTGCTCGCCCAGCAGGAACGCCTCGTGGCCCGGCAACGGGAGCTGGTTGAGCGAAATTTCATCTCCCGCAATGCGCTCGATGACGTCACCGCCCAGCGGGACGCCTTGCGCAGTCAGCTTGCCGCCGCCCAGGCCCGGAATGAAATATCACGGCATGGGCTTGGACGCACCGAAGTCATCGCCCCCTTCGATGGCAATGTCGAAGTCCAGATCGTCAGCGTTGGAGACTACGTCAAGGTCGGTGATCCCGTTTTTCGCCTCATTTCCAATGCTAGGCTGAGAGCCAATCTGCCTTTCCCGGAAAGCATCGGTCCCCGCCTGCGGATCGGCCTGCCGGTCCGCCTCACCAGCCCCCTCGCCCCGGATGCCCCGGTGGAAGGCGAAATCGAGGATATCCGTCCGACGGTTCTTGAAGGCAGCCGCGCAATCGAAGTCATTGCCCGCATCACCAATCCCGGAGCCCTTCGTGGCGGCGGCTCGGTCGACGCGGCGATCATCACCGGCTCCCGCGAAGGCGCCCTGGTTGTCCCCGAACAGTCGGTGGTCTTGCGTCCGGCAGGCAAGGTGGTCTATGTCGTCGAAGAGGGCAAGGTCCGGCAGCAGATCGTCGAGACCGGAAGCAAGCAGGGCGGCGTGGTGGAAATCGTCAAAGGGCTGCAAGGGGGCGAAACCATCGCCCTGGACGGTGCGGGCTTCCTGACCCAGGGTGCCGCCATCACCGTCAAGGGCGCCCCGCCTGCACCGGGCGCGGGGACTCCCCGGACCCCATGACCCTGCCGGAAATCTCGATCAAGCGCCATGTGCTGGCGTGGATGATCAATGCCGTGTTGGTGCTGTTCGGAGTCATCAGCTACGGGCGGATCGGCATGGACCGCTTCCCCTACATCGAATTTCCCGTCGTGTCGGTCACCACGACCTTGAAAGGCGCCAACCCGGACATCGTCGACGCCTCGATTACCAACATCATCGAAAGCGCGGTGAATTCGACGCCGGGGATCGAACACATCCAGTCGACGTCATCGCCGGGAGTGTCGGTGATCGGCATCACCTTCGGTTTGGAAAAGAAGATCGACGTGGCTTTCAACGAGGTGCAGGCCAAGGTTAACCAGGTTCTTCGACGGCTCCCCGACGACGTCGATCCACCGGTGGTCGCCAAAGTCGAAACCAACGCCCAACCGATCATGTGGCTGGCACTGCAGGGCGATCGGACGCAGCAGCAACTCAATCAATACGCGGTCAACGTCCTCAAGAAACGGCTGGAAACCATCGACGGCGTCGGCGAAATCCGCCTCGGCGGGCGCCGGGACCGGACGATCCGGGTGGAGCTGCGTCCCGATCGTATGGCCGCCCTGGGGGTCACCGCTCAGGACATCACCGACGCCTTCGACAAGGAGCACGTCCAGATGGCGGGCGGCTTCGTGGTCGGGCAGAAGACGGAAAGCCTGGTCAAACTCGATCTCGAGTTCCACAGCGTCGAAGCACTGGGAACCCTGGTGGTCGCCTGGAAAGGCGGTGCACCGATCCGCCTCGGCGATGTGGCCGATCTGGTCGATGGCCTCTCCGACTACCGTCAGTTGGCCCGATTCAATGGCGAGCCCACCATCGGCTTGGGGATCGTCAAGATCACCAATACCAACACGGTCGCCATCATCGAGCGGGTCAAGGACAAACTGGACCAGGAATTGCGCCCTCTCTTGCCTCCCGGCTTGCAGCTTCATATCGTTTCCAATGACGCCGTCTTCATCCTTGAAATCATCAATTCCCTCAAGGAACACCTGCTCGAAGGGACGATCCTCGCCGCCCTGGTGGTCTGGATCTTCCTTCTGTCGGTCCGATCGACCCTGATCGTTGCCCTGGCCATCCCGGTTTCGCTGATGGGGGCGGTCGCCGTCATCTATTTCGCCGGCTACACCTTGAATTCGCTCACCCTCCTCGGCTTGCTCCTGCTGATCGGGGTCGTGGTGGACGATGCCATCGTGGTGCTCGAGAACATCTTCCGGCACCGCGAGGAACTCGACGCAGACCCCGTATCAGCGGCCATCAACGGTGCCAACGAAGTCTTTTTCGCCGTTCTTGCGGCGACGCTTTCTCTGGTGTCGATCTTCGCACCGGTCATTTTCTTGAGCGGCATCATTGGCCAGTTCTTCCGATCCTTTGCCGTCGTCGTAACCTTCGGCGTCATGGTTTCCCTCTTCGTCTCCCTGACTCTCACGCCCATGCTGTGTTCCCGCTTCCTGACCGTCAGGGAAAAGGGCCATGCGCGCAGCGGATTTCAAGCCTGGATTGCGCGCGGCTTCGAGCGTCTGGAGGCCTTCTACCGTCGCGCGCTGGCCTGGGCGCTATCCCATCGCTGGAAAGTCGTCGCGCTGACGGCCCTCGCAGTTGCCTCCAGCGCCTTTTTCTTCACCTCGGTCGGCAAGACCTTCGCACCGGACCAGGACGAAGGTCGCTTCCTGGTCTACCTGCGCACGCCGCTAGGATCGTCGATCGACTACACCGACTCCCGCTTGCGCGAAGTCGAGGCCGTCCTGCGCAGCCATCCGGAAATCTTTACCGAATTTGCCCTCATCGGTCTCGGAACAGCCGGGCAGGTCAATCAGGGGCTGGTCGTCGCCCGTATGGTCGCCCGTGAGCAGCGCAATATCACCCAGCAGGAGCTTCTCCCCCGCCTGCGCCGCGAGCTGGCGGAGGTCCCCGGCGCACGGGCGTTTGCCGCACCCTATCCCATGGTCCAGGGGCAGCGCGGAGAGCCGTTGCAGTTTGTTCTCGCCGGAGAGAATTTGACCGAAGTCGGCCGCCTGTCGCGGGAATTGCAGCAAAAACTGGCGGCCGATCCCGGTCTTGGGCGGATCGACACCGACCTCCAGCTTGACCTGCCGCAGTTGGCTTTCCAGCCTGACCGCCTACGGATCGCCTCGGCAGGACTCACCACCCGCGATGTGGCGCTCGCCATCAACATGCTGACCGGCGGCGTCGACATCGCCAAATATAACGACGAACCCGGGGACGGCCAGCGTTACGACATCCGGGTAAAAGCCCGCTCGGGCGAATTCACCCAGCCCGGCGACCTGTCCAAGATCTGGCTACGCAACCGGGACGGCAAGATGATCCGCCTCGACTCCGTCGCCACCTTCCAGGAGAATCTGGGACCCGCGGTGATCGGACGCTTCGACCTGCAATACGCCACGACATTCTTCGCGACCCCGACCATACCCTTGGGCGAAGCTGTCGCCCGAGTCCGCGAAGCCGCCGCCGACCTTCCCACCGGCTATCAGGTCAAGCTCATCGGTCAGGCGGAGGAATTCTCCAAGACGGTCAAGTACATGACCTTCGCCTTCGGCCTGGCCCTCATTCTGCTCTACATGGTCCTGGCCAGCCAGTTCAACTCCTTCCTGCAACCGCTCATCGTCATGCTCGCCCAGCCCTTGGCCATCATCGGGGGCATCGCGGCGCTGTGGGCGACCGGCCAGACGCTGAACATCTATTCCATGATCGGACTCGTCCTGCTCATCGGCCTGGTGGCCAAGAACTCCATCCTCCTCGTCGACCTCACAAATCAGCGGCGGGCTACCGGCCTGGCCATCGATGCCGCCCTGACCGATGCCTGCCCCATTCGAATGCGGCCTGTGCTCATGACCTCGGCCACCGTCATTCTCGCCCTCACTCCGGCTGCGCTCGGATTGGGCGCCGGCTCCGAGACCAATCAGCCGCTGGCCCTTGCGGTCATTGGCGGCATGGTCTCGTCGACCCTCCTGACCCTGGTGGTGGTTCCTGCCGTCTATTCCCTCGTGGAAAGCGCCGTCGCCCGGCGCAGGACACACCATGCCGCCGTCTGACCGGCCGAACGCGGAAGGCCGCCTGCGCGTCGACAAATGGCTCTGGGCCGCGCGCTTTTTCAAGACGCGTAGTCTGGCTGCCGCTGCGGTCGAGGGCGGTAAGGTCCAGATCAATGGACAGCGGGCGAAACCGGCCCGCGAAGTGCGAGTGGGCGACCGAATCGCCATCTCCGCCGCCGAGCAATGGGAAGTGACCGTACGAAACCTCTCCGACCAGCGCGGGCCTGCACCGGAGGCGCGGCAACTCTACGAAGAGGCTCCGGCCAGCCAAGCGGCGCGGGAGGCCAAGCGCGAAGCCCGCCGCTTCGTCGCGGATCCGGCTGCCGATCGCCAGGGCCGCCCCACCAAACGAGACCGCCGCCAATTGGGACGCCTCAACGGCTCATAGCACCAGAGCCAGCGCGAGAGGCAGGAAGAGCAGTGCCGCCAGATTGCCGACCAAAACGATTGAGGCCACCCGCTGGGGTTCCTGCTGATAGCGTTCAGCAAAAAGAAAATTCAGAACGGCCGGGGGAAGCGCACCAAAAACGATCAGCATCGCTGCCTGCTGACCCTGCAACCCAAGAGCCAGAACAAGTCCCCAGGCGATGGCCATGCCGAGCAGCGGACGCCCAAGAGCGCCGACCAGGGAAATCTTCCAATCCCCAAGAGATACGTCGGTCATTCGGACGCCAAGCGAAAAGAGCAAGAGAGGGACCGAAACGTCCCCCAACATCTTGACGGCCATCAGGGCGGGAGACCAAAGGGGAATCTTGCCCACGGCAACCACCAATCCGGCCATGGCCGCCGCCACAACGGGGACGCGCCAGAGGCTCAGGAAGCGCGCACGGGGGTCGAGCAGACGAGCACCGAGGGAAAAATGCAAAGTGTTTTCGACCATGAACAGGATCACCGCCGCCGGTAGCGCGGCCTCGCCCCATGCCAGCACCGCAAGCGGCAGGCCGATATTGCCGGAGTTATTGAACAGCATGGGGGGAACGAAGGTCTTTGCCGGTACGCCGAGCAGGCGGGCGACGGGCCAGGCCACGAGACCGCAGCCCAGAAGCAGGAGCAGCGCCCCCAGGGCCAAGGGGCCAAAGGCGGTGAGTTCGAAGGCCTTGCCGGCCATGGCGGCGAAAACCAGGGCCGGTACGAAGACATCCATATTGAGGCGATTCGCCACCGCCATCTCCGGCCGATGGCGTCGGCCGTAAAAGAATCCCGCCGCGACGATGGCGAATATCGGGAAGAGAATCGCAGTAATACGTATCGCCAGACTACTGTCGGCACTCACAGCACGTACCGGGACAGATCCTCGTCACCCGCCAGATCCCCCAGTCGGGCATCGACATAGGCGCCATCAACGCTCAGCGCTTCGCTGCCTGCCTTCCCCGCGGCAAAGGAAACTTCCTCCAGCAGCTTCTCCATCACCGTGTAGAGCCTCCGGGCGCCAATGTTCTCGGTCTTTTCGTTGACCTGGTAGGCAATTTCCGCAAGGCGCCGGATTCCCGTCTCCTTGAATTCCAGTGCGACCCCCTCCGTTGCCAGCAGGGCCTGATATTGGCGGGTCAGACAGGCGTCGGTCTGGGTCAGGATGCACTCGAAATCGGTCACCGACAGCGAATCCAGTTCGACCCGGATGGGGAACCGCCCCTGGAGCTCCGGGATAAGATCCGAAGGCTTGGCCAGATGGAAGGCGCCGGAAGCGATGAACAAGATATGATCGGTGCGGATCATCCCGTATTTTGTCGAGATCGTGGTGCCTTCCACCAGTGGAAGCAAATCGCGCTGCACGCCTTGCCGGGAGACGTCGGCGCCGTGCGCGTCGGATCGGCTGGCGATCTTGTCGATTTCGTCGAGGAAGACGATGCCATTCTGCTCGACATTCTTTACGGCTTCCAGCTTCACCTCCTCGTCATTCACCAGGCGCGCCGCTTCCTCGTCAACGAGCAGTTTCATCGCTTCCTTGATTTTCAGCTTGCGGTTCTTCTTGCGCCCGCCGCCCAGGTTCTGGAACATGCCCTGAATCTGCTGAGTCAGTTCCTCCATGCCCGGAGGAGCGAAGATTTCGGCCTGCATGCTGGGTGCCGCCACCTCGATGTCCACCTCCTTCTCGTCCAGCTCCCCTTCCCGCAGCTTCTTGCGAAATTTCTGGCGGGTCGAATTGTCTTCCGTCTGGCCGTTGTTCTCGGCGAAAAAACCGGGGCTGCGCGCAGGCGGCAGCAGCACGTCGAGGATGCGATCCTCGGCAGCATCCGCAGCCCTGGCACGAACCTGCTGCATCGCCTTCTCACGGTGGCCCTTGATGGCAATTTCGACAAGATCCCGCACGATCGTGTCCACATCACGACCGACATAACCAACTTCCGTAAATTTCGTCGCCTCGATTTTAATGAATGGCGCATTGGCCAACCGAGCTAGACGCCGGGCTATCTCGGTCTTGCCGACTCCCGTGGGGCCGATCATCAGGATATTTTTGGGCGTAATCTCCTGCCGCAAAGGCTCGACGACCTGGGAACGGCGCCAGCGATTGCGCAACGCGATGGCTACGGCCTTTTTTGCCCTGCCCTGGCCGACGATATGTTTGTCCAGTTCATGAACGATTTCCTGGGGGGTCATCGTGGTCATCCCAACACCTCCAGGGTGAAATTGCGGTTGGTGTAAATACAAAGATCTCCGGCGATTTCCAGTGATTTAGTGACGATCGCGGCGGGATCGAGGTCCGTATTCTCGAGCAGCGCCCGCGCTGCACTCTGCGCGTAGGCCCCGCCGGAACCGATGGCAACGATGCCTTGCTCGGGTTCCAGCACATCGCCATTCCCGGTGATGACCAGGGAGTTGTCCGGATCGGCAACCGCAAGCATGGCTTCCAGGCGGCGCAGCATGCGATCAGTACGCCAATCCTTGGCCAGCTCCACGGCGGACCGCAGGAGATTGCCCTGGTGTTTCTCCAATTTGGCCTCGAAGCGTTCGAACAGCGTGAAGGCATCCGCGGTCCCGCCGGCGAAGCCGGCCAGGATACGGTTCTGATAGAGTCGCCGGACCTTCTTGGCGGTCGCCTTGATGACGATATTGCCGAGGGTCACCTGACCGTCGCCACCCATGGCGACGCGAGTGCCCCGACGCACCGACAGGATCGTGGTGCCGTGATATTGCTCCATGGGGATTCCTAATATTTTGGGACGATGATGCGGGCGACGCTGGGCAGATCGACGATGCCCATCAGCTCCGCCACCAGATGGTGGGGGTTGCGGATGATGACTTCCTTGCCCTGACGTTTCATGGGCTCCAGAATATTGCGCAACAGCCCGGCTGAGAAGAAATCGAGACGCTTGACCGCAGTGAAGTCAATTACCGGTCGCTCGTGGAGTTCGATAAAGGCACGCACGTCGTCGAATCGGAAGTTCTTCAGTTCTCCCGACAGGAAATGGATATCGCTCTCGGGAATGACCACCGGCGCGGCGCCAATCCCAGGCCGAGGCCCCGCTGACTTGACCACTTCCCAGGAGGGCGGTGAAACCTCGAAGGTCACCGCGTAATCGACGGCTTTTTCCTCGAACGCCTCCTGCCGCCCCAGCAACTGGAGCAGCTCCAACAAGAGAAGCCAACTTTCCGGGGATTCCGGCTTACCGACCGTCAGACGCCCCTCCAGCCGCCCAGCGAGGCCTTCGGCGCCGCTCAGGGTGACCGCGACACCTAGCTTGCGCGCCAGTCGGAAAGATTCGACCAAAGCCTTGGCCGCCTCCTCATCGCAACCGGCAAGCTTGCCGATATCGACTCGGGCGGCTTCCTTTTTCTGGATTCCCGTCCGCAACTGCGCAAATTCCCCCGCGCTGCTGCCGTTGAGCACACCCTGGAAGACGATGACTTTGCCCCCCACGGTTGGCGGCGGGGCAGGCTTTTCGCTCAGCGCCCGCCAAGTGGGCGGCGAGGTCTCGCAGGCCTGGGCGAATTCCTCCCCGAGCCGCTCGAAGGCGGCACGATCGCCGAGAACCTGCACAAGATCGAGGAGCATGCGCCAGAGGCGCAATGCATTCGGTCCCCCGCCATGGGCTCGCGCAGCTGCCTCGAGAATCGCCCGGGCGGCAGGATCCTGGCCGTTGGCGAAGAGCACGGCGGCCTGCTCGATGTCGGCCTGGACCGGGTCCATGTCCTGGTCGACTTCGATCGCCATCACGGCGGAATCGGTAAAGTCGAATTGGGAATCGCCGAATTCGAGGGGCGGAAGTTCCTTCTTCGGTTCCGGCGCCGGAGCCGCCGGAACCGCGGGTGCTGCAGCGACTGCCGGAGCAGCGGCGTTCTGCTCAGCCACCGGATCCCAGACCGCTGAATCCTCAACCGCCGGTGCAGGAGGCGGCTTGGGACGCGCCGCCTTGCGTTCCGGCATTTTTTCAGCGGGTTTTTTGAAGAGGGAGAAAACCATGGGGGACAAACCGTCGGGAATCTACTTTTAGCACGCCACCGAACGGGGCGCAATGGCGCGTCGGGGTTTTCCTAGAGGATTGTACGCTTTGGCCCGGAAATCCCTGCTGCTGCCAGGGCGCCGCCCAAGAGTACAAGACAGAGCATCGGCCCAAAGGGCTGATCGAAGGCCAGGGCAAGGGCGAAGGCGGCGGTGTAGCCCGTCACGCCCAGTGCCACGGCAACGAAAAGTCCCTGCCGCCAGCTTCGCGCCCGTGCAAAAGCGACCCACGGGGACAGGAAGGCTAGCGAGAACCCGGCCATGACGCCCAGGGAGAGCGTGGCCGCAGCGAGGACGACGACAGTCAGGAGGTCGAATCCGACATGGACGGGCCAATCGGGAAGGCCTTGGAGGCGGAAATGCTGGGGAAATATTTCACAGAGGAGTAATCGGCGCGACAGCGCGAGCAGGAGGGGCAGGACCACAACCGCCACGCTCAGGGCGGCGACGAGGTGACCGACCTCGGCAAAATAGAGCTGACCGTCGAACAAGGGGTCGTCTCAGAAAACGGAAAATAAAGCACGCTAAGGCGTAACTACCCTCGG
>DAORDK010000081.1:0-13685 GCA_035345935.1 Rhodocyclaceae bacterium | reverse complement strand
CACGGACACGCGGATTTTCAATCCGCTGCTCTACCAACTGAGCTAACTGGCCAAAAGGAGCGCGAATTATACCGATGAGGCCCAAGCGGGGCAAGCCGGCGATCGGGATTGCCCACGGGGGCAAGCCCCGCAGCGTTATGCCCCCATCGGCGGGGACTGGCGGTAGAGCTCGGCGAAGTGATCCGGTGGAGGCATAGGTTCCGGCGGCGGCACCCAGGCCGGGAAGACGACCTTGGCCACCGACCCCACCCCGTTGGGATTGGGCCGCAGGCTCGCCGAGGCATCGTGCTGCAATGCAATCTCCCGCACGATGGCAAGACCGAGCCCGCTCCCCTCGGTGCCCGAGTCGTCGACCCGATAGAAACGCTCGAAGACCAGTTCCGCATCGTCTTCACTGATTCCGACTCCGTTGTCCTCGATTTCGAGGATGATCCGATTGCCCTGGCGAATCACTCGACAGGTCACTCGGCCGGGAGCAGGCGTGTAACGCAGGGCGTTGTCGACCAGATTGGCCACCAGTTCCCGCAGCATCACCGGATTCCCCAGCACCATCGCCGCTTCCGCCGCTTCGACGCCGAGGTCGATATTGCGCTCCAGGGCACGAAACACCGAGTCGGCGGCCAGGTCGCGTACCAGTTCGGCCAGATCGACCGGCTCCTGGCGCTTCTGGCCGATTTCGGTACCCTCCGTGCGGGCGAGGGTGAGCAGTTGATTGACCAGCCGGCTGGCACGATCGACCCCAGCCTCGATCTGCCGCAGGGCATGGCGCAGCGCTTCGGGGTCGGTTTCCTGCATGGCGAATTGAGCCTGGGTCTTGAGTCCGGTGAGCGGAGTTCGCAACTGGTGCGAGGCGTCGGCGATGAACCGCTGCTGGACCTCGACGCTGCGGCGCATGCGGTCGAGCATGTCGTTGAAGGCTTCGACCAGGGGGTCGAGTTCTTCGGGAACCCTGCGCGTGGCGATGGGGGACAGATCCGCCGGTCCCCGGGTTTCTATGGTCTTGCGCAGGCGATTGAGGGGACGTAAGCCGCGGGAGAGTCCAAACCAGACCAGCACCACGGCGACTGGAATGATGATGAACTGGGGAAGGATGACGCTGGCGACAATCTTGTTGCCGAGGAGGGTCCGTTTTTCCAGGGTCTCCCCGACTTCGATCAGGACCCAACGGTCCCGGGGCGCCCGCGTGTCGGCCAGATAGCTGTAGGCCACGCGGAGATCCTGACCGTTGAATTCCGTATCCCGGAAGAAAATCTCGCCGGCCTCCGCCGGGTCGTACTCTAGCGTGTTCGGGACCGGCAATTCGCTATCGCCGAGCAAGGCGGTCCCGTCCTGGGTGACGACGTGGAAGTAGACGGTGTCGGTTTCGTCCGCGCGCAGGAAGGCCCGCGCGGACCCCGGCAGATTGATCACCGGTTTCCCGCCGACAAATTTGATCTGGCGCGCCACCGTGGCCACGTGCTCGCGCAACCCCTGGTCGTAGGGAAAACTGGTGACCGTGCTGGCGAAGTAATGGGTGATCGCGATACTGAGCGGCCAGACGAACAGCAGTGGCGCCAGCATCCAGTCCAGGATCTCGCCGAACAGCGAGCGCTCGTTTTCAGGACTGCTGGCGTTGTTCCTGGGGCTTTTCAAGGCAATATCCAAGGCCGCGGACGGTCACGATCCGGACGCCACCCGCCTCCAACTTCTTGCGCAAGCGATGGACATAGACTTCGATGGCATTGTGGCTCACTTCCTCTCCCCAGCCGCACAGGTGATCCACGAGCTGATCCTTGTTGACCAATCGGCCGGCCCGCGCCAGGAGTATTTCCAACAGCCCTACCTCCCGCGCCGAGAGTTCGACCGGCTGTCCCTTGATTTGGGCAACCCGGCCGACCTGATCGTAAGTCAGTTCACCGCACTGGATGACCGGAGTCGTGCCCGAGGAGCGGCGGGTGAGGGCCCGGACGCGGGCTTCGAGTTCAGCCAATTCGAACGGCTTGGCCATGTAGTCGTCGGCGCCCAGGTCTAGGCCCCTGACCCGATCGCTGGTGCCGTCGAGGGCGGTCAGGATCAAGACCGGCAATTGCGAATTTCTGGCCCGCAGGCGCTTCAGCACCTCATGCCCGGTCAGCTTCGGCAAACCGATGTCCAAGATCAGCAAGTCGTAGGTCCCGGCCACGAGAGCGTTGTCGGCTTCGACTCCGTTGTAAGCGCAATCGACGGCGTAGCCGCTCCGCCGAAGCGAGCGTGCAAGGCCGTCGGAGATGATGGAATCGTCTTCAGCGATGAGGATGCGCATAATTTGAGTTAATAATTCTGGCGTAAGATTTACGTAAGGGTCCATCGGTAAATTAGCTCTCGCTGTTCTCCTTTTTTGGTCTTAGGAGTCCACGGCGCAAGCCGTGACTCAGGGGGTATCTGCTCCTGCACTGGATACCCCCTGCCGCTTTTTTTCCCGGCTTCCTATTGTCGATGCGTCGAGCGACTTCCGGCTAAGACGCTTTCGCGCCATTGTGCATCACAGTCGATCAAGCCGCCAGCGCCAAGGATTGCTTCTCCTGGGGAATGCGGATGAGGTGATCGAAAGCGCCGAGGGAAGCTTTGGCACCCTCGCCCATCGCGATGATGATCTGTTTGTAGGGCACGGTGGTGCAATCGCCGGCGGCGAAGACGCCAGGAATGGAAGTCTGCCCCCGGGAATCCACCTCGACCTCGCCCCTGGACGAAAGGGCAACCGTCCCCTTCAACCAGTCGGTGTTGGGCAAGAGGCCGATCTGGACGAAGATGCCATCGAGTTCCACGCGATGCGCTTCTCCGGTCGCCCGGTCCCGGTAGACGATTCCCGTCACCTTCTCCCCGTCGCCGACGACGTCGGTGGTCAGGGCCTGGGTCACGACAGTGATATTGGGCAGCGTCGCCAACTTGTCTTGCAGGATGGCGTCCGCCCTGAGCTTGCCGTCGAATTCCAGCAGGGTCACGTGGGCGACGATACCGGCGAGGTCGATGGCCGCCTCGACCCCGGAATTTCCGCCGCCGATCACCGCCACCCGCTTGCCCTTGAAGAGCGGCCCGTCACAGTGGGGGCAGAAGCACACACCCTTGCCCTTGTATTCCCGCTCGCCCGGAACATTCATCTCCCGCCAGCGGGCGCCGGTGGCGACGATGATGCTGCGGCTCTTGAGTTCCGCACCGCTCGCCAGGCGCACCGTGGCCAGGCCGTCTTCACCAGCGGGAACGAGGGCCGTAGCCCGCTGCAGGTTCATCACGTCGACGTCGTATTGCTTGACGTGTTGCTCCAAGGCGGCGGCAAGCTTCGGGCCATCGGTTTCCTTCACCGAGATGAAATTCTCGATGCCCAGGGTGTCCATCACCTGACCGCCGAAGCGTTCGGCGACGACGCCGGTGCGGATGCCCTTGCGGGCCGCGTAGATGGCCGCAGCGGCGCCAGCCGGCCCGCCACCGACGACGAGGACGTCGAAAGCATCCCTCGCGGAAATCTTTTCCGCCTCCCGGGCGGCGGCGCCGCTATCGACCTTGGCGAGGATTTCCTCGATGGTCATGCGGCCCTGGCCGAAGGGTTCGCCATTGAGGAAGACGGTGGGCACCGCCATGATCTTGCGGGACTCGACTTCGTCTTGAAAGAGGGCACCGTCGATCATGACGCTCTCCACACCGGGGTTGAGCACGGCCATCAGGTTGAGGGCCTGCACGACGTCCGGACAGTTGTGACAGGAGAGGGAGATGAAGGTCTCGAAGCGGAAGCTGCCCGGCAAGGCCTTGATCTGCTCGATCGCCGACGCATCGACTTTCGGCGGATGGCCGCCGGTTTGCAGCAGCGCCAGCACAAGAGAGGTGAATTCGTGGCCCATGGGCAGGCCGGCAAAGTGGATGCGCGGCGCCTCGCCCGGTACGCCGATGGCAAAGGAGGGACGCAGGGCAGCATTGCCGTTTTCCCGCAAACCGACCTTGGGCGAAAGGCCGGCAAGCTCAGTGAGCAAGCCCCGCATCTCCTGGGCCTTGGGGCTGTCGTCGAGGGACGCCACCAGTTCAACGGGGCGCTGGAGCTTTTCGAGGTAGGCCGTCAGTTGGGTCTTGATGGCAGCGTCGAGCATGGGTTCTCTCCCTGATAGGAATTGCACTGGCAAGCGGCCGGGGGCCGCTTGGCGGTGGAATCCCCCACCCTCATTTTCAGAAGGCGGGAATTCGGTTACCGGCGATCAGATCTTTCCGACCAGATCCAACGAAGGAGCCAGGGTTGCGTCGCCCGGGGTCCACTTGGCGGGGCAGACTTCGCCCGGGTGGGAGGCCACGTACTGGGCAGCCTGCACCTTGCGCAGCAGTTCCTTGGCGTCGCGGCCGATGCCCAGGTCGTGGATCTCGGCAACCTTGATCACGCCCTCCGGATTGATCAGGAAGCTGCCGCGCAGAGCCAGGCCCTCTTCCTCGATCATCACTTCGAAATTGCGGGTGATCGTCCCGGTGGGATCGCCGACCATCGGGTAGGCGATCTTCTTGATGGTGTCGGAGGTGTCGTGCCAGGCCTTGTGGGTGAAATGGGTGTCGGTGGAGACGGCATAGATCTCGACGCCCAGATCCCGGAACTTGGCGTATTCGTCGGCCAGATCACCGAGCTCGGTGGGGCAGACGAAGGTGAAGTCGGCCGGATAGAAGAAGACGACGGACCACTTGCCCTTGAGGTCGGCATCGGTGACCGGGACGAACTTCCCGTTATGGAAGGCGGTAGCTTTGAAGGGCTTGATTTCGGTATTGATGAGGGACATGGCGTATTGCTCCTTGGCTTGGTGAAAGACAACGACGCCAGTCTAGGGACTCCCCAACAATTGATCTAATTGAATGATCCGATGAACGCGATAGTGAAGACCTATCACCGAAGATCAAGGCGCCGCCAACGCTTTAAGGTCGGCCAGAACCTCGGCGGCGTGGATGTCGGATTCGACTTTGAGATAGGCCTTGGCCACCCGCCCGTCCGGATCGATCAGGAAGGTGTAGCGCTTGGCGAAGCGGATCACCCCGAAATCCGACAAGGCGCCATAGCGCTTCGCCACCTCCCCGCCGCCGTCGGAGAGCAAGGTAAAGGGCAACTTGTGCTTGTCGGCGAAAGCGCGATGCGATGCGCCGTCGTCCAGACTGATACCCACCACTACGGCCTTCAGGGCGGCAAAGCGATCTTGGCTATCGCGAAAGTGGCGCGCTTCCGTGGTGCACCCCGGCGTATCGTCCCGGGGGTAGAAATACAGCACCAACCATCGGCCGCGCCAGTCGGCCAACCGATGCTGTTTTCCGGAGGCGTCGGGGAGCGCGAAATCCGGCGCGGGAGTACCCGGCCCGGGAGGGGCAACCGCGAAGACCGGCCCAGCCAGTCCAAGCAGCACGATAGCCAGCAGGAGGCTGAGGGCAGCCATGGTCTTTCCTGATATCAGGGATCGGATGAGTAAGGCGCCATGCGGAGCCTGAAGTTCCACAGTCGCGCGTAGGCTTGCCCCAAGAGTCCGTCAGCTCGGTCGCAAGGTCAGGCTGGACCACTCCTCGACGCGACCGGACGGGCAGCCGAGTTGGCCCGCCATCGCGCGGGCGCCGTCGCGCATGACCCGAAAGTGTCGGCTGGCGAAAACCGGCCAGAGCAACGGCGCAAAAAAACGCATCCACGGTCTTTGCAGTTCCACGTCCCAGCGATAGGTCAATCTGACGCCCGGGCCCTCCGGCTCGACCAGCCACAATCCGCTGCCCTTGACGCTCCCGCGGACCGCGCCCTCGATTTCGCAAGCGGGCAGGACGCGAACGGTCGCCACTTCGAACTCGACGCGATAGCCAAGACCGCTGTTCCAGCAGAACTCGGTGACCGCCCCCGTCCCATCGGGAGCACCGGCAACGGTCCGGCGGGCGCTTTCGAGGCGGGGCCACCACCGGGGCCACTGTTCGGGTTGAGTCAGCAACTCCCACACCCGCTCTCGCGAGGCGGCGAGCGCCCAGCGGCTGACCAGGACGAAGCGGCTTTTCACGAGGCCTCCGCAGCGCCGCGCAGAAAGAACAGCGCCCCACCGTCCGAGCAGACTTCGCCATGGCGGGTTCCCGCCGGCGCCAGATGGAAATCTCCCGCCTGGATCAAGAGGTCGCCAAAAAAGGCATCGCCTTCGATCATCATGCACTCTTCGTCCATCCCATGGTCGTGGGCCGGCAGCGTGGCGCCCGGACTCAGACGAACGTAGCGCGATGCCAACCCGTCTCCTTGCCAGAGAGGCAGCACCTCGACGCCCTGGCCGATCGGCTGCCAGCCACCGTCGCGCAGCAACACCGTGTGCTGCGGAGCCCCCTGGCCGGGGAGCCATCCCCCCAGCAATTCGGCAATTTGCCGGCCTGGATTGCCGAGCGAAGTGCCGCGCAGATAGGCCAGGGCACCCCGCCGCGGACAACTGGTGATCCGACCATGCCGACTTCCCGGTTGCGAAACCTGATAGTCCCCCGGTCCCAGATCCAGATCGCCGGTCCGCAGGCCCCCGGCAAGGCAGATGGCTTCTTCGAGCCAGGCGTGGCGATGGACCGGAAGGCTTACCCCGGGTTGCAGCTCGAGGAGTACCGAAGCCCCCTGGGAGCCGTTCCGCAGCACCTTCTTGCGCACTCCAGCAGTCACTCGGCTCCAGGTATCCTGGCGGGCGCGCACGGTCGACAGGGTCGACCGGACCGCCGCGCTCTGGCGGACGCGATCGAGCAGCGAGGATGGGGGGATCGGCCGCGCGGCAACTGACGCGATGTCTTCGCAAAGGAGACTGTTGAGCGCCTCGTCCAGCGACCGGGTGTTGGGGGTTTGGGGTTTCATGATGTCACCATCGATTGGTCCGTCGGGCTGAGAAAGCGGCGCAAGCGCTCCAGGGCTCGACGAATGTGGGACTTGACCGTCCCGAGGGGCATGCCGGTCTGATCGGCAATCTCTTCGTGGCTAAGCCCGCGAAAGAACGCCAGGGCCACGAGTTGGCGCGGCAGGGGATCGAGCCGGGCGAGGGCGGCGTGAAGAAGCGAGCCCTGCTGCACCGCTTCGAGCAAATCCTGAGGGCTGGCCTGGGCATCGCCGCGGCTCTCCGCCAGACGCTCGATGTCCGCTTCACACTCCGCCGGCTCCCGGCGCCGCAGCGCATCCAGTGCCCTGCTCCGGGCCATGGTCATGATCCAGGCCATGGCTGTCCCGCGACCGGCATCGTAGCGGGGCGCCTGGCGCCAGATCTGCCAAAAGGTGTCCTCGGCGACTTCTTCCGCCAAAGCAATCTGGCGGGTGATGCGCAGGGCCAGTCCATAGACCCTGCCCACCATGGCTTCATAGAGGGCCGCCAGGGCGGCCTCGTCGCCGTCCACCACGCGCCCGATCCATGCGCGCAGGGCGGACTCGGTGGCTGGGTCCGCCACATAAGGTGTTGGAGGCACGGGGACAGCTTCGTCAGCGCCATCGGAATTCTCGGCATCGCCGATTTCCTCACGCGGATCGCGGAAAACGTCGTTGTCCTCGTCTTCGTCGAAAGTTTCCATGGTCGCCATCATCTGCCGGCCTCAAGGCGCCGAATCGGAACGGCATCCGGAGCGCGATGCCCGGATTCTTCAATAACCGTCAGCCCCCTGGCTTCGTGCTTGCCGCCGGTGACATTCTGGCACCGATCAGCTTGATTCGACACCCGCGCCCGGTCTGGATCGGGATATACGTTATTCATGAAATCGCGTCCTTTATTCGCCAGGAAACGCCTTTGGCGGCCTCGGGGATTTCCCGAATCGACCTCCGCAGGTTCCTCTGGTTAACCTTACGGACGGGCTGTGAAAACGGATGCAAGAAACCGGCAACATGGTTTCCGTAGACTCGCTACACACTCGACCGGCAGGGGAACGCGCGGGGTGACACGGCGTCGCCGCCCTCGCCTAGGGCGTTTTTAGACCCGATTACCACACTTTGCCCGAAAAAAGGCCCACAAAAGGTATGCCAGTGCCAACACTTCCGGAAAAAGTGTGCTAAGTTAGTTCCGCTGCCGTGAGAGCGGCCAGTCATTTCAATCACTACTAGGAGGCACGTAGATGAACAAATCCGAATTGGTCGAAGTTGCCGCCAAGGAAGCCGGCATTACCAAGGCCGCTGCCGACAAGGCTCTGTCCGCCATCGTCGGCGCCGTTGTCAAGACCGTCGCCAAGGGCGAATCCGTGACGCTCGTCGGGTTCGGCACCTTCAAGTCGGCCAAGCGCGCTGCCCGCACCGGCAAGAATCCCAAAACCGGTGCAACGCTGAAGATTCCGGCCACGACCGTGCCAAAGTTCTCCGCCGGCACCGCATTCAAGGCCGCTGTCGCCGCCAAGAAGAGCGGCGCCAAGAAGAAGTAAGCTTCGTATCACCCCGCGAGGTCCGCCCCGGCGGGCCTCGCTTTTCTTTCCGTCCATGAATTCAACCGTCAATCCGCCCCCCAACGACCAGCGCCGCCGCCTGCGGGAACTGCTCTCCATTCCAGAGCGTGACCGTACCGACGAGCAATGGGACGAAATCGTCGAACTGGAAATCCAGCTTGCTCCGGGCAACCGCGTCGGTCCCTCTGCGGGCGGAGGCGGCGGCGGCGGTGGTGGCCCTACCCAGAATCCGGGCAATCCCGGCCAAGGGCAAAACCCCGGTCAGCGCAAGCACCGCCCCCGGGGAAACAATCGGCGTTCCAAGCCCCCGAAGCCTCCGGTCTGACCGCCCGGACCGTGCACCGGTCCCTTGCCGTTTTCCGCCCCCGCCGGCACAATTCGGCCGATGTTGCATTTTGATCTCGCCATCGTTGGCGGCGGATTGGCCGGCACAAGTCTGGCGGTCGCCCTTCGCGATTCCCGCCTGAAAATCGCCCTGATCGAACCGGCCCCCCCCGTTCGCCCGTCCGGGTGGGACTCCCGGGTTTATGCCATCAGCCCGGCGAATGCGGCCTTTTTGGAGCGCATCGGCGTCTGGCGCCACCTCGACACCGACCGCTTGGCCCCGGTTACGGCAATGGATGTCCGCGGCGACGCGGGAGGGAGGCTGGGCTTCTCCGCTTACGACACCGGAGTCTCCGAACTGGCGTGGATCGTCGAGTCTTCGCTCATGGCGTGCGAACTTTGGGAATGCGCGAAGCGCCAGGGCAATCTGACCCTGATCACCCCTGCCAGGCCCCGATCCCTGGAGTTTCGCCACGATGCCGCCCTCATCGGGCTGGAGGGCAGCGATCCGCTCAGTGCCCGCCTGGTGGTCGGCGCCGACGGGCGCGATTCCTGGGTCCGTCGCACCGCCGGCCTCAGCGCCGAAAACACACCCTACGGAGAAAAGGGCGTGGTGGCCAATTTTGCCGCTACTGAGAATCATCGCAGCGTTGCCCGCCAGTGGTTCCGGGACGACGGCGTGCTTGCCTGGCTACCCTTGCCCGGGAACCGCATCTCCATCGTCTGGTCCACCCCGGATGACCATGCCGATTTGCTCTGCACCCTGCCGCCGGAAGAGCTTTGTCGCCGGGTTGCGGAAGCAGGAGCCCACGTTCTGGGCGATTTCGAACTCCTCACGCCGGCGGCGGCCTTCCCCCTCCGGCTCATGCGCGTCCCCCAGACGGTGGCACCCCGCTTGGCCCTGGTCGGCGATGCCGCCCACGGGATACACCCGCTTTCCGGTCACGGGATCAATTTGGGTTTCCAGGACGCCGCCGAACTTGCCAGCCGCCTCGCGGGCACCCAGGCTTGGCACGACATTGGCGATCCTCGCTTTCTCGCCGGCTATCAACGGGCCCGCAAGGAAGAAACCTTGCTGCTGCAAACGGCAACCGATGGCTTGCGCCGCCTTTTTCGCAATCCTTCCCCCGGCATTCGATCCCTGCGCAACGCCGGCCTGGGACTCACAGATTCCCTTCCAATGATCAAAAACAGCCTCGCGCGCTACGCCCTGGGCGCCCTCTAGGAGAACCCGATGTTCGTGAAGCACCTGATCCCCGCCCTGCTCGGCCTCGTTCTTGCGAGCTCGGTCGGCGCCGACGAGAACGAAGTCCGCAAGGGTGTCGAAGCGCGCCTCAAGAGCAAGGTCGAGAGTGTCACCAAATCGGGCTATCTTGGTCTTTACGAAGTCTACTTGGATGGCCACATCGTCTACACCGACGAAAAGGTGACCGTGCTTTTCGACGGCGTCTTACTCGATGCCAAGACCGGTTTGAACGTCACCGAGGAGCGCTTACGCAAACTGACTGCCATCAAGTTCAGCGATCTTCCCCTCGATCGTGCCATCAAGCAGGTGAAGGGAGACGGCAAACGGGTACTCGCCACCTTCGAGGACCCCAACTGCGGTTACTGCAAGCGCTTGGCCCGGGATTTGCAGAAGCTCGACAATGTCACCATCTACACTTTCCTCTATCCCATCCTGTCCGAAGATTCGGTCAGGAAATCCCGCCAGATCTGGTGTTCCTCGGATCGCGCCAAGGCCTGGAACGAATGGATGGTCGACGGCAAGGCCCCCTCAGCGAAGGAAGATTGCGACAGTTCCGCGGTGATCAAGAACCAGGAATTCGGCCACAAACTCAATATTTCCGGCACCCCTACGCTGTTCTTTGGTGACGGCGAAAGGGTTCCCGGCGCGGTGCCCCTCGCCCGCATCGAACAGAAACTCTCGGCTACGCCCCGTTGAGGGCATCCGCGGATCGGGGGCAGATGGAAAGACTCTGCCGCAGGGCGCCCAGAGCGCACTAAAACGGCGGGGAGCGCTGGGGCAAGGGTGCGCGACGCGCCTCTGCCCTGCGGTTGGCGCGCTCAGCCTGGCAGCCCGGCGAGAAAGGCCATGCCGGCGCTCTTGCCCTCTGCAAGCAGGGTTTCTATGAATTCTTCCCGACGATCCAGCTTGGACGGGTAGTCCAGGTCCAGGCGCAATTCGATTCGACGCACCGTGATGGGCTTGAAATGGCTGGCGGGTAACCAGCCTTCGGCAAGCCATCGATTCACCTGGTCGACAAAGAAGAGTTCCTGGGCGAGCGAGAGATTGCCGGCCAGCTCGTTCCTGCGATCGGCAATGTCGGCCGTGGATCGGGGTTCCTGATCCCGCCCTTCGGGGTTGATCTGGATCACCCAGATCTCGTCCGGCTTGGCCTCCGCCGACGGATGCCCCGAAACGAAGCCCCGGATGGGCGGATTCTGGGAAAAGAGTCCGTCCCAATAGACCCCTCCGGCGATCCGCGTAGCCCGGAACAACTCGGGGATTGCGGCAGAGGCGAGCAAGGCATCGCGGCCCACCGCCAGCGCCGGATCTTCCGCATGGGACGAAAACACGGTGAACTGACCGCTGAGAACCTCGACCGCCCCCACGAGAAGTCGCGGCGTCCCCGGGCCGACATCCGGCATCAGCCGTGCGAAGGGAATGTGCTCGTCGATCAGTTCGGCAAGAAAAGTGCGGCCGAACTCGGGCAGGCTATAGGGACTGACCTCCGGCAGGGTCAGCCAATCCCGCGAACGCTGCAGCCACACCAGACCGAGGTTGGCGATCAGGTCGGCCGGAGCCCGAGCGACCAGGTCGTGCCAGAAGGCGTCCAGCCTGCGCCCGCCGTCGCGGGGATCGCCCTGGACCAGCCCGGCCCAAGCGAGCCCGGCGCACAGTGCGCCGCCCGATGTGCCGGAAAGGCCGCGGATGGCATGGCGGGCAGGATCGATTCCCGCCAACAGCGCCTGCAGAACGCCGGCGGTAAAGGCGGTGTGGCTGCCCCCGCCCTGGCAGGCGATGGCGACGGAAAGGGGGAGCAATGGAGGAGGCATGATCGATTTCAATGCAAATGGCAAGCCGCCAGTCTGCCATAGAAGCGGGCCTTGGACGGAGGTTTTGCATTCCCTTTGCATCCAGGGCCGGAGCGCGTGCGTAGAATGAGGCGATCTCAAGGAGAATGCCATGGACGTCGCCCCCTCCGCCTACGCCTACCCCCTTCTCGTCCGCCACCTGCTCCACACCCCCCTGGCCACGGCGGCGACCCAGGAAATCGTCTATCGCGACCGCCGCCGGCACGACTACATCGAATTTCGCCGCCGGATCGGGCGCCTGGCTTCCGTCCTCGCAGGGCAGGGCGTAGGGCACGGAACGACGGTGGCGTTCATGGACTGGGATAGCCACCGCTACCTAGAAGCGTTCTTCGCCGTGCCGATGCTGGGCGCGGTCCTGCAGACCGTAAACGTGCGCCTGTCGCCCGACCAGATCCACTACACCCTCGACCATGCGGGCGCCGAGATCGTTGTCGTCCACGCCGACTTCGTCCCCCTGCTCGCGGATATTCGGGCAAAGCTGCCCCGCGTGCGCGCCTGCATCCTGATCGCCGACGACGCCGCCCTCGACTCCATGGGCATTCCCTTCGACGGCGAGTACGAAGCGCTCCTGGCCGCAGCCGACCCCAACCATCCTTTTCACGATTTCGACGAGAACACCCGCGCCACCACCTTCTACACCTCCGGCACCACCGGACTGCCCAAAGGAGTCCATTTCAGCCACCGGCAATTGGTCCTGCACACCCTCTCCGCCGCCCTGGCGTACTCGGCCGCCCCGGCCGCCAGCCGCCTGCACCGCGACGACGTCTATATGCCCCTCACCCCGATGTTCCACGTCCATGCCTGGGGGATTCCCTACATCGCCACCCTGCTGGGCCTCAAGCAGGTCTATCCGGGCCGCTACGTCCCCGCCACGATTTGCAAGCTCATCGCCGGCGAGGGGGTCACCTTCTCCCACTGCGTACCCACCGTCCTGCAGATGGTGCTGGCCGCTGCGGAAAATACCGATCTGTCCCGCTGGAAGGTCGTGATCGGCGGATCGGCATTTCCGCGGGGGCTGGCCGCCGCGGCGCTCGCCCGGGGAATCGATGTCTTTGCCGGTTACGGCATGTCCGAAACCGGCCCCCTGCTCACCCTCACCCGGGCAATCGCAGATCCCGACCTCGAGGCGCAAACCGCCGCCCGCACAAGAACGGGATTTCCGATCCCGTTGGTGGACTTGCGCACGGTCGACGCGGATGGGGTGCCGACTCCCCGGGACGGGCAAACGTCCGGCGAAGTGGTGGTGCGCGCCCCCTGGCTGACCCAGGGCTACACGCAAAATCCTGCGGCTTCCGCAACCCTCTGGTCCGGCGGCTACCTGCACACCGGCGACATCGGAACCTTGGACGACGCTGGCTGCCTGAGGATCACCGACCGCCTGAAGGACGTGATCAAGACGGGGGGCGAGTGGATATCGTCCCTGGACCTCGAAAGCTTGATCTCCCAGCACCCATCGGTGAGCGAAGCGGCGGTCGTCGGCGTGCCCGACGAAAAATGGGGCGAGCGTCCCCGCGCCCTGGTCGTCCTGAAACCCGGCCATGCTCCGGATCCGGAAGCGCTCCGCGCGTGGGTCGGACAGGCTGCCGCGGAAGGCAGAATCTCCCGTTACGCCGTACCCGAAGCGATCGATTTCGTCGCTGAACTACCGCGAACGAGCGTAGGCAAGCTGGATAAGAAACTGATGCGGCAACGGTTGGCATAAGGCCCTCGCCAAGGCACCCGCATTCCCGGCGACACTCGAAGTGCCCAGTACCCCCGGCGCACAATTGAGGCGACGCCCGGTTATCGGCCATAACGGCCATTAAGGTTGTGCGCTACCAACGGCAGCAATGGGCAGAATTCTGTTGAAAAAGTCGGCTTTGGAAGCGATGCGTAGTGGGTCGAGGCTACTG
>DAORDK010000080.1:0-13698 GCA_035345935.1 Rhodocyclaceae bacterium | reverse complement strand
CGCTGGTGCCCAGGAAGGGACTCGAACCCCCACGCCTTGCGGCGCCAGAACCTAAATCTGGTGCGTCTACCAATTTCGCCACCTGGGCAGGCGGCGGGATTCTAACATCGCTATACTTGCCGCCGCCATGCCGGTCGACCACTACGAAAACTTCCCCGTCGCCTCGTTCCTGGTGCCTAAGGCGCTGCGCAAGCCCATCGAGGTGATCTACCGTTTCGCCCGCAGCGCAGACGACATCGCCGACGAGGGCGAGGTCCCCGATGCCGAACGCCTCGCGGGGCTGGCCGCCTACCAGGCGGAGCTCGACCGCATCGCCGCGGGAGAGACACCCCGTACTCCCCTCTTCGCCGAAGTGGCCGCCATCGTCGCCGCCCACCGCCTTCCGCTGCAGCTCTTTAGCGACCTGCTCGACGCCTTCGCCCAGGATGTGGTCAAGAAGCGCTATGCCGATTTCCCCGAGCTCCTCGATTACTGCCGCCGTTCCGCCAATCCAGTCGGACGCCTGGTGCTCCACCTGTTTGGGCGCACCGAAGCGCAGTTTCTGGAGCAATCGGACTGCATCTGTTCCGCCTTGCAGCTGATCAACTTCTGGCAGGACCTGGAAGTGGATTGGAAGAAGGGCCGGGTCTACATCCCCCAGGAGGACCTTCCCCGCTTCCGGGTGGACGAGGCGCAGCTGGCGGCTGGCCGCTGGAACGCCAATCTCGCCGCCCTGATGGATTTCCAGATCGACCGCAGCCGTGCCCTGCTGCTGCGAGGTGCGCCGCTGGTCCATGTCCTCCCCGGCCGCCTGGGCTGGGAAATCCGATTCACTGTCCAGGGCGGACTGCGCATCCTGGCGCGCCTCGCCCGGGTCCGGGGCGACGTCTGGCGCCGCCGCCCGGTGCTCGGCCCGTACGACTGGGCGGTCATGGCCCTGGGCGCCCTGAAGATGTGACAATGTAGCCATGGACCCACACCAGTACTGCCAGGAGAAGTGCGCTGCCAGCGGCTCGTCCTTCTATTACAGCTTCCTCTTTCTGCCGCCCGAGCGCCGCCGAGCCATCATGGCCCTCTACGCCTTCTGCCGGGAGGTGGACGACGTGGTGGACGAATGCCACGACCCCGCCATCGCCGCCACCAAGCTGGTCTGGTGGCGCCAGGAAGTCCAGCGCATCGCCGACGGCCAGCCCCAACATCCGGTGGGTCGGGCTCTCCACGCGGTGGGCCACAGCTTCAGCCTGCCGAGCGAGCAATTGCTCGAAATCATCGACGGCATGGAAATGGACCTCACCCAATCCCGCTACCTGGATTTCAAGGGCCTGTCCCTCTACTGCTACCGGGTGGCCAGCGTGGTCGGGCTGCTCGCCGCAGAAATCTTCGGCTACCGGGACCGCCAGACGCTGAAGTACGCGCACGATCTGGGCATGGCCTTCCAGCTCACCAACATCGTCCGCGACATCGGTGAGGATGCCCGCCGCGGCCGCATCTACATCCCCATGGACGAGCTCAAGCAATTCGGCGTCCCGGCGGCGGACATCCTGAACTCCCGGTACTCGGAAAATTTCTCCGCCCTCATGGCGTTCCAGGTGGCGCGGGCAGAAAAATACTATGACCAGGCGCTTTCCCAATTACCCGCCGCGGATCGCAAATCCCAGCGCCCGGGCCTGATCATGGCGGCCATCTACCGGACTCTCCTGCGGGAAATCGCCAACGACGACTATCGGGTGCTCCACCAGCGCATCGCCCTCACCCCAGTGCGCAAGCTCTGGATCGCCTGGAAAACCTGGATGTTCGCGTGAAGGTCGCCGTCGTCGGCGCCGGCTGGGCGGGACTCGCCGCCGCCGTCGACCTGGTGGCTGCAGGGGCCAGCGTCACGCTCTTCGAGGCCGGCCGGCGGCCGGGCGGGCGGGCACGGGCCGCCGACATCTCCGGGCAGGCCTTGGACAACGGCCAACACATTCTGCTCGGAGCCTATCGCGAGACCCTGGCCCTCATGGCCTGGGTAGGGGCCAACCCGGCCGACCTCCTCGAACGCCATCCCCTGCGGGTAACCGACGCAGCGGGTTTCGACCTCGCCCTCCCCCGCCTGCCCGCGCCTGTCAACCTCGCTTGGGGACTCCTGGCCGCCCGCGGCGTTCCCTGGCCGGAAAAGCTGCGCACCGCGGCCTGGATGCAAGGTCTGAAGGGCCGGCGATTCCGGCTCGATGGCGACCTCACCGTCGCCGCCTGGTTGGATGCCGCTGGTCAGACCGGGGTCTTGCGCCGCCGGCTTTGGGAACCCTTGTGTTTTGCCGCCCTCAATACCCCGCCGGTTCGCGCCTCGGCCCAGATCTTCGCCAACGTCCTGCGGGACAGCCTGGGCAGTCCGCGGCGCGAGGACACCGACCTCCTGCTCCCTCGGACCGACCTCGGCGCCCTGTTTCCCGAGCCCGCCACTGCGTGGTTGGGCGCCCGAGGAGCCGACCTGCGTTTCGGACAGCGGGTGGGCAGCGTCGTCCCGGCGGTATCCGGTGTGTTTATCGACGGTGCGCCCTTCGACCGAGCGATCGTCGCCGTCGCCCCCCAGCACCTGGGCAAACTCTTGCCCCCCGGGATTCCGTTTCCGACCTACGAGTACGAACCCATCGCCACGGTCTACCTGGGGTACGAGCCCACGGTCGCGCTGCCTTTCGCCCTGGTCGAGCTCTCCGGCGGCATCGGCCAGTGGGTGGTCGATCGCGGCCGAGGTGTACTGGGAGCGGTCTTGAGCGGCCACGGATCCTGGGAGACATTCTCCGACGCCGATCTCGGCGAGCGCCTGCACGATGAAACCGGCCTGCCCGCGCGGCCGATCTGGAAGCGGGTCATCCGGGAGCGGCGAGCAACCTTCTCCTGCGGCCCCGGACTGCGGCGAACAGACTGCCGCACGCCCCATCCCCATCTCTTCCTGGCGGGCGACCATACCTGGGCCGAATACCCCGCCACCCTCGAAGGAGCGGTGCGCAGCGGGCGCGCCGCGGCGACTGCGGCACTCCGCGCCACCTAATCCCGGGAAAGGACAGCGATCGGCGCGTGCTGGTTCGAAACCGTGCAGCTATCCGCTGCCCGGAATTTCAGACCAAACGACCGGCCTCGAGCCGGAGCACGCGGCCACAGCGGGCAGCGATGGCCTCGTCGTGAGTCACGAGGACGAGCGTGGTGCCCTCGCGGGCATTGAGATCGAACATCAGGTCGATGATCTGGCGCCCGGTGGCGGCATCCAGATTGCCGGTCGGCTCGTCGGCAAGTACCAGCCGCGGCCCGGGGGCGAAGGCCCGAGCCAGGGCCACCCGTTGCTGCTCGCCGCCGGAGAGGTAACGGGGAGCATGGTGTTCGCGCTCGCCGAGGCCGACACGGCGCAGCCAATCCAGGGCCCGCTCCCTGGCCCCGCGGGTCCCGGCAAGTTCCAGCGGAACCATGACATTTTCCAGAGCGGTGAGGGAGGGTAGCAATTGGAAGGACTGAAAGACGAAGCCGAGTAGCCGTCCACGCAGGACGGCCCGGGCATCCTCGTCGAGACCGGCAAGATCGACGCCGTCGAGGCGCACGCTGCCCGCGCTGGGATTGTCGAGGCCGGCCAGCAGTCCGAGCAGCGTCGATTTGCCCGACCCCGAGGCCCCGACGACGGCGACCGTTTCGCCAGCCATGACGGTGAAGGAAATATCCTGCAAAATCGCGAGCGCCTGTCCGCCGCCGTCTACGGTGCGGCCGAGACCTGCCGCTTCCACCATGATTGCTTCCGCCATGCCTCGCTTTCTGTTCCTGATGTTCCTGTTGCTCGCCACCACCGCCACCGCCGCCAGCAAGACCGTGCTGGTCTTCGGCGATTCGCTCTCCGCCGGCCTTGGCCTCCGGCCGGATGCCGCCTGGCCTGCGCTGCTGGCCGGCAGACTTGCCGAAAAGCGCCCCGATTATAGCGTCGTCAACGCCAGCATCTCCGGCGAAACCAGTGCCGGCGGCCGCTCCCGCCTGCCGGCAGCCCTTGAGCAGTACCGTCCCGCCGTGGTCGTCATCGCCCTGGGCGCAAACGACGGCCTGCGAGGACTGCCCATCCCCGCCATGAAAGACAACCTCACGACGATGATCGGCGCCAGCCGCGCCGTCGGCGCTCGCGTTCTCTTGGTCGGCATGCGCCTACCCCCCAATTACGGCAGCTACGCGCGAGAGTTCCGCGAGGCCTACCGGGACGTCGCAACGACGGCCAAGTCTCCCTGGGTCGAGTTCCTGCTGGAGGGCATCGCCGACGACGCCCGCTGGTTCCAGCCCGACATGCTCCACCCCAATGCCCAGGCTCAGCCCAGGCTGCTCGACAACGTATGGCCCCAGCTTCTCCCTCTGCTCAAATGAACGCCACCGCCCTCTCCCGCACCGGCCAGGTTGGCATTGCCGATCTTGAGCGCTTCGACGAAATCATCGACGTCCGCTCGCCCGGGGAATTTGCCGAGGACCACATTCCGGGAGCCCTCAATTGCCCGGTCCTCGACGACGCCCAGCGTGCCGAAGTCGGCACCCTCTACACCCAAGCGTCGCCCTTCGCCGCCAAGAAGCTAGGCGCTGCGCTGATCGCCCGCAATATCGGCGACCATCTCCTCAGCCGCTTCATCGACCGCCCGAAAACCTGGAAACCCGTCGTCTATTGTTGGCGCGGCGGCATGCGCAGCGCAGCCCTGGTCACCGTCTTGCGTTCGGTGGGTTGGGCAGCCGGCCAACTCGATGGCGGCTATAAGACCTACCGCAGGGCAGTCATCGAGCGCCTCGAGGAACTGCCCGCCCGCTTCGCCTTCCGCGTCCTGTGCGGCCCGACCGGCAGCGCCAAGACCCGCGTCCTGCAAGCCCTGGGCGAGCGGGGCGAGCAGATTGTCGACCTGGAAGCTCTCGCCTGCCACAAGGGTTCGGTCCTCGGAGTACTTCCCGATCAGCCGCAACCCAGCCAGAAGTGGTTCGAGAGCGCCCTCGCTGCAGCCCTCGCCGCCTGCGACCCGGCCAGACCGGTCTATGTGGAGGCTGAAAGCCGCAAGATCGGGCGTCTCCAGATTCCTGAGAGCCTCTTGCGGGCGATGCGCGGCGCCCGCTGCCTGGTGGTCGAGGCCGAATTCGCGGCCCGCGTCGATTTCCTGCTGCGTGACTACGCGTACTTCATCGCCGACCCCGGCCTGATGAAAGCCCGGCTCCAGGTGCTGCAGGGAATCCAGAGCAAGGAGACCCTGGCCCGCTGGGCGGGTCTGGCGGACGAAGGGATCTGGCCCACCCTGGTCGGTGAATTGCTGGCAGCCCATTACGACCCGCTTTATCACCGATCCCAGGGCGCCCATTTCGCCGGGTTTGCGGATCCGCAACGCTACGCCACCGCCGACCTGTCGGCGGCCGGAATCTCCGAACTTGCCGGCCGGATCGCCGCTAAGGACTGAGCGGCCGCCGGGCACACAGGGCCTGCCGCATGGCGGGCTGCGGTTCGGCTGCGTACCCTTCCTCGTAGGCCAAAACGTTGAGCCCGTGCCGGGCGGCGAGCACCAACAATTCCTGGGATTCCAGCAGAAAATCCGGCCGCGACGGCTTGCCGTAGCGCTCGTTCCCGGCCATGAAGGTCTCGTATACGAGCACGCCTCCCGGCTCCAGGAGGGCTACCAAGTCGTCCAGCCGCGGACGCCAGAGATAATTGGTGACCACGATTCCGGCAAACCGGGCACCTGCCAGGGGCCAAGTTTCCGCTTCCAGGTCGGCAGCGAGGATTTCGACGCCGGGCAGACCGGCCAGAGCAGCCAGGGCTTCGCCATTGCGGTCCACCGCCAGTAGCGGATGCCCGGCCGCTGCCAGGTAACGGACATGGCGACCGCCACCGCAAGCCAGATCGAGCACCCGGCAGGCAGGCGGCAACTTGTCCTGGTGGCGCACCACCCAGGACGAGGGAGGAAGGCCAGAACCGTGGCCGCAGATATCCGGCATCGCGTCTTCTCCTGATTCGCGCCCCGAGCGCCGCGGGCCGCGGGGCCTGGATTCACGAAGATTTCACATGGTATTCGGAAGTGGCCTATGGTATCATTTGTGCGGCGCACAATCGCCTAGATCAAATTTTTCGCCGCGAGGCAAGCTATGTTGGAACAGCACTACCTGACCACGCTCTTCGAGCCCAAGTCAGTAGCGGTCATCGGCGCATCCGAGCGGGAAACCGCCGTTGGCCACGTCATCCTCAAGAACATTCTGGCTTCCGGCTACAAGGGGCGGCTCTACGCCATCAACCCCAAGTACGAACGCGTCCTCGGCCAGGAATGCTTCAAGACCATCGAGGATATCGGGGCGCGCGTCGAAATGGCGGTCATTGCCACCAAACCCCAAACCGTACCCCGCATCATCGAGCAATGCGGCACCAGCGGCGTACGTAACGCCATCATCATCTCGTCGGGCTTTTCCGAATCGGGTCACGTGGGCGCCGCCATCGAGCGCAAGATGCTCGAAGTCGCCCGTTCCTACAACGTTCGTATCCTGGGTCCCAACTGCCTCGGCATCATCCGTCCCGATCTTGGCCTCAATGCCACCTTCGCCCGGGTGACGGCCCAGGGTGGCAATATGGCCCTGGTGTCCCAGTCCGGCGCCATGTGCTCGGCAGTCCTCGACTGGGCCAAGTCGAACGAAGTGGGCTTTTCTTCGGTGATTTCCCTCGGGAGCATTGCCGACGTCGATTTCGGGGAAATTCTCGATTACCTCATCTACGACAATCGCACCCACTACATCCTGATGTACGTTGAGGGCATCCGTAATTCCCGCCGCTTCATGAGCGCGCTGCGCTCGGCCGCGCGGATCAAGCCCATCATCCTCCTGAAGGCGGGCCGCCACGAAGCGGGCTCGATGGCCGCTCAGACCCATTCCGGCATGGCCGCCGTGACGGATGCCGTCTTCCAGGCTGCCGTGCGCCGCTCCGGCGTGGTGCGGGTGGCGAGCGTGGCCCATCTGTTTTACGCCGCCAAGGCCCTGGCTTCCAAATTCCGCCTCCAGGGTACCCGGCTGGCCATCGTCACCAACGGCGGCGGCCCCGGCGCCATGGCTGCGGACCGCGCCGGAGACCTGGGCATCCCCCTGGCACGCCTCTCGGATGCCACCATGGCGGCGCTCAACAAGTGCCTGCCCACCAATTGGTCCCACAACAATCCGGTAGACCTGCTGGGCGATGCGACGCCGGAACGATACAAGGACGCCATCTTGGCCGTGGCCCAGGACGAAGGCGCAGACAGCATCCTGGTCATGCTCTCACCCCAGGCGATGACCGAACCCCTGGAAGTGGCCAAGGCCGTCGTCGCGGTCAGCGAGGAATCGTCCAAGTCCCTGATCTGCTGCTGGATGGGCGAAGAACAAGTAGCCGCCGGGCGCAAGTTGCTCGCCGATTCGGGTATTCCGGCTTTCCGTATGCCCGAGACGGCCATCGACCTCTTCTTCCACATTTCCACCTACTACCGGAACCAGAAGCTCCTGCTGCAGACTCCCGAGCCTACCCGGCAGCACGGCCGCCCGGAGTGCGAAGGAGCCAAGATGCTCATCGAAGCGCTGCTCGCCGAGCGGCGCAAGGTGCTCTCCGAGATGGAATCGAAGGCCATCCTGCGCGCTTTCCGCGTTCCGGTGGCCCAGACCATGGTCGCCCGTACCGCCACCGAAGCCCTGCTGCTCGCCGAGCAGCTCGGCTTCCCGGTAGCCATGAAGGTCGACTCGCCCGATCTGCCCCACAAATCCGACGCCGGCGGCGTGCGACTCAACATCAACAATGCCCCGGCAGTGCGCAACGCCTACCACGACATCATCGAAACGGTGCAGAAGCGGCATCCCAACGCCCGCATCAATGGCGTCTCGATCGAGCCTTTCCTGGCCCGCCCCAACGGTCGCGAATTGATGGTCGGCGTGCTCCGCGACCCCATCTTCGGCCCGGTCATCACCTTCGGCGCTGGCGGCTTCGACGTCGAAATCTTCCACGACCGTTCGGTCGCCCTGCCGCCCCTGAACAAATTCCTCGCCCAGGATCTCATCCGTTCGACCCGTGCCTCCAAGCTCCTCGGCGAATTCCACAACATGCCGCCAGTGGATATGGGAGCCCTGGAGGAAGTCCTCCTCTGCATCTCGGAGATGGTCTGCGAACTGCCGTGGATAGTCGAGATGGACCTCAACCCGCTCATCGTCGACGAAAACGGTGCTATCGCAGCCGATGCCCGCATCGTCATCGACCATGCCCTCGCGCCGGCGGGGGACCGCTACGCCCACATGGCGATCTACCCCTACCCGGTTCATCTGATCCAGGAATGGCAGTTGAACGATGGCACGACGGTCAATATCCGGCCGATCCGGCCGGAGGATGCGGACATGGAACAGGAATTCGTCAAATCCATGTCCGACGAATCCCGCTATTACCGGTTCATGGATACCATCCGCGAACTGACCCAGACCATGCTGGTGCGCTTCACCCAGATCGACTACGACCGGGAAATGGCCCTCGTCGCGACCATCACCGACGACGCCGGCAAGGAAACTCAGATCGGCGTCTCCCGCTATGTCCTGAATCCGGATGGCGAATCGGTGGAGTTCGCTCTGGCGGTGGGCGACGCCTGGCAAAAGTGCGGCGTCGGCCGCAAACTGATGACCGCCCTCATCGACTGTGCCCGGCAGAAAGGCTATCGCGCAGTGGTCGGCGACGTTCTTTCGACCAATGCCAAGATGTTCAAGCTGATGACCAGCCTCGGATTCACCATCCACCCCCATCCGGACGATACGGCGGTGAAGCGGGTGGTGAAGCCACTCACCGGTTGAGGCCGATTCGGCGACATGGCGCCAGCGCTGCGCCGACGCAACAAAAAAGCCCGGTGCAAACGCACCGGGCTTTTTCTTGAACCGGCCGCAGGATCAGGCTTGCTTGCGGCGACGGAAACCCAAACCGGCAAGACCGAGCCCGACGAGGGCCAGCGAAGCGGGTTCCGGGGCTTCAGAGCGAATGGCCAGATCCAGGACTGCATCGCCAGTTTGCGAGAATAGCGAACAAGTGCTGAACTGCCCGGCAACCTCGGTGGCACTGCAAACCACCGAACCGCCGGGAAGGCCGCCGATGGGATCGGACGCGAATTCGAAGCTGATGTCCTGGAGCCAGTCGGAGGCCCCCGCACCGCCGGTTCCGCCGGGAAGACCGATGACGAGATAATCGGAAAGGGTGACGCCGTCCGCTTCGTACAGAGCGAAAATCAGGGGGGGCGTATCGGTCAGCCCCAACACCCCAAACCCGAACGGGATGTGCAGGGTAGCCGTGCCAGAGGCGGACTCGGCACCAATGATGGAGGACGTGGAATCGAGACCAGCGCTGAGCGAGACAGAGAGTCCGCCCAATTCGTCGATCGTCAGCGTCGGAACGGCGGACGCGGTGCCCGCAGCGAAAATACCCGCTGCCGCCAGCATGGAAACTACAGTGCGCTTCATGGAAAACATAACAACCTCCCGAAATTTGTGATGGGAATCCACGCCAAAAGTGAATTTCATACCAACCATAAGCAATTATGTGCCATATTTATTTTTTTAAGTTTAATCATACTGCTATATATCTTTATTCATCCAAAACCACGCTCCGATAGCCTCAAATGTAAAAAATTCCGACATCTCGGATGCGTTGGGCCTAAGGCCAAATCGGTTCGCCAGCAACGCTGGCCGAATTCGGTCAGCGCTAAGCAGTTGGCGCGGGTGGTCGTGAGTGGGATCACGATACTGGCGGAAATTGCCGTGGCAGTCTCCGTAGACGCAAGAAGCGTCCAACATTTCGTACCTCGTGCGTTCCGGTCTGGAGCGTGCAAACCGATGGCCCGCCTCACGAAATCGGCCAAATCGCTCGCCTTACGGCCGAACAGTCCCCCGCACGTCAGGTCGCTGCCGTATCGGTCGATTGGGGCATCGTTCGAGGAGACAACAACCTGGTACGCACTGCACCGATTTTCGCCCCGAACTGCCGAGGCTCGTGGAACGCGCAGCGCCTTCAGGCAGCAAGGTCCAGCCGGATGTCGCCCAGAGCTCTAGAAACAAAAAAAGCGCCACTCAAGGCGCTTTTTTTACTGGCGTTCTGGCGGAGAGGGCGTCCACCTACGCCATCAACCATAACGAACCCGATTGAACAACTTATACGCTATTGTTCAATAAGTTAACTTCTATCCCTTAGTCCGTGTTGCACCACATCGAACCATGTAATACCATCATCTTTGATGGGTTCTTTGATGGGTGTAAACAATGCCAAAGGTTGCGAAGGAACTTTCAGCACTCGAAGTAAATCGGCTCAATACGCCTGGGCTTTGGTTTGTCGGGGGGGTTGCTGGACTGGGCTTGCAAGTTCTTCCCAAAGGCGGCCGAACGTGGATACTGCGCACCACAGTTGCAGGCAAGCGCCGAGACATCGGCCTGGGCGGGTTTCCAACCGTCACACTTGCTGGCGCACGTGAGGCAGCTCGCCAGGCACGAGCAAAGATTAAACATGGCATTGATCCAGTCGATGAGGCAAAAGCCCTACGCGGCACGCTAGCCGCATCCCGGGCCTCGGAGATGACGTTTGCTGACGCAGCCAAAGCATTCATCCTGGCAAAAGCACCTGAATGGTCGAACCTCAAACATGCCACCCAGTGGACCAATACGATAGCCAAATATGTTGAGCCAACCGTCGGCAATGTTTATGTGCGCGATATTGATACTGCGCAGGTTGCCAGGATACTAGAACCAATCTGGCTAACCAAAAACGAGACAGCATCGCGCCTGCGAGGACGGATAGAAAGCATCTTGGATTGGGCAACAGTCCGGGGTTACCGCAAAGGAGAGAATCCAGCCCGCTGGCGCGGCCACCTTGATCACATTTTGGCAAAGCCCGGCAAGGTACAAAAAGTTGAACATCACGCCGCCCTTCCCTATGTCGAGGTAGGAGCATTCATGCAGCAGCTACGCAAACAGGAAGGCATGGGCGCCAGAGCACTCGAATTTGCCATCCTGACGGCGGCGCGTTCCGGAGAGGTTCGCGGTGCGACATGGAATGAAATCGATCTTGATCAGGCCATCTGGATCATTCCGGGCGAGCGCATGAAGGCCAAGAAAGAACATCGAGTACCACTCAGCGAGGACGGAGTAGCCCTTCTTCGTGGCTTGCCTCGCCTGGCCGACGCTGAATATCTCTTCCCAAATACCAAGGGCAATCTCCTTTCCGACATGACACTCACAGCAGTCCTGCGCCGAATGGAAGTTCCTGTCACCGCACATGGCTTCCGCTCAACATTTCGCGATTGGGCAGCAGAGCGCACTAACTATCCCCGCGAAGTTGCCGAAATGGCTCTGGCGCATGTGTTGGAGAACAAGGTCGAAGCAGCCTATCTCCGTACCGACATGTTCGAGAAACGCCGTCGCATGATGCGTGACTGGGCGAAGTTCTGTGCAACGACCACCTTACCTGCCTTGGGGACTACGGTCACGCCGATTGGATCCGCAGCATGAATACAGAAAAACTGACCAAGGATCAGAAAAGGCACGCTAGGGATCGGGCCCGCGCCGCCGAGAAAGAGCGCTTTGACCGTGAAATGGGTCGAATGCCAACGGAGATAACATTTACCGAATCGAATATCTATGCCACACCCCGAGCAGAACTTCAGCCAATTGAGAGAGCACCCGCATACATGCGTGACAGCTCTGACCCGAGCGGAAATTACGCTTGGAACGATGACATCATCAAGGCAAATGTAAAAAAAGCAGCTAAGGCTCATTCACGTCAGCAGGAGATACAAATAAAAGAGCTGCAAGAAAAATATCCAGATCACTGGGGTAAGCGGGGTGGCGCCAAATATATAGCGATGTCAGAACACGAACTTGACCCTGAGTCTGCACCGTCGATCCGTACCGTTCAGGAGTATTTCAAAAAAACACGGGGCTAAAAGCGCAGAATCAAAGGGCGCAAAAATCCGGGGGTAGGACGATATCGATTCGTTTACCACTACCCTACCGGAGGCCACCTTGAACCGTTTTGCTCCCCCTGGCCGCAGTATTGAGAAAACTGCGGCTGCACTTGAAAAGCTCCGCAAACTGCTCGAGCTCTTCCCCACCCTGCCCGACGGCGCACTAGTCCCAATCAAATTAGTTCAGGTCTTGAGCGGGCGCGGAATCACTTCAATTCGCCGCGACATCGCCGCCGGAAAATTGTGCAAGCCGACCCACATCGGCCCGCGCTGCTCTCGCTGGCCTGCTGGCGCAGTTCGCCAGTACATCAGCGGCAATTAGGGGAAATAACCGTGATCGATTTTCTTAAGGATATTCTTCCTGCCCCAAACGCTGGAGAAGTCTTTGTCACCGGCACGCTCAAACAACTGAGTGGCAGGGACGTCAAGGTAATGACGCACCAATACGCTGAGACGCATGCCAGACTAGCAGTCATCCTAACCAACTTCGACAATGATAGCCAAGACACGTACTTTGCATTGGCGCGCTATAACCCCCACAAATCTAAAAGTGGAAAATCGCCTGGCCGGCAAGGGGAGCATGTAAGAGCTGTCAAATCCTTCTGGCTAGACCTCGACTGTGGCGAAGACAAAGCCACAGCTGGAGATGGATATGCGACGAAAAAGCAGGCTTCTGAAGCATTATCCGCCTTCCTGGAGGTCAATAGCCTAATCTTGCCTAGCCATGTAGTCGACTCTGGCGGTGGAATTCACGTTTACTTTGCGCTCACGGAGGAAATTCCACCTGAAAAATGGAATCCAGTAGCCGATAAACTGAAGAAACTGTGTGATACCCATGGTTTTCTCGCCGATAAAAGCAGAACCAACGATATCGCCAGCGTCCTTCGCCCCCCCGGCACGCACAACTACAAACCGAAATACGGTACGCCCCGTCCGGTCAAAATTAAGTATACCGGTGCCCTGATTTCATTTGCTGAGTTCGCTGGCGCAATCGATAGCGCTCTGGAAAAATATGATGTCAATTGCAAACTGATGAGTCGAATTCCGTCGCTGGTCTATCCTGCTGATGGGAATACTGGCGCGGAGTACGGCCCCCCCGATATCGATAAGCTTCAGTCTGCCCTATCCGATCATTGAAATCTGTCTGTTGCGTAACCGCAAGAACGACAACACCGCCATCGTCGGCAATTGTTGCGTCAAGAAGTTCACCAATCTTCCTTCTGACCTGATCTTCCAGGCTGTAAAGCGCATTCAGGAAGATATCGATCGCTCTATCAATGCGGAAACAATCGATCATGCTCATGAAAAGGGCTGGATCCCGAATGTCGTGCGCCGCATCCTCGCCATCGAGACCGACCTCATGCAGGGCATGCCGGGCACCGCGCTCAGCGGCACGTTCCAGCATCGACTCGAATTCTTCCTGCGGGATGGTCACCATCTTCCGACGCTCCTGTTGGGTGGAATCCATGTTTTCGTCCTCCAGAAATGCGAAACCCGCATCAAAGGCGGGTTCTCGGGTGTGAATTGGGGTTGCCTCGGTGCTACGGCTTCTTGCCGCGCCCTTGGGCCGGACGCCCGGCCTTCCTGCTGGCCACAGCGGCAGCACCGCCCACCAGCCGGCGCATGGCCTGCGCTCGCTGCTTTGGATGCGCATCACCGCGCTCAATGGTGTCCTGTGCCTCGGCCAGGGCCAGCAGCGTGTCCTTGTCGGCCCCATCGGGCAGGGCGTCGATGGCGGGCCTGACCCGCTCCAGAAATGTTGTCG
>DAORDK010000079.1:0-13826 GCA_035345935.1 Rhodocyclaceae bacterium | reverse complement strand
GACTTGGTGATCTTGTTCCAGACGTTGTACTTGCCCACGGGTTTGCGCATCGGCAGGCGTTTCACTTCCTTCAGGGTCGCGGCGTCGTAGATGATCAGGGCGCCGTCGTCCTCCCACAGGCTGGCGAGCACATAGCGGCCGTCCTTGGTGAATTCGACGTGGGCGAAGGTCTTGCCCGGTTCGGGTTTCAATTCGGCGACGATCTCCAGCGTCTCCTTGTCGATGATCTGCATGGTGTCCTTGAATTCCTTGCTCATCATCGAGTCGGTCCAGGCGTAGCGGCTGTTTTCGTGGCTGCGCATGAAGAAGCCGGGGCCCCGGGTCTTGATTTGCTTCACGGTCTTCCAGGTGGCCATGTCGATGATGCTGATGACCCCCTCGTTGAGGTTGGGCGTGGCCATCACGGTCTTGCCCTGCCACTGCCAGCTGATGCCGGAACCCAGGTGGGGCATGCCGGGCAACTCAAGATCGGCGATCTTCTTCCGCGCATCCAGGTTGACCACCTGACCGGTGACGGCGGCCTTGGCGTCGTTGCGCGAGGCGCCCATCAGTTCGTCGTAGCCCTGGGTGAAATAGAAATCATCGAGGTAATCGTCGAGGAAAGTCCGCTGCGGGTTGAGGAAGCCCTCGACAAAGGCGCCCTCCTTGTATTTGAAGTCGTGGATGACGCCGATGGGAACGTCCGGCGCCTTGGGATCGTAGGAGACCTCCCACACTTCCTTGACGTCCTTCAGGGCCGCCACGAAGCTCCGCCGCGGCGAGGCGTCGTAGACGGCCGAGACGCGGGAGCTGGCCTTGCCGTCCTTGTCCCTGACCGGGAGAATCTTTTTCAGGTTCAGGTCGGCGTCGAGAATGACCAGGCTGTGGGGCAGGTAGTTGGCCACTGCGACCCACTTGCCGTCTCCGGAAACCGCCGCATTGCGCGTGTTGATTCCGGCCCGCACCTCGGCCACCACCTTGAGGTTCCACAGGTCGAACTTGGTGATCCAGCCGTCGCGGGAGGCGAAGAAGACGTAGCGCCCGTCCGGGGTGAATTTGGGGCCGCCATGGAGGGCGAAACGCGATTGGAAGCGATGGATAGGCTCCAGTTTGTCCCCGTCCAGGACAGAAACGTGATGATCGCCGGACTCCACCACGACGAAGAGGTTGAGCGGATCGGCGGCAAAAGCGGGGGTGTCCGGCAGACTGCCGGGGGCGTGATAGACGGCGCGGGACGCTCTGATCTCGGCCTCACCCCAGGCAGGCACGGGCTTGATGGGAGTGTAGGCGTACTCCACCAGAGCCTTGATCTCGTCGGCCGCCAACAGCTGGCCGAAGGCCGGCATCTGGGTCGCGGCACGGCCTTCGCGAAGGACCTTCTCGGCTTCGGCCTTGCGCAGGCGCGCAAGGTTCTCCGGTAGCAGTGCGGGGCCGATGCCGCCCAGGCGGTCAGCGCCGTGGCAAGCGGCGCAGTGCTGCTTGAAATTGGCCGGGGCGTCGGCCGCTTGGGCCAGATTGGCCAGGGCCACCAGGAAGGAGGGGGCAAGACCGGCGACCGCGAGGAACCTCCCGTCGATCATGCGGCGATCTCCCCATCGTCCAGGTAGCAGCCCGGGTCTTCCGCCCAGGGGTCGCCGGTCATCTGCTGCGCCCGAACCCGGGTGTTGCCATTGCAGATCGGCAGGTAGGCACAGGTTCCGCAGCGTCCCTTGACCGCCCGCGGATACTGCTTGAGGCCCGCCATGAGGGGGTCGGCGGTATCGGGCCAGATTTGCGAAAAGGGCCGCTCCTTGACGTTGCCCAAGGTGTAATGCCACCACATGGTGTCCGGGTGCACGTTGCCCAGATTGTCGATATTGGCCACGTTGATACCCGACGAATTGCCGCCCCACTGGCGCAGCTTGGCTTCGACATGGGCAGCTTTTTCCGGGAAGCGACGGCGCACCCAGTGCAGGAAGTAGACGCCGTCGGCGTCGTTGTTGCCGGTGGTGAATTCCTTCTCCAGTCCCCGCTGATGATAGTCCCAGCAGGTCTCGAAAAGGAGATCCATGGCCCAGCGGGTGAGCTGGTGCCGGGCGTCATCCTTGCGGTTCTTGTTGCCGCGGCCGGCGTAGTTGAGGTGGGAGAAGTAGAAGCGGTCGATGCGTTCCTCCTCCACGAGCTTCAGCAAGCCCGGCAGGTCGTGGGCGTTGTCCTGGGTCATCGTGAAGCGCACGCCGATCTTGAGCCCGAGGTCGCGGCAAAGACGGATACCCTTCAGGGAAGCTTCGAACGCCCCTTCCAGGCGGCGGAACTTGTCGTGGGTGGCCCCCAGGCCGTCCAGGGAAACCCCCACGTAATTGAAGTCGCACTCGGCGATCTTAGCGATGTTCTCTTCGGTGATCAGGGTGCCGTTGGAGGACAGGCCCACATAGAAGCCCATTGCCTTGGCCCGCTTGGCGACTTCAAAAATGTCCGGCCGCAGGAGGGGCTCGCCTCCGGAAAGGATGAGCACAGGGACCCTGAACCCCTTGAGGTCGTCCATGACCGTATAGACCTGATCGGTGGACAGTTCTCCGGGAAAGTTGGTGTCGGCGGAGATGGAATAGCAGTGCTTGCACGTGAGGTTGCAGCGGCGAATCAAGTTCCAGATCACCACCGGCCCCGGCGGGTTGCGCTTGGGGCCGAGGGGGGTGGGGTCAGCCACTTCGGCCATGTATTGGGAAATGCGGAACATAGGGGAACTCGCCTGGGAAACGCCGCTATTCAACGGCAGAGCTGCAAGAATAGCCTTGACCCGGGTCAATCGAAAAACGAACGCAGGCCCTTTTCGTCGCCGAATATCAAACCTATCCCCTGTCGAAAATTTGATTCCGGCGTGCGCGAGCCACAGCCCGTGCCCCTAGCCGGCGCGAAAAATCGCGCGGATCCTTTTTCCTGCGGTGCTTTTGGAGTGAACCCAGGAGGCTGTCACCCTCTTGCGCTGCCCCGCGCCCCTGCTGCGGTCAGGCGTGGGTCCCTGGCCTGTCAGCCATTTGGGCACTCCAGGCGTTGTCCGAGGTGCACCACCGGCCTCCGGTATACTTCAGCCCTCCCCACGCCGGCGCCCTGGGTGCCAAAAAAAACCATGACCGACGGTCGCACCCCCGACGCTCCCACCGATCCCCTGCCCCCCGCCTGGCGCGACGCCGTCGCCGCTCGGCTGGCAGCCGGTGAAACCCTGTGTGCCTGGTTGGAGATCGACCTCGACCTCCGCCTGCGCTTCCGTCCAGGCCTCCTCGTGGTCACCGACGCCCGCCTGCTGGCCTGCGACCCGGAAAATGACGACTGGCAGGCCTGGGACTTCAGCGCGGAGCTCAACTTGGCGCACCACGACCACGCCGGGGTCGGCACTCTGGAATTGGCTGACCAAGCGGGGAGGCTGGGCTGCTGGCGGTATACCCTGGCCCACAACGTCGCGGCTCTCAAGCTGCAGCGGGAGTTCGAAGAACGCCGGGCAAGCCGGCTGACCGGCCGCCCCGTCGCCCAGCCGGATGAATTCGTCTGCCCCAAGTGCAAGGCCCCCCTGGAACCCGGTGTCGAAGAATGTCCCATCTGCACCCGGGAAACCTCGACCCCGCCCTCCACCTGGACACTTTTTCGCCTGTGGCGCTTCGCCCAACCCTACCGGGGGCAACTCCTGGCCGGATTCCTGCTCACCTTGGCGTCCACCGCCGCCACCCTGGTGCCGCCCTACCTGACCATGCCCTTGATGGACAACGTGCTGATTCCCTTTCAGAACGGCAAGCCCATCGACGTCGGCCTGGTCACGATGTACCTCGGCGGCCTGCTGGGCGCCGCCCTGGTCGCCTGGAGCCTGGGCTGGGCGCGCACCTACATCCTGGCCCTGGTCTCCGAGCGCATCGGTCGCGACCTCAGAACCACGACCTTCGAGCACTTGCTGCAACTGTCCCTCGAATACTTCGGGGGAAAACGCACCGGCGACCTGATGGCCCGCATCGGCTCGGAGACGGATCGCATCAACGTCTTCCTCTCCCTGCACCTCCTCGATTTTGCGACCGACGTGCTGATGATCGCCCTCACCGCGATCATCCTGTTTTCCATCCACCCCTGGCTGGCCCTGGTCACCCTTCTCCCCCTGCCCCTCATCGCCTGGATGATCCATCTGGTGCGGGATCGCCTGCGCACCGGCTTCGAGAAGGTGGACCGCATCTGGGCCGAGGTGACCAACGTGCTGGCCGACGTCATCCCTGGCATCCGCGTGGTCAAGGCCTTTGCCCAGGAAAAGCGCGAGGCGGCCCGCTTCCGCGAGGCCAATTATCACAACCTGGCGCTGAACGACCGCATCAACAAGACCTGGTCCCTGTTCGGCCCCACCGTGACGCTCCTCACCGAAATCGGCCTGCTGGTGGTGTGGGGCTTCGGCATCTGGCAGATCAGCAAGGGGGAGATCACCGTCGGCGTCCTGACCGCCTTCCTCGCCTACATCAGCCGTTTCTACACCCGGCTCGATTCCATGAGCCGCATCGTTTCGGTGACGCAAAAGGCGGCGGCCGGCGCCAAGCGCATCTTCGACATCCTCGACCACGTCTCCAGCGTGCCGGAGCCGACCCACCCGGTACATCTCAAGTCCGTGCGAGGCGAGATCGAATTGCGGAGCTGCGGCTTCCGCTACGGCACCCGCGCCGTCACCCGGGACGTCAGCCTGACCATCCATCCCGGCGAAATGATCGGTCTGGTGGGCCACTCCGGTTCAGGCAAAAGTACCCTGGTGAATCTGATCTGCCGCTTCTATGACGTCACCGAAGGCGCCGTGCTGATTGACGGCGTCGATGTGCGCTCGGTGCCGGTGGCCGAGTTCCGCCGCAATATCGGCCTGGTATTGCAAGAGCCCTTCCTCTTCTTCGGCACCATCGCCGAGAACATCGCCTATGGCAAGCCGGACGCCAGCCGGGACGAGATCATCGCCGCCGCCCGCGCCGCCCACGCCCACGAGTTCATCCTGCGCCTGCCCCACGGTTACGACTCGCTGGTCGGCGAGCGCGGCCAGGGCCTCTCCGGCGGCGAGCGCCAGCGCATTTCCATCGCCCGGGCCCTGCTCATCGACCCCAAGATCCTCATCCTCGACGAGGCCACCTCGTCCGTCGATACCGAAACCGAGAAAGAAATCCAGAAGGCCCTGGACAACCTCGTGCGCGGCCGTACCACCATCGCCATCGCCCACCGCCTGTCGACGCTGCGCAAGGCGGATCGCCTGGTGGCCATGGACCGCGGCCAGATCGTCGAAGTCGGCAGCCACGACGCGTTGATGGCCCAGGAGGGCCATTACTACCGCCTCTACCAGGCCCAGGCCCGCAACGTCGACACCGAACTGGAACTCTCCAGCGTCCCGACCCCGGTCAAGGAGCACACGGCATGAGCCCCACCGACCTGCAACTCTCGCGCAGCGCCTTCGGCCGCCTCATCCTCGCCACGCCCGAAGGCCCCCAGGAAGTGGTCCCGGTCCGTGCCTTTCCCATTGCCGAGCCGGACCGTGGCATTTCCCTGGTTGATGGCGACGGCCACGAGCGCGCCTGGATCGACCGCCTTGCCGAACTACCCGTCGCCCAAAGGGCACTGGTGGAAGAAGAACTGGGCAGCCGCGAATTCGTCCCGGAAATCCGCGCCCTCAGGGACGTCTCCAGCTTCGCCACCCCCAGCACCTGGCAGGTGGACACCGACCGCGGACCCTGTGCCCTGGTGTTGAAGGGAGAGGAAGACATCCGCCGCCTATCGCAGACCATGCTGATGATCGCCGACAGCAACGGAATCCAGTACCTGATCCGGGACCTGGGCCTCCTGGACCGTCACAGCCGCCGGCTGCTCGATCGTTTCCTGTAGCGTGGCATTCGCCGCCGCTTTGCAGGATCATTACGCCTTCGGGTAATCCGGTTCGCGCACCGACACGTTAAGCGGGGACCGGCGCCCGCCTCAGCCGAAGCCTCTGCGGAAACCAAGAATCCATGAGCAAGAGAGAAATCGAATTCCTCAAGATCACGCACCTGAACGGCCCCAGCATGTGGACCTATCGCCCGGTGCTGGAAGCACTGATCGACATCCATGACCTGGAGGACGCTCCCTCCAACACCATTCCCGGCTTTTACGAGCGCCTTACTGCCTGGCTGCCCTCCCTGGTGGAACACCGCTGCAGTTACGAAGAGCGCGGCGGTTTCCTACGCCGGCTCCAGGAGGGCACCTGGCCGGGACACATCCTCGAGCACGTCACTCTCGAATTGCAGAATCTTGCCGGTCTGCCCGGCGGCTTCGGCAAGGCCCGCGACGGCGGTCGCCGCGGTGTGTACAAGGTGGTCGTGCGGGCCTGGCAGGAGGATGTTACCCGCGCCGCCCTGCACGCGGCCCGGGATCTGGTCATGGCCGCCATCGAAGACAAACCGTTCGATGTCGCCGGCACCGTTGAACGCCTCTCGGACATGGCAGATTCCCTCTGCCTCGGCCCCAGTACGGCCAGCATCGTCGACGCCGCCGACGACCGCGACATCCCCACCATCCGCCTGATCCCCGACGCCAACCTGGTGCAGATCGGCTACGGTGCGGCCCTGCGCCGCATCTGGACCGCGGAGACCGACCGCACCAGCGCCATCGCCGAGACCATCTCCCGGGACAAGGATCTGACCAAATTCCTGCTATCGTCCTGCGGCGTTCCCGTGCCCGAAGGCCGCGAGGTGAATAGTCCCGAAGACGCCTGGGAAGCCGCCGTGGATATCGGCCTGCCGGTGTGCGTCAAACCCACAGACGGCAACCACGGCCGCGGCGTGTTCATCGACGTCAAGACCCGCGAAGAAATCGAACAGGCCTACGCCGTGGCGCTGGAGGAGGGCAGCGGCGTCCTGGTAGAACGCTCGATCCCCGGCACCGAGCACCGTCTGCTGGTGGTCGGCGGCACGCTGGCCGCCGCCTGCCGCGGCGACGTGGTATGCGTCGTCGGGGACGGCGTATCCACGGTGCGCGAACTGATCGAGAGCCAGATCAATTCGGATCCCCGCCGTGGCCAGACGGAGCTGCACCCCCTATCTCTCATCCGCCTCGATTCCGCTGCCGTCATGGAACTGTCCCGCCAGGGCCTGGAGGGGGATTCCGTCCCGCCCAGCGGCAAGGAAGTGCTGATCCAGCGCAACGCCAACCACGCCTTCGACGTCACCGACCTAGTCCATCCCGACAATGCCGCCCTCGCCGCCCTCGCCGCGCGCATCGTCGGCCTCGACATTGCCGGCATCGACCTGGTGGCCGAGGATATTTCCAAACCCCTGCTCGACCAGGGCGGCGCCATCGTCGAAGTCAATGCCGGACCCAGCCTGCTCATGCATCTCAAACCCGCCGTCGGCGAGCCGCGGCCGGTGGGCAAGTCCATCGTCGGCCACCTGTTTCCCGAAGGGCAGACGGGGCGCATTCCCATCGTCGGCATCACCGGCTCCAAGGGTAAGACTGCGGTCGCCCGCTTTCTTCGCCATCTGACCCTGCTTTCCGGCAAGTATGTTGCGCTCGCCTCCTCCGACGGCCTCTTCCTCGACCAGCGCCACGTCCAGAAAACCGACGCCTCCCATTGGGCACCGGCTCGCCGTGTACTGCTCAACCGGGCCGTAGAGCTAGCCATCTTCGAAAACGGCGCCCGCGCCATCCTCGGCGAGGGCCTGGCCTACGACCGTTGCCAGGTCGGCGTGGTCACCAACCTGGACCCGGAAGAGCAGCATCTGGATTACGCCATCGACGACCACGAAATGCTCTACAAGGTCTTTCGCACCCAGGTAGACGTGATCCTCAAGGGGGGCGCCGCGGTGCTCAATGCCGCCGACCCACAACTGGTCGAGATGTCCGAGCTCTGTGACGGCGAGGTCATCTTCTTCGCGGCCAGCGACGCCAATCCGGTGGTGGCCACCCACATCGGCAAGGGCGGCCGGGCCGTGTTCGCCCGCCGGGAAGAGTTGATCCTGGCCACCGGCAATACCGAGACACGCCTCGCCCGATTGGCCGATGTCCCCACCCTGCGTCAGGGAGAGGAAGCCTTCCGCCTCGAGAACGCCCTGGCGGCGGTGGCTGCCGGCTGGGCCCTCGACGTTCCGCTCGAACTGCTCGCTGCCGGCGTCAAGACCTTCGAGCAGGAAACCCAGGCCAGCCCCCGGCGCCAAAAGAAGAATTGATCCGAGAGAGGAACAACGATCCATGGAAGTCTCACGCATTCGAGCCCTGCGCGGCCCCAACCTGTGGAGCCGCCACACCGCCATCCAGGCCATCGTCGAGTGCGCCGAGGCCGAGCGCTCCATCGACGCTCTGCCCGGCTTCGAAGCCCGCCTCCGGGAGCGCTTTCCCGAAATCGATTTCCTCAACGTCACCGGCCATGACGAGGTGATTTCCCTGGCTCACACCCTGGAATTCGCCGCCCTCGGCCTCCAGGCCCAGGCGGGCTGTCCGGTGACCTTCAGCCGGACCTCGGAAACCATAGAATCGGGCACCTTTCAGGTGGTCGTCGAATACAGCGAAGAAGACGTCGGCCGGCTGGCCTTCGAACTTGCCGAGCAACTGGTCAACGCCGCGCTGAAGAACGAGCCTTTCGACCTTGCGGACGCCCTGTACCGCCTCAAGGACCTCGACGAAGACGTCCGGCTTGGCCCTTCCACCGGTTCGATCGTCGCCGCCGCCGTAGCCCGCGGCATTCCCTACCGGAGGCTCACCCAGGGCAGTCTGGTGCAATTCGGCTGGGGTAGCCAGCAGCGCCGCATCCAGGCCGCCGAGACCGACATGAGCAGCGCCATCGCCGAATCCATCGCCCAGGACAAGGAACTGACCAAACAATTGCTTCACGCGGCCGGCGTTGCGGTGCCCCTCGGCCGCCCGGTCACCGATGCCGAGGATGCCTGGGCCGCGGCCCAGGAAATCGGCGGGCCGGTGGTGGTCAAGCCCCGGGATGGAAACCAGGGCAAAGGCATTTCGGTCAATATCCGCACCCGGGAGGAAGTCATGGCGGCCTACGAGACCGCCGTCGAATTCCGTGACGACATTCTTGTGGAGCGCTACCTTCCCGGCCACGACTTTCGCTTCCTGGTCATCGGCGACAAGCTCATCGCCGCCGCCCGGCGCGAACCGCCACAGGTGATCGGCGACGGCGAGCACACCGTCCGTCAGCTGGTCGAAATCGTCAATGCCGATCCTCGCCGCGGCGAAGGCCACGCGACTTCGCTGACCAAGATTCGCTTTGACGACATCGCCCTGGCGCGCCTCGCTCTGCAGGGACTGAACGCCGATTCGGTCCCGCCCAAGGGTACCCGTGTCATCCTGCGCAACAACGCCAACCTGTCCACCGGCGGCACCGCCACCGACGTCACCGACGATGTCCATCCCGAACTGGCGGCCTGTGCCGTCGCTGCGGCGCAGACCGTCGGTCTGGACATCTGCGGCATCGACGTGGTCTGCGATTCGGTCCTCAAGCCCCTGGAAGAGCAAGGCGGCGGTATTGTCGAGGTGAACGCGGCCCCCGGCCTGCGCATGCACCTGTCTCCCTCCTACGGCAAGGGCCGCAACGTGGGCGAGGCCATCGTCTCCATGATGTTCGAGCCGGGGGAAGATGCCCGCATCCCGGTGGTGGCTGTGGCCGGCACCAACGGCAAGACCACGACCGCCCGCCTGATCGGCAACATCCTCACCCGCGACGGCAAGCGGGTCGGCATGACCAGCACCGACGGCGTCTATATCGAAGGCCGGCGCATAGACAGCGGGGACTGCAGCGGCCCCCGGAGCGCCCGCAACGTGCTGCTCCATCCGGGCGTGGACGCGGCGGTGTTCGAGACCGCCCGCGGCGGCGTGCTGCGGGAAGGCCTCGGCTTCGACCGCTGCAACGTGGCCGTGGTCACCAATATCGGCATGGGCGATCACCTGGGCCTCAATTACATCACCACCGTCGAGGACTTGGCGGTGGTCAAACGCGTCATCGTCGAGAACGTGGGCAAGAGCGGCTACGCCGTCCTCAATGCCGCCGACCCCCACGTGGCGGCCATGGCGGCGAACTGTCCGGGCAACGTCACCTTCTTCTCCCGGGACCGCTTCCAACCCATCATGGCGACCCACCGCGCCCAGGGAAAGCGCGTGGTCTATGCCGAGGGCGATTCCATCGTCTGCGCAGAGGGCAAGAACGAACACCGCATTCCGTTGGCCTCCGTCCCCATCACCCGGGGCGGCACCATCGGCTTCCAGGTCGAGAATGCCATGGCCGCCACGGCCGCCGGCTGGGCCCTGGGCCTGCCCTGGGAAACCATCGCCGCGGGACTGGCCAGCTTTGTCAACGACGCCCAGACCGCGCCCGGCCGCTTCAATGTCTTCAACTACCGCGGCGCCACCCTCATCGCCGATTATGGCCACAACCCGGACGCCATCCAGGCCCTGGTCAATGCCATCGACACCATGCCGGCCGGCAAGCGCTCGGTGGTCATCAGCGGCGCCGGAGACCGCCGCGACGAGGACATCCGGCAGCAGACGGAAATTCTCGGCGACGCCTTCGACGAGGTGATCCTCTATCAGGATGCCTGCCAGCGCGGCCGGGAAGATGGCGAGGTCCTGGCGCTGCTGCGCGACGGTCTGTCCGACGCCCAGCGCACCCATCACATCGAGGAAATCCGCGGCGAGTTCCTGGCCATCGACAGCGCCCTGGCCCGTCTGGAATCCGGAGACCTGTGCCTCATCCTCATCGACCAGGTGGAGGAAGCCTTGGCTCACATCGCCAAGCGTTGCGCCGAATAATCGGGTCGGCCGGTGGGAACGCCGGAAATCGCGTTTCTAGGATTCTCCGGCGGCCGCATCGGTCCCCGGCGCGAGGATTGCCGAGCGCCGGGTGACGCCCGAGAGCTGAAGGAGGTGTCCGACGCCCCCTCGGGATTGCCCCGGACGTTTCCCTCTTCATCACAAATGGGTAAAGTCCGAATCCTGCCCATCGGAACCGGAAAACAGCCCATGACCTACACCGTCGATCAACTCCAGCCCGGCATGACGGCCAGCCTGGCCAAGACCCTCACCGAAGCGGACATCGTCCTTTACGCGGGAATCTCCACCGACGTGAATCCCGCCCATCTGGACGAGGAATACGCCAAGGGAACCGCGTTCGGAGGCCGCATCGCCCACGGCATGCTGACCGCCAGCCTTATCTCCGCTGTGCTCGGCACCCGGCTGCCCGGTCCCGGCTGCATCTATGTGGCCCAAAGCCTCCGCTTCAAGGCTCCGGTTCGTCCCGGAGACACGGTACGGGCGACGGCGACGGTGCGCGAGGTCTTCCCGGCCCGGAACCGGGTCATTCTCGATACCGTGTGCACCGTCGGCGACCGGGTGGTCCTGGAAGGGGAGGCGACCATGATGCCGGCAAAGGCCTCGCCGACGGAGCTCAAGCCGTGAAGGCGATGGCCGTCAGCCGCCACGACGTCGCTGCCTGGGTATTCGCGGCGACCGCCCTGATCGGCATCCTGGCGCTCCACCTGTTGCCGGCTCTGCTCGCGGGGCTGCTGGTCTACGAGCTCACCCATCGGCTCGCCGCACGCCTTCCTGGCGGATTGGGCAGCGGGCGCAAGACGCTTGCGTTGATCCTCCTGGCCATCGTCGTCGTGCTCGCCGTGACGGGTGCCATTATCGGCGCGCTGGCTTTCTTCCGTTCGGACCAGGGCAGCCTCACCGTCCTCCTGGGCAAAATGGCGGAAATCATCGAAGGCGCCCGGGACAAGCTCCCGGCCTGGCTGGCCGACAAGCTCCCCGGCAATACGGACCAAATTCGCGAGGCGGTCGGTCACTGGCTGCGCGAACACGCGGCCGAGTTGCAGACCCTGGGCAAGGAGGCGGGCCACGCCTTTGCCCACATCCTCATCGGCATGGTCATCGGCGCCATGGCCGCCCTGCGCGAGGCCTGCGCCCAGGCCGACAGCGCTCCCCTGGCAACGGCGCTTTCCGAACGCATCCGCCGCTTCGCCACCGCCTTTCGCCAGATCGTCTTCGCCCAGGTGAAGATTTCCGCCGTCAATACGGTCTTTACAGCCGTTTACCTGGCCTTCGCCCTGCCCCTCCTCGGCATCCACCTCCCCCTGACCAAGACGCTGGTCGCGGTGACCTTCGTGGCCGGACTCATTCCCGTCCTCGGCAACCTCATCTCGAATGCGGTCATCGTGATCGTCAGTCTCTCCCACTCGCTGGAAGCGGCGGTGGCCTCCCTGGTCTTCCTGGTAGTGATCCACAAGCTGGAGTATTTCCTCAACGCCCGCATCGTGGGCGCCGGCGTCGGCGCCAAGGCCTGGGAACTCCTGGTGGCCATGCTTGTGATGGAATCGATCTTCGGTGTTCCCGGAGTCGTCGCCGCGCCCATCTACTACGCTTACCTCAAGGGTGAACTGGTCGACCGCGGGCTGGTCTAGTCCGCCCTAAAAGCGCTCGCCGTCACGCAGAAAACGCCACTTTCCCGGCGGGAGATCACCCAGCTTGACGCGGCCGATGCGCACCCGCTTCAATCCGATCACCTTGAGACCGACCATTTCGCACATACGGCGGATCTGGCGCTTCTTGCCTTCCTGAAGGATGAAGTGGAGTTGATCCTCGTTCAATTGCTTGACCCGCGCGGGTTTGAGCGGCTTGCCATCCAGTTCGAGACCATGGCTGAGGAGCGCCAGGCCGTTGGCAAGCATCGTGCCGCTGACGCGCACCAGATATTCCTTTTCCACCCCGCTGTCCTCGCCGATCAGGCTCCGCGCCACACGACCGTCCTGGGTGAGCACCAGGAGGCCGCTGGAATCCGAATCGAGGCGCCCGGCGGGGGCCAGGCCGCGCAGCATCCAGGGTTTGAAGTCGGGATCGCCGGCGCCACGCACTTGATTCTCGGCAAGGATCAGTGTCACCGCCGGGGTGCATCCGGGTTCGGGCTGACCGGACACGTAGCCCACCGGCTTGTTGAGCAGGATGGTGACCTGCCGGGCCTGATCCTGCCGCGCATCCGAAGCCACGGTGATTTCCGCCCCCGGGTCGATGCGGCTACCCAGCTCGCTGACGCAGCGTCCGTCCACATAGACCCAGCCGCGCTCAATCCAGGCGTCGGCCTCGCGCCGCGAGCACATTCCCCGCTCGGCCATGACCTTGGAGAGGCGGACGCCTTCCCGGGGCCGGTCGGAAGCCGCGCGGATGGCGTCCGCCTCCGGGGCCGGATTCTGCACGGCAGCGGCTTGCGGCTTTGCCACCGGGGTGCGGGACTTAGCCGCTGCGCTGGGAGCGCCGGTCTCCGGCCAGGGCTTTGCGGCGTCACGGGAAGGTGCGCCCTCGCGCTTCGGTGGGCGCGACGTTGGTGCCGACGCCGCCCCCGAACGCCAGCGCGCCCAGGGATCCTCGCCGGCCTTGACCGCCTTGCGAGGTTTGCGATCGGGACCTTCGGGATCGCTCATCGCACGTCGAGCAATTCGACTTCGAACACCAGGGTGGCATTGGGCGGAATGACGCCCCCGGCCCCGGCTGCGCCATAACCCAGGTGGGGCGGAATGGTGAGCTTGCGGCTGCCGCCCACCTTCATACCCTGGACGCCCTCGTCCCAGCCGGCGATGACCTGCCCGCGCCCCAGCAGAAATGAGAAAGGCTGGCGCCGGTCGCGGCTCGAATCGAATTTCGACCCGTCGGTGAGCCAGCCGGTGTAATGGACGAAGACGTATTTGCCGGCGCCGGCCTCGATGCCGTTGCCGACGGTCAATTCGTCGACGACCAGACCGGACGCGGTGGTGGTTTCTGCCATGGGGACTCCTTGGGAAAAGGCGGAAAGTCTAGCACAAGGCTTTGACTCGCCTGGGAAATTGTGTAGAATGCGCGGTTCT
>DAORDK010000078.1:0-14034 GCA_035345935.1 Rhodocyclaceae bacterium | reverse complement strand
CGATGACTGAAAGGTTCCAGGCAAACCATCGTTCTGCCGGAGCGGGTAGGCAAGGTGAGTTTGAGTAAGACCAAAGCATACGTTTCACGGGGGTCTATGTCGAGTGGGTGAGCTCCTGCGGGCATTATTCCGGCTTCTGCCTTCGTGCTGAGCTTTGGCTGGCAGCGTTCCTGATTGCCGGGTTCAGTGCCGCTGGCCTCGGCATTGGAGGCTTGGCCGCGGGATGGGTGTTCCCTGGCCAGCCGGCTGGCCAGGCATTGGTCGGATGGGGTTGCCGGTCCGGTGGTTCCTCCGGGGCGGGCGGATTAAGATACCGGCTCCTTCCGTTCCGCCGTTTCCGGCCTGCCACCATGACCGATCCGCAAAAACCCCTTTCCGGCCTCAAGGTCGTCGAACTCGGCACCCTTATCGCCGGGCCGTTCTGCACCCGCATCCTGGGCGAATTCGGCGCCGAGGTGGTCAAGGTGGAGTCTCCCGATGGCGGCGATCCGCTCCGGTTGTGGCGCAAGCTCCAGGACGGCACTTCGCTGTGGTGGTCGGTCCAGGCCCGCAACAAGCGGTCGGTGACGGCCAACCTCAAGCATCCGGGAGGAAAGGAATTTGTCCGCCGCCTGATCGCCGGGGCCGACATCCTGGTCGAGAATTTCCGCCCCGGGGTGCTGGAGAAGCTGGGGCTTTCCTGGGAATCCCTTTCCCGCGACAACCCCGGCCTCGTGATGGTGCGGCTTTCCGGCTTCGGCCAGACCGGGCCGTACAAGGATCAGCCGGGGTTTGGCAGCGTCGGAGAGTCCATGGGCGGCTTGCGCTACGTTACCGGATTTCCCGATCGGCCGCCGGTGCGCACGGGAATTTCCATCGGCGATTCCATCGCGGCGCTGTGGGGGGCCATCGGCGCCCTCATGGCCCTGCGCCATCGCGAGGTCAATGGCGGGGCCGGGCAGGTGGTGGATGTGGCGCTCTACGAGGCGGTCTTCGCCATGATGGAGTCCCTGGTGCCGGAGTTCGACGTCTTCGGCTTCGTGCGGGAGCGGACCGGCAACATCATGCCGGGGATCACGCCGTCCAACACCCACACCACCCGGGACGGCAAGCACGTGGCCATCGGCGGCAACGGGGATGCCATCTTCCGGCGCTTCATGGCCGCCATCGGGCGCCCCGATCTGGCTGCCGACCCGGGCCTTGCCGATAACGCGGGCCGCGACGGGCGGCGGGACGAGATCTATGGGGCGGTGGATGTCTGGTGCGCGGCCCACGACGAGGCCGAGGTCCTGGCCGCCCTGGAAGCGGCCCAGGTGCCGGCGTCCCGGGTGTACTCGGCGGCCGACATGTTTGCCGATCCCCAGTTCCTGGCCCGGGAGATGATCCAGACGGCGCTGCGTGCGGACGGCAAGCCGCTCAAGGTGCCGGGGATCGTGCCCAAGCTTTCGGCAACGCCCGGGAGTACCGAATGGCTCGGACCCGCCCTGGGCGAACATACCGATTCGATTCTTGCCGCCCTGGGCTACGGCGCAGAGGACATCGCCGCCCTGCGGGCCGAGGGGGCGGTATAGCGCGCACTGGCGCCCCGCGCCCGGCAAAGCGGAGGGCTAGCGCAGGCGGAAACGGATCGGAATCAGGGTCTCCCGGGGTGCATCCGCCGGCAGGCTGCGCAGCGCCCGGGCGGCGCGCAGGGCCGCTTGGTCGAGCAGGGGGTGGCCGCTGCTCTGTTCGAGGCGGGCGGCGACGGCATTGCCGGCTTCGTCCAGGATCAGGAGAACCAGGGCTTCGCCTTGCTGGCCGCGGGCAATCGCCTCTTCCGGATAGAAGAGCCCCGCATCGTCGAGTTGCTTGATCTGGCGCTTGACCGCCTCCTGCCAGTTGCGGGCGGGCGCCGGGGGTCGGAGGGGCTCTGCGTGCGGCTTCGGCGGCGCTGCAGCGGGTTGCGGGCGCGGCGGGTCCGGCAGGATGAGGGGCGGCGGTGCGGGGAGCGGTGCGGGCGGCGGCGGGGGAGGCGGCCGCAATTCTGCCAGCAGCGGCCGGGGAGCCGGAACGGCCGGCCGGGGCCAGAAGTCGGCCGCGAAGGGCAGCGCGTGGAAGAGAATGGACAAGGCCAGGGCCGCCAGCAGCCGGCGGGAAACGGGAGTCATGAGAGAATGGCGGCTGGCGGTGACGGCGAGTAAGGGCATGAAGCGCAAAGTGGCGGCAATGATAATCGGTCTGGCCTTGAGCGGGCTGCTCGCCCAGCCGGGGCGGGCCGGAGGGGCGTTGCCCGATCCGGCGGCCTTCGCGAATCAGATGGAACTCGGCAATGTCAGCAAGGCCGAGGACTGGCTCGCGGCCGGCCTGCCGCCGGATTTCGAGGGCAGCCGGATCGGCAGCGGATTGCAGATCGGCGCCTGGGAAGGAAACCTCGAACTGATGCGGGTGTTCATCGCCCATGGTGCCGACATCGATTACCGCAACCACATCGGCGAGACGGCGCTGTTGCTGGCCGCCTGGCGGGGAAAGATGGAGGCGGTCCAGTGGCTGCTCGAACGGGGTGCCCACATCAACGCCGGCGAAAAGCAGTGGTCGGCCCTCCACTACGCGGTCTTCGCCGGCCATGGGGACATCGCCCGCCTGCTCATGGAGCGCGGCGCCGACATCAACGCCCGCAGCACCAATGGCTCCAGCGTCCTGATGATGGCGGTGTACGAGGGGCGGGAGGACATGGCCCGGCTGCTGATCGAGAAAGGGGCCGACCGCTCGGTCAAGAACGACTGGGGGGATGGCGCCCTGGAATGGGCCATGCGCAGCAACAACCTCAAGATCGCCCGCCTGGTGACCAGCCCCGACGAATTCAACGTCGCCGTCGCCCAGCCCAAGGCCACCTGGGGCGAACCGCGGCGTTCGCTGCGCTCGTCTCCGGAGCTGGAGGAATTGCTGCGCATGCGGGAAACCCTCAGCCAGCGGAAGTTTTCCACCCAGACCATAGACAACCGCATTGCCGCCGAACGGGCGCGCATCGTCCGGGCCGAACTCAGTCGGGAAACCCCGCCGCCGCGGGCGGCGACCCTGGAAATTTCAGCTAGCCGCAAGGATCCCAAGCAGCAGTCGGCCAATATCGTCTATGACGACGCCGGCAAACCCCAGGGCTACAAGGTGCCGCCGGCCACCTTCACCGGCCAGCCGAAAATGCCGCCGCGGAGCCCCGCCAAGACCTACTGAGGCGCTTCACCCGCGTTTGCGGGCGGCTTCGTAGAGCGGCATCACCTCGGGCAGATGGCGTTGGATTTCCTCGATGCGGTTCTTGCCCGCCGGGTGAGTCGACAGCCATTGGGGCGGCGCGCCCTTGGCCGAGGCCCCCATCTTCTGCCACAGGCTGACGCCGGCCCGCGGGTCGTAGCCGGCTCGGGCCGAGAGGTCCAGGCCGACCACGTCGGCTTCCGATTCGTCGTCGCGGGAGAACTTGAGGTTCAGTAGATTGCCGCCCAGCTGGAAGGCGCCGGTATATTTGCCGCCGCCGATCAGTTCGCCCAGGATGGCCGTGCCGATATTGGTCAGCTGGGCCTTGGCCACCCGCTCGCGGGCGTGTTCGCGCAAGGCATGGGCGACTTCGTGGCCCATCACGATGGCGATCTCGTCGTCGGTCAGATGCAGGGTATCGATCAGGCCGGTGTAGAAGGCGATTTTCCCGCCCGGCATGCAGAAGGCGTTGAGATCCTTGGAACCGATCAGATTGACTTCCCATTGCCAGCGATCGGCTCGCGAGTTGTATCGCTCGGTAAAGGGCAGGATGCGCTTGGCGATGGCCCGCAGGCGCTGGACCTGGGGATGGTTGTCGGGCGCCAGGGCGCCCTGGGCGGCAGCCTGCTGCTTCAACTGGGCGTACTGCTGGCCGGCGGCCTTTTCCAGTTGATCGGCGGGAACCAGCTTGCGGATCGTCGACGCCTTGCCGACTTCGACCCCGTCTTTCGGCCCTTCGGCGAAGGCTGACGAGGAAAAGGCGGCGAGGGCGAGAACGAGGGCGGGAATACGTTTCATGGCGGACAGGTCAGGGGCGCAAAGGTGGCCATCATAACGGGGACTTCGGGGGACGTCAGCCCGCGCGTCAGTGTCCGCCCTGCTCCAGGGCGACGACGGCCTTGACCAGGTCGGCCAGGGTGCGCACGCCCATTTTCTCCATGACCCGGGCCCGGTGGGCTTCCACCGTCTTCATGCTGATGTCGAGTTCGTCGGCGATCTGCTTGTTCAGGCGGCCGGCCACCACCAGGCGCAGGACTTCCGCCTCCCGCGGCGTCAATTGTTCGAGGCGGTGATTGAGGGCGGTATCCCGGCTGCGGCGGGAGGCGAGTTCGGCATCCAGCTCCAGGGCCCGCCGGATTCGCCCCAGGAGATCGGCGTCGTTGAACGGTTTTTCGACGAAGTCGCAGGCGCCTCGGTGCAGGGCGGCTACGGCCATGGGAACGTCGCCATGACCGGTGATGAAGACGATGGGCAGCGTGGACCCGAGCGCGTCCAGGCGTTCCTGGAGTTCCAGCCCGCTCATGTCCGGCATGCGCACGTCGAGGACCAGACAGCCGCGCATGCCGTCGTGGCGAGCGGCAAGGAAGGCCGGGGCCGACGGGTAGGTGGCGACGGCGTAGCCTTCGCCTTCGAGAAGCCAGGTCATGGAGTCGCGCATGGCCTCGTCGTCATCGACGACGTGAATCACCGGAGCGGTCTTATTCATGGGGCTCCTCCGCGGGCAGGGTGAAGCGGAAGACGGTGCCGCCCCCGGGATGGGGTTCGGGCCACAGTCGTCCCTGGTGGAATTCGATCATCGAGCGGCAGATGGCGAGACCGATGCCCATGCCGTCCGGCTTGGTAGTGTAGAACGGTGCGAAGATCCGTTCCAGGTCGTCATCCGCCAGTCCGTGACCGCGGTCGGCGACCGCCACCTCGACGCTGCGTCCGTCGGCAAGGCGTGCGGTCACCGCGAGGCGTCGGGCACCGGCCGGCGTGGCGGCCATGGCCTCGATGCCATTCTTCATCAGGTTGAGGAGCACCTGCTCGATCATGATCCGGTCTACGACCACCCGGGGCAGGCCGTCCTCCAGTTCGACGGCCAGTTCGACCCCGATCTTGCGGGCCTCGATATCGGCGAGGGCGCGGGTCTCATCGATCAGGTCGGCAAGGGCAACGGGTTCCCGGCGCGGTTCTTCCTTCTTCACCATGTCGCGCATGCGGCGGATGATCTTGCCGGCCCGTTCGGCCTGATCGGCGGCTTTGTGCATGGCGGCGAGGATGTCCTCGATGCGGGGGTTCCCTTCGGAGAGCCGCTTGATGCAGCCGGCGCAGTAATTGGCGATGGCGGAGAGGGGCTGATTGAGTTCGTGGGCCAGGGACGAGGCCATTTCGCCCATGGTGATGAGCCGCGAGGTCTGCTCGAGGCGCTTCTGCTGCTCCAGGGTCACCTCGTCCAGGTGCTTGCGCTCGGTGATGTCGGCGGCGATCTGGACGCGTACCGTGCGGCCGTCGACCCAGCGGATCGCCTGCTCATGGACGTGATACCAGCGGCCCGAAAGGTTGTGGCGCAGCTCGCCATCGTAGAGTTCGCGCGGGAGCGTTTTCGCATCCAGGGCTGCCGGGTCGACCGCCAGATCGTCCGGTGCCGGGCGACAGGCCGCCGTCACCGTCGCCGAAGAACGGCCCACCGAATCGTGACCGAAAATGTTGCCGAAGGCCCGGTTGGCGAACAGGATTTCGTCGCTCCTCGCGTCGGTGACGTGGACCGCCGCGTCGAGACCGTCGATCACCGTTTCGAAGCGCTCGTGGGCCTGTTCGAGTTCGACCCGGGTCCGTTTGGGCTCGGTGATGTCGTTCATCGAGGCCATCCAGCCGATCTGCTTGCCCTGGGTGTCGATGAGGGGAGAGAAGTAGAGCCGGACATCGAAGCGCTCGCCGGACTTGTTCATGATCCGCATTTCGAAGCCATTGGGCGGGGCGCGGCCGGCCAGGGCGGTATCGATATTGCGCTGGAGTTGTTCGGCTTCTTCCGGCGGCCAGTAGGGATAGGGCGGGGCGACGCCCACCAGTTCCGCCTCCGAGAATCCGGTCATGCGGCAGAAGGCGGCATTGACGAAAGTGATCCTCCCTTCGAGATCGACGGCCCGCAGCCCGGTCAGCAGCGACTGGGACATGGCTTGGCGGAAGGCGTAGGCGGCCCGCAGTTGCTCTTCGGTGGACGCCCGGTGTTCGGCGTGGCGCCGCAACTGGAACAGGGTGGCGGCGGCCAACAGGGTGAGGACGCCGATCAGGACGGCGGGAACATAGGGCAGCCACGCTCCGCCGGAGCGGTAGGCGGCGACGTTGAGTCCGAAGCGGGTATCCGCAAGCTCGAGATTGATCGCGCCAGCCAGGCGTCGGTCGGTGGGTTTGACCGAACTGTTGGCGAACACCTCCCGTTGGGTGTCGTCCACCAGGGAAAGGTGGTAACGGGCGCCAAACCAGGCGGGCAGCGATGCGCGCATCAGACCGTCGATGGCGATGGGCGCGACGAAGGCCCCCAGATCGCTGCTGCCCCGTTGAACGGGCTGGATGAGATCGGTAGACTGGGGGGCGCCGGATTCGACATAGTGGGTGCCGAAGCGCTGGCGCCGCAGGCGCAGGGCTTCCTCCAGGGAAGCGCGCCTCACCCCGGTGAGTTCGTCTCCGACGAAGGTGACGGTGGCCTCGCTGGGAGCGACCCACTCGACCTTGCCTTCCGTGCTCACCCAGGCGATCGCGGCGATTTCCGGATTGTCGCGCACGTAGCGGGCGGCCCGGACCTGGAAGGATTCGTAGTCGAGGCGGTCGAATTCCCGGTCCCGCGCGAGTTCCGTCAGAAAATCCTGATGCGCCCTGACGCGGCTCTCGATGGTACGTTCCGCCCAATGCATATCCCCCTCGAGGGCTCCCAGTGCCGTATCCCGCTCACGCCACTGCAAGAGCCCGGTGATCACCAGCATGGCCACGGCGAAGACGCCCACGGCCAGATAGGGCGCGGTCCACAGCCAGGGGCGCCGTGGGGAGCGGGGAGGGGGCGGGGTCAGCATGGATTCATTCTTGGCTCGCAAGGCTCGGTCGGCCATCCGGTAAAACCCTAACCCCGACCTTTCCGGCCGATGCCGGCGTCAAAGCAGCCAAGCCGCCAACGCCGGAACCGCCAGGGCGGTGAACACGCCGTTCAGACCCATGGCCAGGGCGGCGAAAGCGCCGGTTTCCTCGTCGATCTGGAAGGCACGCGCCGTGCCGATGCCATGGGATGCCACGCCCAGGGCAAAGCCGCGGACCGCCGGGTCGCGGACGCGAAGCCGGTCGAAGAGGGGGATGGCAAGCACGGCACCGAAGATCCCGGTGGCGATCACCAGCACCGCGGTGAGCGAGGGGATGCCGCCGATCTGTTCTGCCACGCCCATGGCAATGGGCGTGGTGGCCGATTTCGGCGCCAGGGACAGCACGGTCGGCCCGCTGGCCCCGAGCCAACGTCCGACCGCCACCGCCGACAGGGCCGCCGTCAGGCCGCCGGCCAGCAATCCGGCGGCGATGGGCAGAGCCAGGGCGCGTACCCGCCGGATCTGGGCGTGGAGCGGGACGGCCAGGGCGACGGTGGCGGGTCCGAGCAGAAAATGGACGAACTGGGCGCCTTCGAAATAGGTGGCGTAGGGAGTTCCGGTCAGCAGCAGGAGCGCGACGAGGACGGCGACCGCAAGGAGCACCGGGTTGGCGAGGGGATGCATGCCGGAGCGCCGATAGAGCCACAAGCCACCCTGATAGGCCAGCAGCGTCACGGTCAGGCCGAGGAGGGGCGAGGCCGCCAGGTAGACCCAAAGGTCGCTGATGCGGGGGGTCATGTCGGTTCTCCCGGCGTGGGCCGGCAGGCCATCATCACGCCGGCGGTGACCGCCAGGGCGGCAGCCGTGCTGAGCATCAGGGCGACGAGGAGCGGCAGCCACTCGTCGGCGACCCGGTGCAGATGGACGACGATTCCCGTTCCCGCCGGCACGAAGAGGAGCGAGAGATGCTGAAGCAGGGTCTGGCTGGTGGTCTGCAGGTTCGCCGAGGCACCGCCGCGCAGGGTCAGGGCGAGGAAGAGCAGGAGCATGCCGAGGACCGGGCCCGGCAGGGGAAGTCCCATACCACGGGCGATCGCCTCGCCCACGAGTTGGAAGCATAGGATTTGGGTCAAGGCACCCAGCATGGCGATTCTCCGGAAGACGATGGGGGTGAGTGTATTGATTACCAAATTGCAGATAAAGCTCTAAGCAGTCATTTGATTGTGTATTAAATGTATTTGATTGCCCCGGGAATGGCCCGCAATGCCCCACGGCACCCGGTGCCTATTTCCATGGCATTTTCTATCCGTATCGACTAGATTGAAGCCTTGGCTTGCCCGCAGGAAGCGCGGGACCTCGGCCATTTTCAGGAGAACGGCATGAAAGCGGTGTTGCAGCGAGGGGCAGGCGGCCCCCGGGTGGTTGAATTGAAACAGCGTCTCACTGCGGTCCTGGGCGCTATCGCCGGCGAGTATGCGGGGCTCGCCGCGGGCGACCAGCTCGATGCCGACACCGAGGCGGCGGTGCGCCGCTGGCAGTCGGGGGTGGGGCTGATTGCCGATGGGGTGGTGGGGCCGCGCTGTCAGGAACTCCTGGGCATGGAGGTCTTTCCGGACCTGGAACTGCATCCTGGGGCCGACGCCGTTCGCGGCCTTTTCCCGGCCACGAAACCGGCCAATATCGCCCGCTTCCTGCCCTACGTCCTCACGGCCCTGCGGGCTGCGGGGCTCCTCGACCGCAGCCTGGTCATCGCCGCGCTGGCGACGATCCGCGCCGAGAGCGAGGGCTTCCTTCCCATCGCCGAATTTCAATCCCCCTTCAATACGGCCCCCGGCGGAACGCCCTTCGGCCTCTATGACGGAAGGAGATCCCTGGGCAATACCCGATCGGGAGACGGTGCGCGCTACAAGGGTCGGGGCTTCGTCCAACTCACCGGCCGCGCCAATTACCGCCAATTCGGCGGCGAACTGGGCATCGACCTGGAAGCGGCGCCGGACCTGGCCAAGTCCCCTGAAATCGCCGCCGCGCTGCTGGCAGTCTTCCTCGCCAGTCGGGCGGAATCGCTGCGCGAAGCGATCGCCGTGGGAGATCTGCGTCGGGCGCGCAAGATCGTCAATGGCGGCAGTCATGGCCTCGACCGTTTCCGGGATGTCTTCGCCCGCGCTGCCGAACCCTGGCCTGGGATGCCCGCCGCGCCCGCCGGAAGGGCATCGGCGAAGAAGCCGACGGCGAGCGGCCGTTCCGGGCGCAAGCTCACCGCGTCGCCCGACCCGGGCGACCTGCGCGATCGTGCCTATACGCCGCCGCCCGCGACGCTCCCCGACGAATATCCCGCGGCCGGCGCCATCGAGCGCTTCCTGGGCGCCTATACCCGCGCGGGATTGATCCTCGACCAGGGCCAGGAGGGAGCCTGCACCGGCTTCGGACTCGCCTGCGTGGTCAACTACCTGCGCTGGCGCAAGGCGGACACCCCGGAGTCCCTGGATTCGGTCAGCCCGCGCATGCTCTACGACTTCGCCCGCCGCTACGACGAATACGCCGGCGAGGATTACGAAGGATCGAGTTGCCGCGGCGCTCTGAAGGGCTGGCACAAGCACGGCGTCTGCCTCGAGAAGGACTGGCCCTACCGCCAGGGGACGAGCGGCACCCCGGCCTTCGGCTGGGCGGAACGGGCCACCCGCAATACCCTGGGCGTGTATTACCGCATCGACAAGAAGTCGATTACCGACTTGCAGGCGGCGATCCTGGAGGTCGGTGCCGTCTATGTCTCGGCTTTCACCCACGACGGCTGGGATCTTCCCGTGGCCGATCCGGCGCCTCCGGCCGGTCACGGCGATGTGCCGGGCATTGCCTTCGACGGTCAGCCTTCCCAGGAGGGCGGCCACGCCTTCGCCCTGGTGGGCTTCAACGAGCGCGGGTTCATCGTCCAGAATTCCTGGGGCAAGGACTGGGGGCGCGGCGGTTTCGCCGTCCTCACCTACGGTGATTGGCTGGCCAATGCCATGGATGCCTGGGTGGCGGCTCTGGGGGTCCCGGGGGTCGTGGCCGGCCGGCTGACCGGTCTGGGGGCCGCGAACGGCGCGGCGGCGGGCGCCGACCGCAGTCGCTGGTGGAATGAGGATCAGGCCTATCGCCACAGCGTCGTGCTCGGCAACGACGGCCGCATGGAGCGCTACCTCACCGAAGACGAACCGAGCCGCAAGCTCTTCCACCAGGCCTGCGTTCTTCCCGACGCCTGGTTCAGGCAAGACCCGGCGGCCAAGAAGCGCCTGGTCATCTATGCCCACGGCGGGCTCAACAGCGAAGCAGACGGCATCGCCCGCGCCCGGGCCATGGGCCGCTACTTCACCGGCAACGGCTGCTACCCGCTCTTCCTGGTGTGGAAGACCGGCATTCTCGAATCCATCGCCGACATGCTGCGCGACAGGTTTGCGCCCAAACCCGGCCTCGCCGGCTGGTCCCTCACCGACCTCAGCGATCCTCTGATTGAAAAGACTCTGGGCCGCCCGGCGGTGCGCCCGATCTGGAGCGAAATGAAGGAAAACGCCCAACGCTCGGCCCTTTCCGGGCGTGGCGGCGACCTCCTGGTGGAAGCCTTGCAGAAGCTCGCCGGGACTTGGGGAGACGATCTGGAAATCCATCTGGTGGGGCACTCCGCCGGCTCGATCATCCTCGGCGCTTTCCTGAAACTCGTCGTCCAGCGCGGCCTGGTGGCGCGCATCGCCTCCACCCATCTCTTCGCGCCGGCGTGCAGCGTCGAGTTCGCCAATCAGCACTACGCCGCCCTGCCGGACATCATGGCCAAGCTCCATGTACGGGTGCTTTCCGATCGGGTCGAGCTCGACGACAACGTGGCCGGCATCTACCGGAAGTCTCTGCTGTATTTTGTCTCCAACGCCCTGGAAACCGATTTGCGCACCCCCATCCTGGGCCTGGACAACGTCACACGCCCCGACTTCGGCGGATGGGACGGCGCCTCCAGCACGGTTGCGGCCCTCGCCGCATGGCGCGAAGCGGCCGCCAAGGCGGGCCTGGTCAAGCCCAAACGCTGGAAGGTGATCGATTCCGACAAGGTCCTTGCGGCGCGCAACCCGGATACCCCCATCGACGCCGCCCACGGCAGCTTCGACAACGACGTCGACATCATTGGCGACCTGCTGGAGCGGATTGCCGGTGGGCCGCTGACCTTGCCGGTGGATGACTTGCGGGGATTCTGAGCGGCCCCCGCGAGCGCACCAAGCGCTCTCGGGTCGGCCCTTTCAGTGCTGGTGAGGGTAGTCGGGCTTGCCCCGCGGGGGGAAAAGCCCGCCCCGGCGGCCACGCGAGCCACCGCGACTAGTAGCCGGTCTTGTGGAGCCATTCCCAGGGCTGTACAAATATTTGTTTACGACGTAACGTTATGAACGTCGTAAACAAATATTTTAGCTCACCATGGCCGTCGACCCTGCCCATCCTGCTTCCTCGACGCCCGAGACCGGCCGCCGCGAGCGCAAGCGGCGGCAACAGCTCGACCATATCGCCGATACCGCCTGGGCGCTTTTCGAGGCGAGCGGCTTCGACGCGGTGACCATGGAGCGCGTCGCCGAAGCCGCCGATGTCTCGAAGGTCACGCTCTATCGACATTTCCCGGTCAAGGAAGCCTTGCTGCGCCATGTCTTTCATCGGGACTTGCGGGAATCCTGGCCTGCCTTGCAAATTGCCCTCGCCGAGGCGGCGCCGGGCCGACCCCGGATGGCGCGCTTTCTTGAAATGCAGGCTGCCTGGTGCGAGCGCCAGCGCTTCTTCCTGCTGCCCTATCTGCGCCATCGCCTGGGCGACCTGCAAGCGCCGGCGGAGGGCCGTGAGCGCAGCGGCCTGGATACGGTTTTCACCGAGCTCATTGCCCAAGGGCAGGCGACGGGTGAGTTTCGGGACGATGTACCCGCAGTCCTGCTGGCCATGCATTTCCAGTTCGTCCACCTGGCAACCCTCCTGCGCTGCCTGAGCGAAGACGGGCTTTCCCTGTCGGAAGAGCTGGCACGAACCCTGGACCTGTTCTGCACCGGCATGACGGTGCGCCCATGAGCGCCAACCTGGCGCTGGTGGTGGGCTCGGCTGCGGGTATCGAGCCGCCGGAAGCGGTCGGCGGCAAGGGGCGGCAGCTGGGGCAATTGCATCGCTATGGCCTGCCGGTGCCGGACTTTTTCATGATACCGGCAGCCTGGAGTCGCCGCCGCGGCCAGGGGGTGCCGGCGGCGCTGGCCCCCCTGTTGAGCGATGAACTGGCGGCGCGGGGCTGGAGCGATCAGCCCCTCGCCGTACGCTCCTCGGCCGTGGGCGAGGATGCCGCTACCGCATCCTTCGCCGGCATCTTCCTCTCGCGCCTCAATGTCCTGGGCGTGGACGCGCTGGTCGAGGCGGTGGCTGAAGTCTGGGCCTCCCTAGATTCGCCCACAGCTCAAGCCTACCGCGAACGCCTGGGCGTCGCGGGCGAGCCGGCCATGGCCGTCATGGTCATGCCGCTCCTCCCGGCGGTCGCGTCGGGCATCGCTTTCACCTGCGACCCGGTTAGCGGACGCGAGGACCGCATCATCGTCCACGCCAACTGGGGTCTGGGGGAGAGTCTGGTCGGCGGCGAAGCGGCCGGGGACGAGATCGTCTTCGCCGAGGACAGCGACGACACCTGGCGCGTGCTGGAATCGCGGCTCGGCACCAAGGCCACCATGAGCGTGCCCGTCCTGGGCGGCGGCACCCGGCGGGTACCGACGCCTTCCCACCAAGCGGCTGCCCGGGTGTTCGACACCCCCCAAGCCGAAGCTCTTGCGGCCCTGCTGCGGGACGCCGCCCTGGCCCTCGACTTCGTCGCGCCCTTCCACGATCTGGAATGGGTGTGGGATGGCCGCCGCTTCTGGCTGACGCAGATCCGCCCGGTCACCCGCCGACCCCATTACACCTACGACGGCCTGCGTGACCAGCCAGCCATCTGGACCCGGGGCAACACCTGCGAGGTGATGCCCGAGCCCCTGCAGCCCATGGACTGGAACTTCTCCCGCCGCGGCTGCAATGACTTGCTGGAGCAGGGCTGGAAGATCGCCGGCAGCCCGGTGCTCCCCGGTGTCCAGCGGGCCGGTCTCTTCGACGGACGCCTTTACCTCGATGCCTCGGTGATGCAGTGGGAGGCCTGGAGCGGCATCGGCCTCCTGCCCGAACGCTTCAATGCCCTCATGGGCGGTCACCAGCCGGCCATCGCCGTCACGCCGCCGAGCTGGCAGGAGCGCCTGCGCCGCTTTGGCAACTTGCTTCGCTACCTGCGCCGCGCGCCGGCCCTGGCTCGCCGGGGGGATGCCGAAGTGGCGGCGGTTCGCGCCCTGGCGCGGGAACTGCGCGACGTTCCGCTGCCCCGGGAGGGGCAAGAGATCGGCCAGCTGCTGCGCCGCCTGTTCAAGCCGGTGCGGGAATCCCACGGCATGTTCTTCCTGCAGGGATCCGGCGGGGGTAGCCTGAGCCTCCTGCTCGACACTCTGGAGCGTGCCTTCCCCGGCGAGAGCGAGGCCCTGGGGGCGGCCTTGCTGGCCGGCGGCGAGCCCAGCATCACGGCGGCCCAGGGCTACGCGCTTCTCGAACTTGCCCGCCACGCCGCGCGACTCCCCGATCCGGCCCGCCCCCTGGACAACCCCGGATTCGCCGCCGCCTTCGCCGCCTTCCTCGACGACTACGGGCATCGCGGCCATTACGAAACCTATGTGCGCAGTCCGCGCTGGTGGGAGGAGCCGGAGCGCCTGCTGGAGCAGTTGCCCGGGCTGGCTGGGGTGGACGTGGCGACGCTCCGGGAGCGCCAGCAGGCAGCGGCCCGAGGGGCCTGGGAGCGGGTCGGGCGCGAGATGCCCTTCTGGCGTCGGTTATTCCTCCGAGCCCAGGTGCGCGCAGCCAACCGCGACTGCAACCGGCGGGAAGCCGCCCGCAGCGCCATGATCGCCCTGCTGGCCACGGCGCGCCGCCTCTGGCTGCTGATTGGCGAGCG
>DAORDK010000077.1:0-14284 GCA_035345935.1 Rhodocyclaceae bacterium | reverse complement strand
AGCGCGGCGAATACGACGTTAGTTTAGGGTATGCACTGACACCCAACATTCTCGCCTCAATCGTCTACAAACGCGGCGAAATCGATACCTTGAGTACAGACGACACGACGGCACTCAATGGCGGCCAAGCCGGAAGAGCCACAGTGACCGGGCTCTTGCTCGGTCTGAACGCTAACGCACCATTGCGCGAAAAGCTTTCTCTCTACGGTAACTTTGCATTCGGGCCTGCCCAGGAGAAATCAAATCTACCTGACGGCAACGGTCGGAAAAAGTGGAATGGCTCCTACTGGATTGGTGAAGTCGGGCTATCCTATCAGTTGCTCGCACCGGCCGAGAATACGAGCCTCGGGTTGAGTAGCCTCTCCTTAATGCTTGGGTATCGGGCTCAGACTGTATCGATCAAGAATATTGGCTATGCCATTCGTGCGTCCTCCCCGCCATTCAATCTGATTGGCGCCGAGAACCACGACGTCAGTTCGACTATCCAAGGCCCCATATTGGGCTTGGTCGGTTCTTTCTGAATCTCCTGACCGGGTCTTGCAGGAGAATCTATTTAGGTTCTAGCACCGTTTAGTGAGACCGTCCGTGAGCGAAGGCTGCCCACGGACGGATCACAATACTGATGTCTGACTTTCGCTACCTTGACGGTCGCGTATCGTACCAATGCGCCAAACCTGCTCACCGGCCGCTGAGAGCACGGCCATGGCTGCATCGGCCTGTGCTGAGGACACAATTAAGACCAGGCCGATACCGCAATTAAAAACGCGGTGCATCTCGTTCTCGGCAACCTTGCCCTCAGCCTGAAGCCAGTCGAAGAGCTTCGGCCTGGGCCAGGCGGATTTATCGAGTTCGGCAACGGTGCTTTCCGGCAGCACCCGGGGGACGTTTTCGAGGAGGCCCCCGCCGGTGATATGGGCCATGCCCTTCACCGTGACCTTCTGCATCAATTGCAGCACGGGTTTGACATAGATACGGGTGGGCGCCATGACCACGTCGGCCAGGGACCGGCCGCCATCGAAGGGGGCGTTCATGTCCGGGTTGGAGCGCTCGATGATCTTGCGCACCAGGGAATAGCCATTGGAATGGGCACCGGAGGAGGCCAGTCCCAGGACCACGTCACCGGGGACTATGGTTGAGCCGTCGATGATCTTGCTCTTCTCGACGACGCCGACGGCAAAACCCGCCAGATCGTACTCACCGTCCGGGTACATGCCCGGCATTTCGGCGGTTTCGCCACCGATCAAGGCACAGCCGGCAAGCTCGCAGCCCTTGGCGATCCCGCCGACGACGCTGGCCGCGGTGTCCACATCGAGCTTGCCGCAAGCGAAGTAATCGAGGAAGAACAGCGATTCGGCGCCCTGGACCAGGATGTCATTGACGCTCATGGCGACCAGGTCCTGGCCGACGGTGTCGTGCCGATTGAGTTGGAAAGCCAGTTTAAGCTTGGTGCCGACGCCGTCGGTGCCGGAAACCAGCACCGGCTCCTTATACCGCTTGGGCACCTCGAAGAGGGCCCCGAAGCCGCCGATGCCGCCCAGGACACCTTCGCGCAGCGTCTTTCTGGCAAGGGGCTTGATGCGGTCCACGAGCGCGTCTCCTGCGTCTATGTCGACGCCGGCGTCACGGTAGGAGAGGGAAGTATTCTGGGTCATGATCGGCAAGGCAGGGCAAGGGTGATGCGAAAAGCTGGCGGCGGGCCGAACGAGCGGCGGGAAAGGGGGCGATTTTACCTGAAAGCATCGGCTTCCCCGAGCCGGGAGGCACCCGAACCGAAACCTGGCGGAAGAGGTGGGATTCGAACCCACGAATGGTCGCCCATTGCCGGTTTTCAAGACCGGTGCATTCAACCGCTCTGCCACTCTTCCGCGGACGGGGAGCCCGTTGCGGCGCCGAGTTTAGCATAGCGGAGCGGACCCGCCGGCGCGGCCGGTTGCAACTTTAATCCGCGTTGATTAGTCTTACGGTCGCTTGGAACCCCATTTCATCAGGAGTTTTCGCATGACCAACGGCTTTCCCCTGCCCGGCCAACCGACTCAAACCCTTGCTCTGCAACACAACCGGGTGTTGCGCAACACCTACATGCTCCTTGGATTGTCGATGGTGCCCACCGTCCTCGGCGCCCTCGTCGGCGTGCAGTTGCAGTTCAATTTCTTCGCCGGAAGCCCCTTCATCGGCTTTCTGGTCTTCCTCGGAATCGCTTTCGGATTCATGTACGCCATCGAGCGTACCAAGGAGAGCGGCTGGGGCGTGGCCATCCTGCTCGGCTTTACCTTCTTCATGGGCCTCATGCTCTCCCGCATCCTGCAGGTTGCCCTGGGATTTTCCAACGGCGGCTCGCTCATCGCGATGGCGGCAGGTGGCACCGGGGCTTTGTTCGTGGCCCTGTCCTCGGTTGCCGCGGTCAGCAAGCGGGACTTCAGCGGGATGGGCAATTTCCTCTTTGCCGGCGTGATCCTGGTGTTGCTGGCCGGGGTCGCCAATATCTGGCTCCAGTTGCCGGCCTTGCATCTCGCCATCTCGGTGGCGGCGGTGGGCATTTTCTCCGCCTATGTCCTCTACGACATCAATCGCATCGTGCGGGGCGGCGAAACCAACTACATCAGCGCAACCTTGGCCGTCTATCTGGACATCTACAACATCTTCGTCAGCCTGCTCAACCTGCTGATGGCCCTGGCGGGCGAACGGGACTGATTCCCACTCCTGCCCGAAAAGGCGGCTGCGGCCGCCTTTTTTGCGGTCACTCTCGATCGAAGAGGGCGATGGATTCGACGTGGGCCGTGTGGGGGAACATATTGACCGCGCCGGCCGCACGAAACCGGTAACCCTTGACGCTGACCAAGATGGCCGCATCCCGCGCCAGCGTCGCCGGATTGCACGACACATAGACGATACGGCGCGGCGCGGTTTCGCCAAGGGCCTTGATCACCTCCACTGCCCCCTCGCGGGGCGGATCGATCAGCATCTTGTCGAAGAGCCCGAGGGCGGCGAGGGATTCCTCGGTGCACTCGAACAGATTCGCCACGCCGAATTCGACTCTTGCGCCAAGGCCGTTGGCGACCGCGCTTTCCTTGCCGCGAGCAACCAGGGCAGGGCTTCCTTCGATACCGACGACGCTGGCCCCCAGGCTTGCAATAGGCAGTGTGAAATTGCCGAGCCCGCAGAACAAATCGGCGATGCGCTCCCCTGGCCGCGGGTCAAGAAGCCGCATCGCACGGCGCACCAGGACGCGATTGATGGCGTGGTTGACCTGGGTGAACTCGGTGGGCCGGAATTCCAGTTCAAGGCCGAATTCCGGCAGGGTGTAGGAAAGCCGCGGTCCGGGAAGCGGATGGAAGCGCACTGCGGTGTCAGGCCCCTTGGGTTGCAAATAGAGGACGACGCCGTGGCGATCGGCAAATTCCCGCAGCAGGTTTTCGTCCGTCGCGTTGAGTGGTTCGAGGATGCGCAATACCAACGCAATGCAGGAATCGCCCATGGCCACTTCGATCTGGGGCAGTCTTTCGCAAATGGACAGCCCGGCGATCAGCTCGCGGAGCGGCAGGAGCAATTCCGAAACGGCGGGCGGAAGGATTTCGCAGGAACGCATATCGGCGATGTAGCTGCTTCTGCGTTCGTGGAATCCGACCAGCACGCCGCCTTTCTTGGGCACTTTGCGTACGGCGAGCCGCGCCCGCCGGCGGTAGCCCCAGGGTTCTCCCTGGATGGGCGGCAGCATCTGCTCGGGTCGGACGCGCCCGATATGCCACAGATTGTCCTCAAGAACCCGTTGTTTGACGGCCACCTGCGCGGCGGCATCGAGATGCTGCATCGCGCAGCCGCCACAGACGCCATAATGCGGGCAGCGCGCCTCGACCCTGACCGGAGAGGCGCGCACCACCCGCAGCAGGTGGGCCAATTCGTAGTTGGGCTTGCGGCGGAAACTGGCGTACTCGACCGTCTCTCCGGGCAACGCACCATCGACGAATATCGTCTTGCCCTCCCGACGCGCGATGCCGCGGGCTTCATGGTCGAGGGATTCGATGGCCGCGATCGGCATGGGTGCTCCAAAAAAGCGCGAATTTTAGCAATCGGCTAAACTGAACGCCATGGCACGGGAACTTCTCACCACCTGGACCGACTACCGCATTGGCCTCGACCGCCTGCTGGCCCTCGCCAACGAGGAAATCCTGATCTGGGATCCGAACCTGGTCAACCTGCAGATCGACGCGCCGACCCGGATCGACGGCCTGCAGCGGCTGCTCACGGCTCGCAACCGTCTCTGCGTGCGTATCGCCGTCCAGGATGCCGAGCCGTTGCGACTCCACCATGCCCGTCTCATGAGCCTGCTGACGACTTATCAGCATGCCTTGGAAGTCCATCTTGCGGCCGAATCCCTCGCTTCGTTGCGGGATGCCATGGTTCTTGTCGATCGCCGTCACGGGCTCATTCGCTTTGACCGCGATCATCCCCGCGCCAAGCTCCTGACCGCGGAAGTCGCCGAGGTCTTGCCCTATTGCAAGCGTTTCGAGGAAATCTGGGCTGAAGGCGGCAGTTCGGTCAGCCCGACGACGCCCGGTTTGTAGCGATACAACAACACCATTTCGCAGTGCACCAATTTCAGGGTTTCGCGCCGGTTTCTTGCTATAATGGCGCCCTGACTGGCCGTTCAGTCACCAAAATTTTTGGCTACGCTGTTCGTTATTCACTCATAAGGGAACTTCCAATGATCAAGTCCGTCCTGCTCGCTGCCCTGGTTGCTCTGACGCTCACCGCCTGCGGTAAGAAGCAAGAGCCCGCCGCTGCTCCCGCTCCCGCGCCGGCTCCCGCTGCTGCTGCTCCGGCCGCCGCTCCTGCCGAAGCCGCCAAGCCTGCTGAAGCCGCTGCTCCCGCCGCTGCTCCGGCTGCCGCCCCTGCCGAAGCCGCCAAGCCTGCCGAAGCCGCTCCGGCTGCTCCCGCCGAAGCCAAGAAGTAATCGGTTCAGCACACAAAAAAAGCGGGGTTGCCACCCCGCTTTTTTTTCGCCCCCAATCGGGGTCCGTCAACACCGCGCCTCAGCCTTCCCGCTTACCCAGTCCGCAGCCGCGGAACGCGATCGCCGCAAGATTCTGCGGCAATCTGCTCACTATTGAAGCTGATCGTAAAGCAGCGAGAGTATCTTGCGAGCCGTCTCGGAGCGGTCGGCTCCCCCTTCGCTGGACAAGACTTGCACGTTGCTGGAAGCCCCATTGTCCCGCACGAAGATGCGATAGCGCACCTTGCTGTCGATATCCGCGTCGCTTCCCTTCCAGAACGTGAGCTTGGCCAGCCAGCCCTTGTCTTCCTTCTTGGAATCGAGGTTGGGATCGACATAGCGGACGAAATAGAGACCTTTGGCGCGATCGCGATCCTCGACCGTGAACCCGACCCGATCGAGCGCCAAGCCCACGCGCCGCCAGGCACGATCGAAGCGCTCCTGAACCTCCACGGTTCCTGATCCATCGTCGTTCCGGGCGAGCTTGGCCTTGGGTTCGGCCTTGGCTTGGGCGACCGCAATCTCAGCATGCTTTTCTTCGGTGCCCAGGCGAACCATCAGGCGCCTGAGCATTTCGGCTTCTAGTTCCGAATCCGGGGGGCGGGGCTGCCAGCGCGTATCGTCCTTGGCGGACGAGGTATAGACCTCCTCCATGCCCCGATGACTGATGAAGATGTCCGTCGTGCCTGCCGCCGCGCCCGGTTCCAGACGCGTGCGGAACTTGTCCCGCTCACCCGATGAGTAGAGGGAATCGAGAATCTTGCCCAGGGTGTTGCGGATGATGTCGCTGGGGATCTTGGCACGATTTTCGGCCCAGTCGGTTTCCATCACCCCCGCTTCAGGGCGCTCGAGATTGATGATGAATCCGGTCTCCTGCCAGAAATCCTTGATCGTCGTCCACAGTTTGTCCGGAGGCAGGGCCACAACCAGCCAGCGCTGCTGGCCGGCTCGCTCGATACGGATATTGTCGACCTGAGGCAGCACCGTGGTGTTCTGGGACTGGCTGGCGCCGGTGCGGTCGGCCGAATAAGCCGAATAGGTGGCGCTGCCCCGACCGCCGGAATCGGGGACCATGAAGCGCTCGTCCCGGGTGATCTGGGACAGATCGGGGGGCACTTCCAGAGAGGGAACCTTGCCCGCCGACTTGTATTCGATCTTCTTCGATTCGGGGAGGATGCTACAACCGGCTAAGGCAGCGGCAATCAAGGCCAGGACCAGGCCGGAAGGGCGCAAATTCATTCCGCCTCCGTCAGGAAATCAGGCCAGCCTGGCGCAAGGCGGCGCGGACCCGCTCCTGGCCGGCACCCGAAAGCGAGGTCAGCGGCAAGCGTATGCCCCCCTGAATCAAGCCCAGCTCCTGTACCGCCCATTTGACCGGGATGGGATTGGCCTCGCAGAAAAGGTCGCGGTGCAATCCCAGAAGCCGGAAGTGGATCTCCCTCGCCGTGGCGACGTTCCCTGCCGCCGCCGCCGCGCACATTTCGTGCATCAGCCGCGGCGCCACGTTGGCGGTCACCGAGATATTGCCGTGGTAGCCGAGCATGATGCTGGCCACGCAAGTCATGTCGTCGCCGCTATAGAGTGCGAAGTCCTTGGGCGCTCGGGCGATCAGATCGCACGCCCGGTCGAGATTGCCGGTCGCATCCTTGACGCCGATGACGCCCGGGACTTGCGCCAAACGCAGGATGGTGTCGTTGGCCAGATCGGCCACGGTGCGGCCGGGAACGTTGTACAGGATGAGGGGCAGGTCGACCGCTTCGGCGATTGCCTTGAAGTGGCGATAAAGCCCTTCCTGGGTCGGCTTGTTGTAGTAGGGCACTACCGACAGACCCGCCTGCGCTCCGGCATTCTTGGAGAAGCGGCTGAGCTCGATGGCCTCGGCGGTCGAATTGGCGCCCGTACCGGCGATGATGGGAATACGTCCCGCGGAGTGCTCCACCGCGACCCGGATCAGCTCGCAGTGCTCCTCGACGTCGACGGTGGGCGACTCGCCGGTGGTTCCGACCACCACGATGGCATCGGTCCCTTCTTGTACATGGAGGTCGATGAGCTTTCGGAAGGCGTCGAAATCGAGGCTGCCGTCATCGAACATGGGCGTGACGATGGCGACGATGGATCCGGTAATCATGGCCGTGGACTGGAAAAAGACAAGGAGGGGATTCTAACCCAAGGGCGCGCGGGCGGGGAGTCGCCCCGCGGGCGAATCTGTTACCAAATTTCTTGCGCGGTCGCGGAACACGGCGTTCGTCCAGGACTCACCCGGAACCCGCAGCGCTCCAGCGCAGGATGCCTCGCCGCACCCGCATCGCGCCATCGGGAAGACACAATTCGGGTCGTCGCCCGGGACCGGCGGTGAGCAATTGGCGAACGAATTCTTCCAGGCGGCTCGCGACCGGCGGCTGCCAGCCCAGGGCGCGCAAGCGCCAGCGGAGCAGATTCGCCAAGCGAGGTGCCGGTAGCTTACGCAACGCCGCCACGGATACCCCCTCTCCCACCGCATGGCATTCCCAGTCGGCAGCGGCCAAATCCGCCAGAAGGCCATCGGCCTCGGCAAACCGGGCAGCGGCCGCCGCAAGACGCTCGCCGGCCCCCGGGAAGCGGCCTTCAAGCACAGGCATGACCGCGGCGCGCAGAAAATTGCGGGAAAACGCCGTGTCCTCATTGCTTTCGTCTTCAATCCAGGTCAGCTTCCGGGCCGCTGCATAGGCGTCGATGGCATCGCGACCGACTTCCAGGAGCGGCCTCAGCACGCGCAGGGTTCCAATTCGGCGCTCGGCCGGAATGCCCGCCGCCCCGGCGATACCGGTACCCCGCAGCAGGTTGAAGAGCAGGGTTTCCGCCTGATCGTCCCGGTGGTGAGCGAGAAGCAGCACGCCAATGCCATGATCCGAAAATGCCCGATAACGGCATTCCCGCGCCGCTGCTTCGATCCCTGCCCCGTCGGCAACCACCTCTACCCGCCTTACCGCGACGCGAAGTCCCAGGCGCCCCCCGAGTTCCAGGCAGAATCCGGCCCACTCGTCAGCCCGTGGCGAGAGCCCGTGATGAACATGGAGGGCCCGGACTCGCGGCGTCCAGCCGAGCTCGACCAGCGCCTGGACCAGGACCACAGAATCGCGACCGCCGGAAAGGCCCACCCAAAGCGGCTCGTCCAGGCCCACCCGGGGTTCGAGAAAGGCGGCGACGCGGGCGGGGATATCGACGGTCATGCCCACCGGCACCGCCTCCCCGAAGGGCTAGGAAACCGGCTGTTCCTTGAAGCGGCCATAGCTCATCAGCCGCTCGTAGCGGGAATTCAGGAGCTCTGTCTTGGTCATTGCACTGACTTGCCGCAGCGATTCCTGTAGCGCTTTGTGCAGGCTCTGTGCCATCACCGCATGATCGCGATGGGCACCCCCGGGAGGTTCGGCGACAATGCGATCCACCAGTCCCAGGGACTTCAGGCGGGTCGCCGTGATGCCCATGGTTTCCGCGGCCTCGGGAGCCTTCTCGGCACTCTTCCAGAGAATCGACGCGCATCCCTCGGGAGAAATGACCGAATAGGTCGCATACTGGAGCATCTGCACCGTGTCGCCGACGGCAATCGCCAGCGCCCCTCCGGAACCGCCCTCGCCGATGATGGTCACGATGACGGGCACCTTGAGTTCCGCCATCACATAGAGATTGCGACCGATGGCTTCAGACTGACCCCGCTCTTCGGCATCGATTCCCGGATACGCGCCCGGGGTGTCCACGAAGGTCATCACCGGCAGATCGAATTTCTCGGCAAGCTTCATCAAGCGCAGCGCCTTGCGGTAGCCTTCGGGCCTGGGCATGCCGAAGTTGCGGTAAATCTTCTCCTTGGTATCGCGCCCCTTCTGGTGCCCGATCACCACGACAGGCTGACCGTTGAAACGTGCAAGGCCGCCAACGATGGCATGGTCGTCGGCAAATGCCCGGTCGCCGTGCAGCTCTTCAAAATCGGTAAATATCCTGGAGGCATAATCCAGGGTATAGGGGCGCTGGGGATGGCGCGCCACCTGGGCCACCTGCCATGGGGTCAGCTTGCTATAGATTTCCTTGGTCAGCTGGGCGCTCTTCTTTTCCAGGCGAGCGATTTCTTCCGAGATATCGACCGCGGAATCATCCTGCACGTAGCGCAGCTCTTCGATCTTGGCTTCGAGGTCGGCGACCGGCTGTTCGAAGTCGAGAAAACTGGTTTTCATGGGAATTTCTCTGTTTGGCCGGCCGGTATTCTAGCCTAACCCGCTCCGCTCGACGCGATTGGCCACCAGTTCTACCTTCCCGCCTCCTGCTCTCAGTACTCGACCGGCAGCGGATCGAGACTGCGCCAGAGATACCAGGTTGCCACGGATCGCCAGGGCCGCCAGCGCTCGGCCAGGCGGAGGAGATCGTCGCGTTGGGGTCGCTCGCCCTGGCAATAGTGCAGCGCAACCGCCTTCTGCAGACCCAGATCGTCCACCGGCAGGACATCGGGTCGCAGGAGGTTGAAAATGAGGAACATTTCCGCTGTCCACCGGCCGATTCCCCGGACATCGGTCAATTGGGCGATGACCGCTTCGTCACCAAGGTCGGCCCAGCGTCCCGGATCGACGCGCCCGGAAGCGAAGTGCCCGGCCAAATCCGCCAGATATTCGACCTTGCGTCGCGAAAGGCCGCAAGCCGCAAGCTCCGCAGCCTGCACGGAAGACACCGACCTTGGCGTCACTTGTCCCACGCAGCTTACGAAGCGGCCCCAAACGGCATCGGCCGCCTTGACCGAAATCTGTTGCCCGATGACTGAGCGGGCCAAGGTCGCAAAAGGATCCCCTCGCGAGGTCAGAACGCTGCCGGAGTAAGCCGCGAGAATCCCGGCAAGGATCGGATCGGTGGCCGCCAGTTCGGCACGGGCCTTGGACCAATAGTCGGGTTGCATCGGCCGATTATCGCCGCCCTCCCCGAATTGGCCAATATCCGCGATTTCCTGGCGCTTCGGCTGACGGCGACCGCCAAAGTTGTTACCATCGGGAAAACAGAATCCGGGGAGCCATGCATGGCAGGCGAACATTATCTTTTTCTTCAGCCGTGGTTGAATCCGGACGAAACCTGGGCCGGATTTCATCTTGCCGCGTCTGGCCCGGACGCTTGCCCCGATGAAGTACGGCATCTGTTCTCGCTGCCCGAAGCCCAGACGGTCAATTCGGGACTGCACTGGTTCGTCCCTGTCGAATCCGCCGCCGATGTCGCCAAGCTCCAGTCGGTATCCGCGGAAAAGGTCATCCTGCTCCTCAAGCCCCCGGCCGACCCCGAAGGGCAGGAGGCCGCAGAGAAGCTGGAAGCCGATCTGCGTCGCGCCGGGCGCAAAGTTGCCTTGGCACTCTCTCCCGGCGACCCGCTGCCCCCCACCGGCGCCTTCGATTACGTGGTGCTTGCGGTCGGTCACGCCCGCACCCTCCCACCGTTCACCCTGATGGGTCTTGCCGTGCGCTCGTCCATCGTCGTCCACTCCGTCCGTAGCCGCAACGACTTTTCCTGGGCGGTCTCCAACCAATGCCACGTCGTCTCCGGCGAGTACCTGCTGACCCGCAATTCGGCTCTGGGCAAGGCGGACGTCACCCGCTTGAAATTGCTGGAACTTCTGGCTCTGGTCGCCCAGGATGCCGACACCGAGGCGCTCGAAGAAGTTTTCAAGCAGCAACCCAAGCTGTCCTACGGGCTACTGCGCTTGGTGAACTCCGCCGCCATCGCACCCCGTTCCCCGATCACCAGTTTCGGCCAGGCGATCAATCTCCTGGGACGGCGGCAGCTCCAGCGCTGGCTGCAACTGCTGGTCTATGCCGATAGCGGCAATGGCGCCGCGCCCAATCCCCTGCTTCTCCTGGCGGCTCGCCGGGGCCGTCTGATGGAGATTCTGAGCGGCCGCATTCCCGCCATTCCCGAGGTCGAGAGCACCGCCGACGCCGCATTCATGGCCGGGACCTTCTCCCTGCTACCGGTACTGCTCAACCTCTCGATGACCGAAATCCTGCCCCAACTTCCCCTGCCGCAGCCGGTCGCCGATGCCCTGGCCCACCACGGCGGTGCGCTCGGCAAACTGCTCAAGATTTCCGATTCCGCCGATCACGGCGAGCTCGCCCTGGCCGGATCGCTGGTGCGGGAGCATGCCATTTCCCCGGACACCTTTGTCAGCGATCAGATCGAAGCGTTGACCTGGGCGGCGAAAATCCGCTCGGTCGCCGCCTGACAGTCCGGCTGGAGGACTAGCGACCCCTGAGGTAGGGGTTGTAGCGGCGTTCGTCACCGAGGGTGGACATGGGGCCGTGGCCAGGAATGAATTCGACGTCGTCCCCGAGCGGAAGCAGTTTGGCTCGAATGGAGTGGATCAAGGCGTCGTAGTCCCCGCGGGGAAAATCGGTACGGCCGATCGATCCCTGGAACAGCACGTCCCCCACCTGGAGAAGCTTGCTCGGGCGATGGAAGAAGACCACGTGACCCGGGGTATGCCCGGGGCAATGAAGCACTTCCAGTTCGACTTCGCCGAAACGGACCGTATCCCCTTCCTCCAGCCACCGGTTGGGCACAAACGAACGCACTCCGGGAAATCCAAACATGCGGCTTTGCTCCGCCATGCCCTGGATCCAGAACTGGTCCTCGCGCTGCGGGCCCTCCACCGGCACCCCCGTTTTCTCGGCCAGTGCGGCAACGCCTCCGGCATGGTCGATGTGGCCGTGGGTAACGAGAATCAGGGCCAGGGAGAGGCGCTGCTCGGTGAGGAGTCGCTCGATGCGTTCGATATCGCCCCCCGGATCGATGACCGCCGCCAGCCGCGTCTTCTCGCACCAGAACACCGAGCAGTTCTGCTCGAATGGAGTCACCGGGATGATGGCGTAGCGCATGGCGGCTGGCAGGCGAAGAAGATTCTCCATTATCGCACGGCAGCGGGGCTTGCTCTGCCTCAACGCCCTGCTACACTGCCGGAACGACCCCAGGCCCGGCCTTTTCACGGATATCCGCCCATGCTCGACCACCCGCTTCAGGACATCGACGCTTGGTTGTTGCTCTTCTCCAACAACAGCCTGCCTGTGCTCCGCCAGACCCGGCGGCAGATCGAGGAAATGCGGACCGACCTGGATTCCGTCGACGGCCGTAAACTCGCCAAGGTCGTCTTGCAGGATCCCATCATGACCGTCCGCGTCCTGGCCTACATCCAGCCGCTTGCGGGCAGAGCCCTACACCGGGACATCACGACCATTGCCGGTGCGGTGCTCATGGCCGGGATCGAGCCCTTCTTCAATCGCTTCCACGAAATGCCCACCATCGAGGGCATGCTCAAGGACGAAGATCCCCAGGCACTGCTCGCCGTATTGCAGACCATACGCCGCGCCCAGCGGGCGGCGGACTACGCGGACAGCTGGGCGCACTGGCGCCACGACAAGAACCCCGAAGAAGTGCGCATCGCCGCTCTGCTGCACGATCTGGCCGAAATTCTCGTCGGCTGTTTCGCGCCCAAGCTGCTGCTCCGCATGCGGGCGGCGCAAGCGGCGCAGCCGGGACTGCGTAGCGCCGCGATCCAGGCCGAAGTCCTGGGTTTCACCTTCCTCGACATCCAGATGGCCCTCTGCGGCGTCTGGCACCTGCCGGAACTGCTGCGGGAACTCATCGACGATGAAAATTCGGAGCAATTGCGGGTCAGGAACGTCACTTTGGCTGTGCGGCTTGCCCGGCATTCAGCCAAGGGCTGGACCGACCCCGCCCTTCCCGACGACTTGAAGGAAATTGCCGAACTCGTCCATCTCACTCCCGAGGCGCTCGCCCACAGATTGGGCATCGAGCAGGACGAAAAGCGCGATCAGCCGCAGTAGCGCAGGTTGACCCAGTTGAGCAGCAATTCCGGCGACTGATAGGCGACAAAAACCGCGGCAAGAACCAGGGCCGCCGCAGCAACGACCGCCCCCAGCAGGAAACCCTTCAAGACAGGCTTCATCGGCATCCCCCGGAACAGGCTGGTCCGCTCTTCATGACCCTTCGACGCCGCCTCGGGATTCCAGGTTCTCCCAGCGTTCCAGCAACTGCAGCAATTCGTCGTCGATAGCCGCCAGGCGGGCCGCTGCGGCCTGGGCCGCGGCCGGGTCGCGGCGATAGATCTCGGGATCCTCCAGGCGGCCCGCCGCCGATTTCTGCTCCGCCTCCAGACTTGCGATACGTTCGGGCAGCGATTCCAGCTCCCGCTGTTCCTTCCACGATAGCTTGTTGCCCCGCTCCCGCGCGGGTGCCGGCTTCGCGGTGGCAGGTGGCTCCCGTCGCGGGGCCGGCGATTCGGCTGGGCGAGCGGCGGACTGGCTGACCCAATCGGAGTAGCCGCCGACAAACTCCCGCCAGCGTCCTTCACCCTCGGCGACTATCGTCTGGGTGACCACGTTGTCGAGAAAGACCCGGTCGTGGCTGACCAGGAAGAGAGTCCCGTCGTAGTCCTGAAGGAGTTGCTCGAGCAACTCCAGGGTCTCGATGTCGAGGTCGTTGGTGGGCTCATCGAGGACCAAGACATTGGCGGGTCGGGCGAACAGCCTGGCGAGCAGCAGGCGATTGCGCTCCCCGCCGGACAAGGATTTCACCGGTGACCGCGCCCGCTCCGGAGCAAACAGAAAATCCTCCAGATAACCGATCACATGCTTGCGCGCACCGCCCACCTCCACGTAGTCCGACCCTGGAGAGATGACGTCGGCGAGGGTCGCCTCCGGATCGAGCTGACTGCGGAACTGGTCGAAATAGGCCACTTCCAGCTTTGTGCCCCGGCGCAAGTGGCCGGAATCCGGGGCCAACTCGCCCAGGATGAGTCGCAGCAGGGTCGTCTTGCCGACCCCGTTCGGTCCGATCAGGCCCACTTTGTCGCCTCGCAGCAGGCGGCAGGAAAATTCCCGTACCACCGGCGGACCACCGTATCCCTTGCTCACCTCCTCCAGCTCCGCCACCAGCTGGCCGCTGCGTTCGCCGCTCTCGACGCGCAGGGAAACCTGGCCCAGGCGCTCACGGCGCGCGGCGCGCTCAGCCCGCAGGCGGTCCAGCCGCTGCACCCGGAACACCGCCCGGGTACGGCGAGCCTCGACTCCCTTGCGGATCCAGACTTCCTCCTCCTTCAGGAGCTTGTCGGCACGGGCGTTGGCCAGGGCCTCCTCGTGCAATTCGCGCTCCTTGCGCTCGCCGTATTGGGCAAAACTACCGGGATAACTCGCCAAGCGCCCCCGGTCCAATTCGACGATACGGGTGCAGACCCGGTCGAGAAAACGGCGGTCGTGGGTGATGAACAGGAGCGTCATC
>DAORDK010000076.1:0-14354 GCA_035345935.1 Rhodocyclaceae bacterium | reverse complement strand
TCCGGGACAAGGGCACCGGCTACCACATCTACCATCCCTTCCACGTCATGATGGCGGAGGGCAAACTGAACCAGAAGCAGCTCCAGGGCTGGGTCGCCAACCGGTTCTACTACCAGATCGCCATTCCGGTGAAGGACGCCGCCATCATGGCCAACTGTCCGGACCGGGAGGTCCGCCGCGAATGGATCCAGCGCATCCTCGACCACGACGGCTACGAAATCGGCGGCGTCAAGGATCCCGGCGGCATCGAGGCCTGGATTCAGTTGGGAATCGCCACCGGGCTGACCCGGGAGGACGTCACCTCTCTGCGCTTCGTCGCCCCGGCCTCGCGCTTCGCCATCGACGCCTACATCAATTTCGCCCGGCAGCAGCCGTGGCAGGAAGCGATCGCTTCAAGCCTGACCGAGCTCTTCGCCCCCCACATCCACCAACAGCGCATCGACACCTGGCCCGACCAATACCCCTGGGTCAAGCCCGAAGGCCTGCAGTACTTCAAGAACCGCCTGACCCAGGCCCGCCGCGACGTCAAGCACGGCCTGCGCTTCACCCTGGACTACTTCAGCCAGTCCCGCGCCCTCCAGGAGCGCGCCCTGGAAATCCTCCAGTTCAAGCTCGACGTGCTGTGGGCGCTGGCCGATTCGATCATGCTCAGTCAGTGCGAAGTGGCCATCAAGGGACCGAAGGCGTGAGCGAAGCCGGCGACCTCGACGTCCGCCCCGGCGTCTCCCGCAAGTTCCGGCTCCAATGGGAGGAGGCCCAAAACAGTTGGGTGCTCCTCTACCCGGAGGGGATGGTCAAACTCAACCAGAGCGCCGGCGAAATTCTCAAGCGCTGCGATGGTCAGACCCCGGTATCCGCCATCGTCGCCGACCTGGAAACGGCCTTCGGCCAGACCGGACTGACCGCCGACGTCCAGGCTTTTCTCGCCATCGCCCGCCAGAAACTCTGGATCGACGGCTAACCTGCGAGGAGCCCACCATGAACGCGCCCCAGACCCTGACCCCCATAGGCCCGCCGCTCTGGTTGCTGGCCGAAATCACCTATCGCTGCCCGCTCCACTGCGTCTTTTGCTACAACCCGGTGGATTTCGCTCGTACCGAAACCGAACTCTCCACCGAAGACTGGCTGCGGGTCCTGCGCGAGGCCCGCGCCACGGGGAGCGTCCAGTGCGGCTTTTCCGGCGGCGAACCCATGATGCGGGACGACCTCGAAATCCTGGTGGCGGAAGCCCACCGGCTGGGCTTCTACACCAATCTCCTCACTTCCGGAGTCGGTCTCACCGATGCCCGGGCGGCCAAGCTCAAGGAAGCCGGGCTCGACCATATCCAGCTCTCCTTCCAGGACTCTACCCGGGAACTGAACGATTTTCTCTCCCACACCCGTACCTTCGAACTCAAACAACGGGTCGCCCACCTGATCAAATCCAACGGCTGGCCCATGGTGCTCAATTGCGTCATCCACCGCATGAACATCGATTACATCGGCCAGATCATCGAGATGGCGGTGGAACTGGGCGCGGAGTATCTGGAGCTGGCCAACAGCCAGTACTACTCCTGGGCCGAGGTGAATCGCGACCACCTGCTTCCTTCTAGGGAACAGCTGGAAAACGCAGAGCGGATCACCAACGAATACCGAGCGAAGCTGGGCGACAAGATCCGCATCTTCTTCGTCGTCCCCGATTATTACGAAACCCGCCCCAAGAAGTGCATGAACGGGTGGGGCAGCGTCTTCCTCACCGTCACCCCGGACGGCACCGCCGTCCCCTGCCACACCGCCGCCATGTTGCCCGGACTTGAGTTCCCCAATGTACGCCACATGGGCATCCGGGAAATCTGGTACGAATCGGAGGGCTTCAACCGCTATCGCGGCACCGGTTGGATGAAGGAACCTTGCCAAAGCTGCCCGGAAAAGGAAAAGGACCTGGGCGGCTGCCGCTGCCAGGCCTACATGCTTTCCCAGGACCCCAACGCCGCCGACCCGGTGTGCAGCAAATCTCCCCATCACGCGGTCATCGAGGCGGCAGTCGCCCGCGCCCAGCTTCCCGATGCCGAACGCCTCGCGCACCCCCTGGTCTTCCGGGATCCGAAGGAATCGCGGCGGCTGTCGGCAGTCGAGTAGGGCGGCGCGGGAGATTCTCCCGCCGGGCGACGCGGCCCTGGGGCGGAGCAACCGTCAGAGAGCGGTCGGGAATCGCTTGCCCGCGCTCCGCAGCACTTGTTCCGCCGCCTTCACTCCCCGGTACTGCGCCTCCTCGAAAAGCGAAAATCCCGACAGGTCGGCGTGGGCGAGCTTGATCCGTGGCGACGACCATGCGGCAAGCGCTTGGCGGCCGGCACCCCATAGCGAACCCGGAATCGGCCGGCGCATGGCGTGACCGTGGCGAAAGACGTCGAGGCGGGTGACGTGGCGGCGCAGGTCCGGATGCACTCGTTCCAGCTCGCCCAGGATGCCTTCGGCCCAAGTCTCGCGGTGGGTTTCCAGCAGACGTCGGCGGGCCTCGCTCGGCGTCTCGTCGCTGAAGGCGTGGTAATAGGTGAAGACGGTCCCCGGCAGGCGGCGCCGGATCAACTGGTGGGTGGCGACCACGTAGCCCAGCCCCTGGCCTTCGTAGAGGACGTTGTCCCAGGCAGGGGGCGCACCCCGGCGTTCTTCCGGAAAATCGGCGAGGTGCAGATTGGCAACCAGCCACGGGGCATAGTCGCCAGCGAGGGCCGCTGCCCGCGGCCCCGCGGGCATGGCGTTCCACACCCGGGGCAGGAGGAAGACCGGCGCGGCCCAGATCAACTGACGGGCAAGGTAGCGGCAGCCGCGGTTTTCCGCCGGCAGCCAGCAGTCGATCTCGACTTCGTGACGACCCTCCCGCACCCGCCACACCAGGGCTCCGGTGGCGATGCGCCCCGCCGCCCGGCGCGCCAGTCCTCGCACGAGCCAGCCGTTGCCGTCGGGCGCGGTGAGGACGCTGTCGCCGGCGGCATTGGCCGCCTGCCCATTGCGGCAGGCGAAATAATGGAGGCCGGCCCAGGCCGAGGTCTGATCCGCGCGCAGGCCGTAATCGTCGCGGCAGGCGTAATCGGCCAGCCAGCGCAGGGTGGGGGCGGTGAATCCCTGCTCCTCGAGCCACCGGCCGAAGGAAATGCGATCCAGGGCAAGCCAGCGGGGATCGCGGCTGGAAAGCTCCATGGGGATGGCGAAGGCCCGCCGCCCATCTTGGCCGCAGGCGGCCTTCAGCCCCTCCATGGTTTCCTGAAAGCGCCGTTGCTGAGCCCGCTCGTCGGCATCGACGCCGATACGGGGCAGCAAACCGTCTTCCCAAAGACCGTTGCGGAATACGCGCTCCTGGGGCGTGGCGCACAGGCGGTTCTCATCGTAGAGCGGCCGCTCCGCGTCCGGGTCGCCGGTCAGGGTCCCGATTTCAGCCAGGAGTTCGCGTACCGCCCGGGATTCCCGGGTGGGCAGCGGGAGGTAGTGGGCGCCCCAGGGATACGCCACCAGGGGACTCGCCCCGCTGCGCGAGTTCCCGCCTGTCTCCGCTTCCATCTCGAGGACCAGGAAATCCTCCGACCCCGCCTTGGCTAGCCTCCAGGCGGCGGCCAGGCCGGAAACGCCCCCTCCCGCAATGACGACTTCGGCCTTGCGCGTCTCCTCGGGCTCGGGAAAATTTCCGTCTCGGAGCCGATGCCCGAGCGCGTGAGACATGCCCAACAACTCCCCCGGCGGCAGAGGCATCTGGGCGGGGGCACAGCCGGCTACTGCGACGGCGCCCAGGGTGCGGAGGAAGTCCCGGCGGTCAGGCAAACCGACGCAGGGAGAGGGTGACCGAGAGCTGGGCGCCGAGCCACCCGAGACCCGCTCCGGCAGCGGCGAGGGCTCCGGCGGCGAGCGCTCCGGGTCCCCGCAGGGCGAAGGTGCCACCGTACAAGGCAGCCAGCTCCGCCACCGGCGTCGCCAGCAAGCCCAGCCCACCGGCGACCAGAGCGTAGGCGAAGACCCCGCCCAGCAGTCCCTGGAGGGCGCCGAAATACTGGAAGGGCCGCCGAATGAAGGCATCGGTGGCCCCGATCAGGCGGGCCACCTCGATCTCCGCCGCCTGGGAGAGCACCTGGAGCCGGATGGTATTGAAGGTCACCGCCACCAAGCCGGCGGCAAAAATGGCGGCAAGCAGTGAGACCGCCAGGCGTCCGAGGCGCAGGAAGGCGTCGAAACGGCGTATCCACGCGGAATCGAGCTGGACGTGGGCTACCCGGGGCCAGCCGGTGAAGGTTTGACGCAGCGCTTCAAGGGCCTCCGGTGCAGCGCCTTCGGGTTCGACTACGAAGGCGTCTGGGAGCGGATTGCGCGGGAGGCTGGCGACGATCTCGGCCATTCCTTCACTGGCTTGCAAACGCTTGAGCGCCTCTTCGCGGGGAACGAAACGCCAGGTGCCCGGCACCTCCCGGCGCAGCCGCGACTCGATTTCGGCGAGATCCTTGCGGCTGGCGTCGAGGGCCATGAAGACGCTGATCTGCTGGGCTCCGGCTGCGTTTCGGCCAACGTCGCGCAAATTGTCCAGAAGGACGAACCCCGCCGCCGGCAGGGTCAGGGCGATACCGATGGCCAGCAAGGAAAGCAGCGTGCTGAGGGGCGCTGCGACCAAGCGGCGGATGGCGCTCGCCAAGGCAGCGCGGTGCTGGGACAGCCAGGGTCCGATCACGGAACAAGCCTCCCGTGATCGAGGCGCAGCACATGGGGCCGGTAGCGCTCTATCCACTGCGGGTCGTGGGTGGCGACGACGACGGTGACGCCGACCTGATGGAAGGATTCGAAAATCTCCAGGACTTCGAGGGCGGACTGGGCATCGAGATTTCCCGTGGGCTCGTCGGCCAGCAGGATGGTCGGCCGATTGACCACCGCCCGGGCAATCGCCAGGCGCTGCTGCTCGCCGCCGGAGAGGGCTATGGGACGGGCCTTTTCGCGTTCGAGCAGGCCGACCTTGTCGAGGGCGGCCTGGGCGCGACGCACCGCTTCGCGGCGCGGCAGCCCGACGATTTCCAGGGGCAGAAGGACGTTGTCGAGAACTGTGCGGTCGAAGAGGAGTTTCTGGTCCTGGAAAACCAGTCCGAAATGGCGGCGCAGATACGGCAGGGCCGCCTTGCGCAGGGCCGCCAGATTCTGTCCGTTGACCACCAGGCTGCCAGAGGTGGGACGTTCGATGGCGGCAACGAGTTTGACCAGGGTCGATTTCCCCGCCCCGGAGTGACCGGTGATGAACACCATTTCCCCGGCGGAGACCTCGAAGCCGACGTCCCGCAAGGCCTCATGGCCGCCCGGATAGCGTTTGGTGAGGCCGGAAGCGGCGATCATCACTCAAAGAGAGCGTCGACGAATTCCCGGGCGGCGAAGGGGCGCAGATCGTCGATCCCTTCGCCGACGCCGATGAAGCGTACCGGTTTGGGGCACTGGCGGGCGATGGCGGCGAGCACGCCACCCTTGGCCGTGCCGTCGAGTTTGGTCACCACCAGGCCGGTGATCGCGACGGCCTTGTCGAAGGCCCTGACCTGGGCCAAGGCGTTCTGACCGATGTTGGCGTCGAGGACCAGCAGCGTCTCGTGGGGACCGTCGGGTTCGACCTTCTTGATCACCCGCCGGACCTTGGCGATTTCTTCCATCAGGTGCAATTGGGTGGGCAGGCGGCCGGCGGTATCGGCGAGGACCACGTCGATACCACGCGCCTTGGCGGCGGCGATGGCATCGAAGATCACCGCTGCCGGGTCGCCGCCTTCCTGAGCGATGACCGTGACGCCATTGCGCTCGCCCCAGGTCTGCAATTGCTCCCGGGCCGCGGCCCTGAAGGTATCGCCGGCGGCAAGCAGGACGCTCTTGCCCTGGCCCTGGAAATACTTGGCCAGCTTGCCGATCGAAGTGGTCTTCCCCGCCCCGTTCACTCCGGCGATCATGATGACGAAGGGTTTTTGGCCCCCCAAGACCAGCGGCGCCTCCAGCGGAGCCAGGGTTTCGGTCAGGGCGTCGGCCAGGGCCTCCTGGATTGCCGCCGGAGTGTCGAGCTTGGCGCGCTTGGCGCGGGCCTTGAGTTCGGCCAACAGGTGCCCGGTGGCCTCGATGCCGACATCCGAAGTGAGCAGCAGGGTTTCCAGCTCCTCCAGAAGTTCGTCGTCGACCTTGCCCCGGGAGAATAGGGATTTGAGCTTGCCTCCCCACTGGGCGCGGGTCTTGGACAGACCTCGGAATAGGCGCTCGCGCCAGCTGGGAGTGGCCTCGGCGGCCGATACGGCTTGGTCGCCGGACTTCTTGAAGAAACTGAACATGGAGATCGCGGTCTGAAGCGCTACTGACAGCACGCCGGCAAGCCATTAAGATGCCGCACGCAAACGGTATGCGATTCTAGCAGAAAGCCCTCCCGCCCCATGGAAATGCGCACTCTACTTCCCGCCCTGCTCCTGCCTTGTCTGGTCGCCACGGCCCAGGCCAATCCCTTCGAGACCACCCTCAAGAACGGCCTGCGCATCATCGTCAAGGAGGATCATCGCGCTCCCACGGCGGTGCAGATGGTCTGGTACCGGGTCGGCAGCATCGACGAGGTCGACGGTAATTCCGGCGTTGCCCACGTCCTCGAACACATGATGTTCAAGGGCACGCCCAAAGTCGGCCCCGGGGAGTTCAACCGCCTGGTCGCCGCAGCGGGAGGACGCGACAACGCCTTTACCAGCCGCGATTACACCGCGTACTTCCAGCAGGTGCCCAAGGAAAAGCTGCCCGAAATGATGCAGCTCGAAGCTGATCGCATGCGCCATTTGAACGTCGACCCCAAGGAATTCGCCCAGGAAATCAAGGTGGTCATGGAAGAACGGCGCATGCGCACCGACGACAACCCCCAAGCCAAGCTCTTCGAGCAGATGAATGCGGTGGCCTTCCAGGCCCACCCTTACCGGCGGCCGATCATCGGCTGGATGAGCGACCTGGAGACGATGACCGCCGCCGACGCGCGCACCTGGTACGACACCTGGTACGTCCCCAACAACGCCACCTTGGTGATCGCCGGCGATGTGGACCATCAAGAGGTCTTCGCCCAGGCTGAGAAATTCTACGGCCCCTTGGAGGGGCGTCCGCTTCCCGTTCGCCGGCCACAGACCGAGCCGATCCAGGAAGGCATCCGCCACCTGACGGTCAAGGCCCCCGCCGAACTTCCGGTCCTCCTGATGGGTTACAAGGCGCCGGTCCTGCGCGACGTGGCGAAGGACAGCGACCCCTACGCTCTGGAGATGCTGGGCGCCGTCCTCGATGGCCACGCTGCCGCCCGCTTCGGCAAGAAGCTGGTACGTGAAGACAAGGTCGCAGTCGCGGCCGGGGTCGAGTACGACAGCAGTGCCCGCGGACCAGGTATGTTCTATCTCCACGCCAGCCCTTCGGAAGGGCGCACCGTCGCCGATGTCGAAGCCGCCCTTAGGGCCGAGATCGCCCGCATCCAGAAAGACGGCGTCGACGAGGCCGAATTGAAGCGCGCCCGCGCCCAACTGGTGGCCGGCCAGACCTACAAGCTCGATTCGATGTTCGCCCAGGCCATGGAAATCGGCCAGATCGAATCGGCAGACTTGTCGTACCGGGATCTCGGCAAGATCCTCGAGCGCTTGCAGCAGGTCACTGCGGCGGAAATCCAAGCGGTGGCCAAGAAATATTTCAGCGACGAAAGCCTGACGGTCGGCATCCTCGACCCCCAGCCCTTGGACGGCAAGCCCCGTCGACCCGCCGCCGCCACCCGCCACTGAGAACGCCCCATGAAACGCCTCCTCCTCGCCCTCGCGACCCTCTACGCCCTTCTCATCGCACCGCTGGCCGAAGCCGGCGTGCGCATCGAGCACTGGATCTCGCCCTCCGGCGCCCGAGTCTATTTCGTCGAAAGCCGCGGCTTGCCTATCCTCGATGTCCAGGTCGATTTCGCCGCCGGGTCCATGTTCGACCCCGAGGGGAAATCGGGGACCGCGGGCCTCACGCGCACCCTGCTCGATCTGGGGGCCGGAAATCTGGACGAGAATGCCATTGCCGACCGCCTCGCCGACGTGGGCGCCATCCTCTCCGGTGGCGCAGACACCGACCGCGCCTCGGTGGCTCTGCGCACCCTGGTATCCCCGGACAAGCGCGACCCCGCACTGGACATCCTGCGTACCGTGCTTGCCTCGCCCCGTTACGACGCCACCGTCTTCGAGCGGGAAAAAGCGCGCGCCGTAGCCGGCCTGAAGGACGCCCTCACCCGGCCGGACGCCATTTCCGGACGCGCCTTCTGGCAGGCCCTCTATCCCAAGCACCCCTACGGCCGCCAATCGACCCCGGAATCCGTCGCAGCGCTTACCCGGGAAGAATTGCTCGCCTTTTACCGTAGCCATTATGTTGCCCGCAACGCCACCGTGACCCTGGTGGGCAGCATTGCCCGCGGCGACGCGGAGCGCATCGCCGAATCCCTGGTTGCCGGACTCCCGGCGGGCGCTCCGGCGGCGCTACCGCCCGCACCCGGATTGCCCAAAGGCGAAACGCGCGCCCTTGCCCATCCAGCGACCCAGTCCCATATCACCATCGGTCTGCCTGCCGTCGAACGCGGCAATCCCGATTTCTTTCCGCTGCTGGTCGGCAACTACACCCTGGGCGGGGGCGGTTTCGTCTCCCGGCTGATGAAGGAGGTCCGCGACAAGCGCGGTTACGCCTATAGCGTCTACAGCTATTTTGCCCCGCTTCGCCAGTCCGGCCCCTTCCAGATCGGGCTCCAGACCAAGCGCTCCCAGGCCAAGGAGGCGCTGTCGGTCGCACTGGATGTGCTCAAGGCGTTTCTCGCCGAAGGCCCGACCGCGGACGAACTGGCCGCGGCCAAAGCCAATCTCACCGGCAGCTTTCCCCTGCGCCTGGACAGCAACAAGAAGATTCTCGAGAACGTCGCCAATATCGGCTTCTACGGGCTGCCCCTGGACTACCTGGACCGCTACCAGGAGAAGATCCAGGCGGTCACGGCCGACGACGTGCGGCGGGCCTTTGCCAAGACTGTTCGCCCGGATCATCTGGTGACGGTGACGGTGGCCGCCGATTGAACACAGTCCGCATCGTCGGCGGGAATTGGCGGCGTCGCGTCCTACGCTTTCCCGACAGTACGGGGCTGCGCCCCAGCCCGGATCGCGTGCGGGAAACGCTCTTCAACTGGCTAGGGCAAAGCCTGGAGGGCTGGGTCTGCCTCGATCTGTTTGCGGGCAGCGGTGCGCTGGGGTTCGAAGCGGCCTCGCGGGGAGCCGACCGGGTGGTCATGGTGGAAAAAGCTCCCCGCGTCTTTGCCGCCCTGAAAGATAACGCGCAACTCCTGGAGGCCGGTCACAAGGTGGAGTTGCTGCGCGGGGATGCGCTACAATACGCGGCCTCGACGTCGTCCCGATTCGACCTGATCTTCCTCGACCCGCCGTATCACTGCGGCTGGATCGACAAGTTGGCGCCCTTTTTGGGCCGACTAGCCGGAGAGAACGCGGCTCTCTACGTCGAAACCGAATACCCCATCGACTCGCTGGGATCCTGGACGACAACGCGCCGGGGCCGGGCGGGGGAAGTCCATTACCACCTGCTGCAGCGGCACCCGGCCTGAATGCTCAACCACCGAATCGCCATCTACCCCGGCACCTTCGACCCGATGACCCGCGGTCATGAGGATCTCGTTCGCCGCGCCGCCTTGCTCTTCGGGCGCGTGGTGCTCGCCATTGCCGAGAGCCCGGCCAAGCGTCCCCATTTCCCCCTGGCGGAACGGGTGGCCATGGCGCAGGAGATCCTGGCCGACGTCCCCAATCTGGAAATCGCCGGCTTCAATACGCTGCTCATGAACTTCGTCCATGAACGCGGCGCCAAGGTCATTGTCCGCGGCCTGCGGGCGGTTTCCGACTTTGAGTACGAATTCCAGATGGCAGGAATGAACCGCAGCCTCTATCCGGAAGTCGAAACGGTGTTCCTGACTCCGGGCGAACAATACATGTTCATTTCGGCGACCATGGTGCGTGAAATCTCGCGCCTGGGCGGCGACGTGAGCAAGTTCGTCCAGCCCTGCGTCGAACAACGCCTACGGGCAAGCAATTCAGTTCAATGAGAGAGGAAAGACGGCCATGGCCCTGATGATTACCGACGAATGCATCAATTGCGACGTTTGCGAGCCGGAGTGCCCGAACGAAGCCATTTCGCAGGGAGCGGAGATTTACGAGATCGACCCGAACAAATGCACCGAGTGCGTCGGCCACTACGACGAACCCCAGTGCGTCCAGGTCTGCCCGGTGGATTGCATCCCCAAGAATCCGGAGAAGGTCGAAAGCGACGATCAGCTCTGGATCAAGTACGAAAAGCTCACCGGCAACAAGCGCCCCTGAATTCCGGTCGGTCTTTCAGTCTCATCCCCGCGAAAAACCCGCGCCTTGCGCGGGTTTTTATTGAGCCGCAATCTCGACGTCAGGCCGCACGGCGAACCGCCTGAGCGGGGGACAACAGCCGGCGCAAGCGGCCTGCGACATCTTCCAGCCCTTGAATTTGCTGCAGCAGGGAAGCTTCGACGCTGTCGAGCTCAGCTATGCGGTCTTCCAGGGTGTCGGTGGCCAGGTGGATGCGCTTGATGCTCTCGAGCCGCCGCTTCAGTTGAATTTGATGCTCCCGCACCTGGGTTTCCATGGGAGCCATGATGGCCTTGAGCCACAGTTCGGCATCCCGGTTGGCGTGCTCGAAGGCTCGCCGCACCAACACCGCGACCTCGTCGAAGAATTTCTGGATGATATTGCGCTTTTCATGGGTCAGGAGATTGACCATGGTCGCCAGATGGGTTCTGCACCACTGATCCAGGCGGTCGATCTCCTTGATGTAGCGCAGGAGGGAGAAGGGGGTCGGGGAACCGAGTTTGAGCCCGTGCTCGACGGAAAACTTCTTGTAGATGGCGTCCATCATGGTGAGGATTTCCTCCACCTCGCCACTCGATTTTTGGAGCGCCCCGCGGGACTCGGCGAAGAAATGCGCCATGGAGTCGGTGAGCGTCTTGGAGAAATTGGCACCGTCCATCGATTCACGGGTGCTGCGGGTCAGCTGCTTGAGGGTATCGATGCCCAAGTGGCCGAAGAGACGGTTGGTGAGGGTCGAAAAGACGCTGCGCACCGCGTAGTAACGTTGCAGACCCGCCTCGAATTCGTCCTTCTCGGCCCGCACCTTGCCCATCATGTACTCGACGACGCCCTTGTTTTTTCCGCGCAGTTCGGTGAGTTCGGTGAGCTGCTCGCGCAGTCCCGCAAGGCGCGATTCGAGCAGCCCGCGTACCCGGCGGCTGACTTCGCCGAATTCGGTCTCGGTGTTGTCGCGCACGATATCCTGCTTGGCCGGAATGAGCTCTTCCGAGAGGGCAGATTCCAGGAGCGGCAAACGGCTGCGGGCGAGCAATTCGGCATCGCCGCTGATCTTGGCGACCAGACCCTTCTGGGCCGATACAGGAAAGACCTGGCGGACCGGCAGACTGAGGATACTGGCACAGGAATCGGACTGTTTCCTGATTTCGGCTTCGATTTCCTCGGGCGTCTTCAACTCGTCCCACAGACCGTCGATCTTGTTGAGAACCACCATGCGGCCGCGGCGGGCCGCACCGCCCTCGCCGATATGCTCCTTCCAGATGGTCAGGTCGGACTGGGTCACTCCGGTATCCGCAGCGAGGATGAACAGGACGGCGTGAGCATTGGGCAGCAGGGAAAGCGTCAATTCGGGTTCGGCCCCGATGGCGTTGAGCCCCGGCGTGTCCAGTATGACGAGCCCTTCTTTGAGGAGCGGGTGAGGAAAATTGATCACCGCGTGTCGCCAGCGCGGAATCTCGACGCGACCGTCGTCGCCGACCCGATAGGCATCGGAGTCGCTATCCCCCACCTGGAAGCCCAACTGCCGCGCGACGTCTGGAGCGACGCGATTCGTCTCGCTCACGTGCCGCAGGGCTTCCTGCATGGATTCCGGCGAGGCGACGTCGAGGGCGACGAAACGCCACTCTTCGGGAAACTTCTTGTACTCCCCCACGCTCGCGCTCGCCCCCCGCGTCTCGATCGGCAGAAGTTCTATCCGGGGGGGGCGCGAGGCATCGTAAAGCAGCTCGGTCGGACACATGGTGGTGCGCCCGGCCGAAGAGGGCAACATGCGGTTGCCATATTCGGCGAAGAAGATGGCGTTGATGAGTTCCGACTTGCCGCGGGAAAACTCAGCGACAAATGCGACGTTCAAGCGGTCTTCGCGGAGGCGCTCAAGGAGTTGCGACAACCGCAGGTCGCTCTGGGCATCGGACAGCTCGTTCTCGGACAACCACTCCTGAAGCTCGCCGACGCAGGCGGAAAGCTGCGAGCGCCATTCGCTATAGGCAGCAAATTGGTGACCGAGGGACATGGTGCACTCCGAAAGGGCAGAAACGAGACAATCAATCTAGCACAATTCGACGGGCAATCAACATGTTGTATGCATCACAATCGGCTGCCGACGCCGATCCGTGGCGCCCGCGCCGTTCGCGGCAGCCCTCTAGCGTTGGCAGTGGGGGCAATAGAAGGTCGAGCGCCCGCCTTGGCGGGCCAGGCGGACGATGCTGCCGCACCGGCGGCAGGGCTCGCCGGCGCGTCCATAGACGGCGCAAGTCAGTTGGAACCAGCCGCTTCCGCCGTCGTGATGGACATAGTCGCGGATGCTGCTCCCCCCTGCCGCAATGGCATCGCCGAGCGTCTCGCGCACAGCGGCGGCCAAACGCTCGCAGGACTTGATCCCCAGGCGACCCGCCGGCCGCAAAGGAGAAATACCTGCCCGGTAGAGACTTTCGGCGGCGTAGATGTTCCCCACGCCGACCAGGATTCGCGCGTCCATGAGCAGGTTCTTGATCGGTCCCCGCCGACCGCGGCTGATGCGATGCAGCCAGGCGCCGGAAAAGGCGGGGCCGAGGGGCTCGATCCCGAGGACCGCCAACAGCGGATGCAGCTCAGGCGCTTCGCCAGGCTGCCAGTCTATGACGCCAAAGCGGCGGGGATCGTGATACCGCAAGACCATGCCAGCGAAGACAATATCGACGTGGTCGTGACGCCCCGGCGGTTCCGGATTTTTCGTCAGTCTGAGGGAGCCCGACATGCCCAGGTGGACGATCAGCCAGCCGCGCTCGTTCCCCCGCCGACAATCGAAGAGCAGGTACTTTCCGCGACGCTCAATACCGGCGACCACACAGTTTTCAAGCCGTTGCGGCAGATCTGGCGGAATGGGCTCCCGCAGTCTGGGAAAGCGCACCGCGACGCCCAGAATGGGGTGACCGAGGACTCCTGGGAGGAGCCCCCGACGGCAGACTTCGACCTCGGGCAATTCCGGCATCTTGTCCCTCTTTCCATTCCCCAATAACATCGCGACTCAAGGCCATTCTATGCCGCTCAATGCTAGCTTGCGCCGCAACCGCCCTGCCCGAAAGACTTTCCCCATGCTTCGCACCCTCGCCGTTGTCCTTGCCCTGGCCTTCGCCACGACCGCCCCTGCCGCCGGCGATCCGGGAAAGTCCGCCCCTCGCCGTACTCCCGCCCCCGCCCCGGCGCCAGTGGCGGGAGGCCCGGACAACGACGCCGATCTCTATGGCCGCACGGTCTTCCAGGTCCTGCTGGCCGAAATCGCCCTCCAGCGCGGACAGATCGACATGGGGGTCGGGGCCTACGCCGACTTGGCTCGCCGCACCCGGGACGCCAAGGTCGTCGCCCGCGCCACCGAAGTTGCCCTGATTGCCCGCCAGGCCGAGTTGGCGCTCGACCTGGGCAAGCTGTGGTTGCAGATCGAGCCGGATTCCCAGCGCGCAAGACAGGCGATCTCGACCTCCCTGGTCATGCTGAACAGGATCGAAGAGCTGGCGCCGGAAATTTCCGCCCTGCTGGAACAGGACAAAGCCAATCTGGGCGACAATCTTCTGCGTCTGAATCGCCTTCTTGGCCGGCACGGCGACAAGCAGGCCGTGCAAAGGCTGGTGGATGCCGTCGCCCAACCCTACGCAGGAATCGCCGAGGCCCACCTTGCCATGGCCACGGCCGCCGGCAACGCGGGTGACCTGAACCGCGCCCTCGCCGAAGCCACCCGAGCTCAGGAGTTGCGCCCCGACTGGGAGATGGCTGCCCTTCTGCGCGCCCAGTTCGTCTCGCGCCAATCGACGGCCGAAGCCACGCAGGTGCTGTCCGAATTCCTGCGGGTCAATCCGGGTGCCAAGGACGCGCGCCTCGCCCTCGCCCGCATCCTGATCGCGGAAAAACGCTACGACGAATCGCGCACCCACTTCGATCGCCTACTCAAGGATTTCCCCGACAATCCGGAAATCATCTATCCCGTGGCCATGC
>DAORDK010000075.1:0-14770 GCA_035345935.1 Rhodocyclaceae bacterium | reverse complement strand
CATCAATTTTTGATCAACATATTGTTTATTATAGCATTTATTTCAATCTGTCAGCTGGATGTAAGCTTTATCAAAAAGACTCCTCTCGGCGGCTATTGTTTTTCAAGTGCAGTACGCCGCGCACTCAATTATTTAGGAGGAGACAAATATGGACGACAACGGCAAGGCCTATTGGTCCGCTACGCTGGGCCTACTCACCAAAATTCTGGTGATATGGTTCCTGGTGTCCTTCGGCGCCGGAATTCTTTTCGCCGATGCGTTGAATTCAATCAAGCTTGGGGGCTACCCGCTGGGTTTCTGGTTTGCCCATCAGGGATCGATCTATGTTTTCGTGGCGCTAATCTTTGTCTACGCCAAGGCCATGGGCAACATCGACCGCAAATTCGACGTCCACGAAGACTAAGGAGCACCCATGGATCTGCAAAACATAACCTATCTGGTGGTCGGCGCGACCTTTGCGCTCTACATCGGAATCGCGATCTGGGCACGAGCCGGCAGTACCAGCGAATTCTACGTCGCCGGCGGCGGCGTGCCTCCTGTCATGAATGGCATGGCGACGGCGGCCGACTGGATGTCAGCAGCCTCTTTCATCTCCATGGCCGGCCTCATTTCCAACATGGGTTACGGCGGCGGCCTGTTTCTCATGGGATGGACGGGTGGCTACGTTCTGTTGGCCATGCTCTTGGCGCCCTACCTGCGCAAGTTCGGGAAGTTCACGGTGCCTCAGTTCATCGGCGACCGCTTCTACTCCAAGAGTGCGTCAACGGTGGCGGTGCTTTGCCTGCTGACGGCGTCCATCACCTACATCATCGGCCAGATGACCGGTGTGGGCGTGGCCTTTTCCCGCTTCCTGGGAGTCAGTAACGAGGTCGGCATCTACGTGGGTATGGGCATCGTGTTCATGTATGCCGTTTTCGGCGGCATGAAGGGCATTACCTACACCCAGGTGGCCCAGTACATCGTGCTGATCCTGGCCTACACCATCCCGGCGATCTTCATCAGCCTGCAGCTGACTGGCAACCCCATCCCGCAGTTGGGACTGGGTTCCGACATGGTCGGCACCGATGTGTCTCTCCTCGCCAGGTTAGATGAGGTGGTCACCGACCTGGGCTTTGGCAAGTACACGACGACGACGGCAGGCAGCACGCTGAACATGTTCGTCTACACCCTGTCGCTGATGATCGGTACCGCCGGCCTGCCGCACGTGATCATGCGCTTCTTCACCGTGCCCAAGGTTGCCGACGCGCGCATCTCCGCCGGTTGGGCCCTGGTGTTCATCGCCATTCTCTACACGACGGCCCCCGCCGTGGCTGCCATGGCCAAGATGAATCTGATCCGCACCGTGACTCCGGGCGTGGTGATGAAGGGCGTCGACCCTTACAGCGCCGATGCCCAGATCAAGGCGGACGAGCGTCCTGACTGGATGAAGCGCTGGGAAAAGACAGGCCTGCTCAAGTTCGAAGACAAGAACGGTGATGGCCGCATCCAGTACTACAACGACAAGACCAAGAACGAAGACGTCAAGAAGAAGGCTGAAGCCGCGGGCTGGAAGGGCAACGAACTGACGGTCAACGCCGACATCATCGTGCTCGCCAATCCGGAAATCGCGCTCCTGCCAAACTGGGTGATCGCCCTGGTGGCCGCCGGCGGTCTCGCTGCTGCGCTGTCTACCGCTGCCGGTCTGCTCATGGCCATCTCCGCTGCGGTCTCCCACGATCTGGTGAAGGGTATCTTCAAGCCCGACATCAGCGAAAAGGGCGAGTTGCTGGCGGGCAAGATCTCAATGGCCGTTGCTATCGTCGTTGCAGGCTATCTAGGTCTCAATCCGCCAGGCTTCGCGGCCGGAACGGTCGCCTTGGCCTTCGGGATCGCCGCGAGTTCGCTGTTTCCGGCCATCATGATGGGCATCTTCAGCAAGAAGATGAACAAGGAGGGCGCCATCGCCGGCATGCTGTCCGGCCTGGCCGTCACCCTGTTCTACGTCTTCGCGCATAAAGGCATCTTCTTCATCAAGGGTACCGATTATCTGGACGTGATCGGTGGCGCCAACAGCTTCTTCGGCATCACTCCGGAAGCCTTCGGCGCCGTCGGCGCACTCCTCAACTTCATCGTCGCCTTCGTGGTGGACAAGATGACCAAGGAGCCGCCCGAGCATATCCAGCACCTCGTCGAAAGCGTTCGCGTACCCCGTGGCGCCAAGGCAGTGGATGGCTCGCACGCCCACTGAGCGAGTGTCGCCGGGCGGCCTTTGCCGCCCGGCGTGTGGCCCATCCCCTGTGAATAACCCAAAGCTCATTGCCGCCGTTGGCGGCTCCCGGGAGCATTAGATGGCTTTTGATATCAATACCGCAATGACCTGGATTCTTTTCCTGGCGCTCTTTCCCATGGCCTTTTTCTGGTTGAGGCGGGCTTGGCACATCATCGTCCGGCGCAATTTTTCTGAGGTGGCCTTGAAGCGCGGGGTGGCACCGACCAACCCGGGGAAGTTTGCCCCTTACGCTGCTGCCCTCAACCTGGCCGCAGGAGCAGTCGCGCTCACCATGATCGTCGCCGTAGTCGGCTACGGCCTCGCATACGAAACCTGGACGGCGATCGCGGGATCGACCCTGTGGCTCAAGTTCTTCGGGGATTTCATTCTCGGCCGGCACGCCCACCCATCGCGACCGGAAAGCAGTTTGGCCGGACGGGCCTGAACGGGCCAACGGCAGATACTCGGTGGGCGCCATTGCCGGGAAGATCGCCCCAATGCTTACGGCCCGTGCGGGGGTTCGCTTCGGTCATGTCTGCCCAGTTGTGGACAAGCGGGCATCAAGCGCTGACGCTCGTGGGGAGAGTCGAGTACCATCGTCGGTGAAATCAGGATAAGGAGCTAGGGCGCCTTGGCCAACCGTTTGCTCATTGTTGAAGACGATCGCGATCTGGCGCGCAATCTGATCGAATATCTGGAGCTGCAGGGCTACGTCACCGATTTTGCCGCCGACGGTCAAACCGCGCTCCAACTCGTCGCGGCCGAGCAGTTCGATCTGGTGGTATTGGATCTCATGCTACCCGTGATCGACGGGCTTTCGGTCTGCACCAGAATCCGCCAGCAGTTGCACAGCAACGTCCCGGTGGTGATGCTGACCGCCAAGGACGAAGTCGATCTCAAGGTTGCGGCCTTGGATATCGGGGCGGACGACTACGTGGTGAAACCTGCTTCGCTACGAGAAATTGAAGCCCGCATCCGAGCCCTGATCCGGCGAGCGTCGCGGGAGGTCGAGAGTGACGTCCTGATCGTGGATGATCTGCGCTTTGATACGGGAACGATGAAGATCGAGCGCGCAGGCGTTCCCATTGTCCTTCCGCCCGTGCCGATGCGCATTCTCATGCTGCTCATGAGGCGCTCGCCCAACGTCGTCCATCGCCAGGCCATCCACCGCGAAATCTGGGGCGACGAACCGGGGGATGCCCACGCCCTGATCGTCCACATGCATATGTTGCGCAATGCGGTCGACAAGCCGTTCTTCCGGCAGATCATCCACACTGTCCGAGGCTTCGGTTACCGGATTGCCTATGAACCCGAAGCCTTATGACAGCCTGCGACGCAAGCTGGTGCTGCCTTTTGTCGCGCTCGGTTTTGCGGTCAGTTCGCTGCTGAGTCTGATCACCTTCGCCCTGGTGGCGGATCTGGAGGAGCGCGCCATCGAACGGACACTGCGTGTCCAGCTGGAATCCTTCCGCAACCGCCGCCAAACCAATCCGGACGCATTGCCTCCCTCGGCCTCGCTTCTCCACGCCCACCCATTGCCGTCGCCCCAGTTTCCTCAGCTCAAAACCGTGCCCTTGCGCGACGATCGGATCACGCGGCTGATGGCCGAACAACACGAATACTCGGTACTGGCTGCCCGAGTGGGGGAAGAACCGTTTGCCCTCCTCTACGACCGTTCGTATGTCACCAGCAGCTTGCGCAAACTGGCGCTTTTCCTCGTCCTGGGCACCGGGTTGATGACGCTTCTTTCCTTCATCATCGGAAATCGCCTTGCGGGAAAGGTGGTAAAACCCATCGGCAAGTTACTGGGCGACATTACTGCCCAGTCGATGGTGTCGGGACTCGATCAGGCCAGCCGCCCCCGGCTGGCCGCCGAGGACTACCCCAATGACGACATCGGCCGGCTGGTTCGCGCCGTCGAAGCCTTCTCGCTGCGACTCTACGGCTTTGTCGAGCGGGAAGGATATTTCGCTGCCGATGTCGCCCATGAGTTGCGCACCCCAATCGCGGTCATCCGGGGTACCGCCGAAGTGCTGGTTGAATACCCGGCTTTGCCCGAAGCGGTTCGCCAACGATTGCATACGATACAGCGTCAGGCGGTGCGCATGGGGCAGATACTCGAAGCCATGCTGCTGCTCGCCCGCGAAGAAGCCGAAGGAAGCGATCCCGCTTGCGCCGTCGCCGAACTCGTCGAGGATATCGCGGCGGATTCTCGGTTGTCCCTTGCCGACGGGTCGATTCGCCTCGTCTGCGAGCTCGATGCTCACCCCATCCTTCCAGTCGAGCGCTCGTTGGTTTATGTCGTCGTGGCGAACCTCCTTCGGAACGCGTGTGCACACACCCGGGAAGGGACGATAAGCCTGCGCCTCGAGGCGGATCGGCTGATCATCGAGGATACGGGTGTCGGCATACCGCAGGAGCGTTTTTCGACGCTTTTCCAGCGTCATGTCAAGGGTGAGGAAAGCGTCGGCTACGGACTCGGGCTCTCTATCGTTGCCCGCGTCACAGAACGCCTCGGCTGGCGGGTGACGATCGCCAGCGAGCCGGGCAGCGGCACTCAAGTCAGCCTGCTTTTCCACCCGGACAAATTCAACCGCCTTGATGGACCAGCTTGACGTGCGGGAAGGGAATTTCGATGCCGGCCTCGTCGAAGGCCGCCTTAATTCGCGCGAGATACTCCCGGCGCACGCTCCATTGCTCCAGAGGGGCAACTTTGAAACGGCAGCGGATCACGACCGCAGAGTCAGCCCACTGTTCGACTCCGGCAACCTCCAGCGGCTCCAAGATGCGCGTCGCAAAGCTTGGATCGGTCCGTAACGTCTCTCCCACGCGGCGCATCAGCGCAATCACCTCGTCGATGCGCTCGGCGTACGCAACACCGATGTCGATGACCGCGTAGGCAAAGCCGAGGCTCATATTGGTGACGACAGTGATATTGCCGTTGGGGATGTAGTGCACATTGCCCGAGTAATCCCGCAGGCGGAGGTAACGGAGGGTCAATTCCTCGACCGTGCCGGACTTCCCGCCGGCATCAACGACGTCGCCGATGCGGAGCTGGTTTTCCAGGAGGAGGAAGAATCCCGTGAAGTAATCCTTGACCAGACTCTGCGCTCCGAATCCGACGGCAATACCGATGACCCCGGCGGCTCCCAGGATCGGGGCGACCGAAATGCCCAACTCCCCGAGGACGAGCATGGCCCCCAGCAGAGTGACTGCGACTGTCAGCACATAGCGTATGACGCGCGAAAGCGTGCGGATTCGCTGTCCGTCCTCGGTGGTTTCCTGGCGGGCGACGAGAAGCTCTCGCAACTGCGGGACGACGCGGTGGATCGTTCGGAGCGCAAGCAAGGTGAGTACGGCGATCAAGAGAATACGCCCGCCCGTAGCGACATGACCGGGAAGCCAGGCTTCCATGGTTTCGAGCAACTGGGCCATCAGAAGGCTTCGTCCCAGCGAATCGAGAGTCGGATCGCCGAATTGATCAGACCGACCATGCTGTAGGTCTGCACGAAATTGCCCCACAGCTCGCCCGTAGCCGGATCGGCATGCTCGGCGAGCAGTCCGAGGCGATTGCGGCAGGCCAGGAGCCGTTCGAAGAGCTGTCGCGCCTCGTCCCTTCTCTCCAAGGCGACGAGGGCATTGACGTACCAGAAACTACAGACGAGGAAGGCGTTTTCCGGCTCACCGAAATCGTCCTTCTCGACATAGCGGAAGATGAAATCGCCGCGCCGCAAGTCCTGGGCTACGGCATCCACGGTCTCCTCGAAGCGCGGATCGTCGGCGGCCAGGAAACCCAATTCGGCCAGAAGCAGGAGGCTTGCGTCCATGGCATCGCCTTCGAAGGTGGAGACGAAGCACTTGCGGTGGGTATTCCAGGCGCGGCGTGAAATCACCCGGTGCAGGCGGTCCGCCTGCTTGCGCCAATACGTGGCGCGTCGGGCGATCCCAAGCCGTTCGGCGATGCGCGCCAGACGGTCGCAGGCCGCCCAGCACATGACCGCCGAAAAAGTATGGACCCGAGCGCTGCCACGCAGCTCCCAGAGGCCGGCATCGGGTTGGTCGAAGCAGAGGATCGCCTGCTCGCCCAAAGGCTCGAGACGACGGAAAAGGGCTTCGTCGCCCCGATGGGCGAGCCGTTGATCGAAGAATACATGTGTCGCGGCGAGGATCGCAGAGCCATAGACGTCGTGTTGGACCTGCCGGTAGGCCTGATTGCCGATGCGCACCGGTCCCATGCCCCGGTATCCGGCCAGGGACGCCACCTCCCGCTCTTCCAAATCGGCTCGCCCATCGATGCCATAGACCGGCTGTAGCGATGAATTGCCGGCACTCGCGGCGACATTGATGATGTAGCCCAGGTAGCGTTCCATGGTTCGGGTCGCCCCCAGACGGTTGAGGGCATTGACCACGAAGTAGCCGTCCCGCAGCCAGCAGTAGCGATAGTCCCAATTTCGGGTGCTGCCGGCGGATTCGGGAACCGAGGTGGTCATGGCGGCAATGATGGCTCCGGTATCGTCGTAGGCATTGAGCTTTAGGGTGATGGCAGAGCGGATCACCGCCTCCTGCCATTCGAAAGGGATACTGAGGACGCGCGCCCACTCGCGCCAGTACTGGGCGGTCTCTTCCTGAAAATGGCGCCCCACCTCGGTCACGGAATCGTGGACGCTCTCGTCCGGGCCCAGAATGAGGGTCACGCTGTCAGCAAGATAGAACGGCGTTTCCTGCAGGATCGCGGTCAGCGATGCATCCGTGGTCAGCCGCAGGGTGAGATCGGGTCCGACGAAGCGGACATGGTTGCTGCCTCGGGTGACTTCAGGGCGGGCGACTCCATCGCCGCAGGCGGGACGCAACCGCAGGGTCAGGCGCGGACTGCCCGACACCTTGGCGATACGGCGTACCAGCATCATCGGACGGAAAATCCGTCCGTATTGGCCAAAGCGCGGGGCGAAGTCGGTCACTTCGACGCAGCCGCCCTGCCGGTCGAAGAGCCGCGTCGTCAGGATCGCCGTGTTCTCGAGGTAGTACTGCTCGGAGTGGGAGTACTCGGCGAGGTCCACGGCAGCGCAGCCGATTTCGTCATTGTCGCGTAGGAGAGAGCAGAACCACGGGTCGCCGTCGAAGCGAGGAAAGCATGCCCAGGTGACGGTGGCTCGCGTGTCGATCAGGGCGCCGATGGTGCAGTTGCCGATGAGTGCTTGTTCTAGGGAAGTCATGCCATCCCTTCCAGCATCTGGGAGAGCCAGGCCCGCACTGCCGTCACGTCCTCCAGCCGATGACCTGCGCAAGTTCGGCCACTTCCTACCCTGATCGAGATTCCCTGGGCCTTATTGACAGCCGCGAAAGCCCGTTCATCGGTGACATCGTCGCCAATGAAGACGGGACAGCGTCCGCGAAACGGAGATTCCCGGAGAAATTCGGTGACCGCCGTTCCTTTGTCGACTCCGGCCGGCTTGGCTTCGACCACGCATTTCCCGCGCAGGACCTCCAGCAGCGGAGCCGTCTCGGCCACCAACTCGCGCATCACATGGTGGGCGTAACCGGCCATATTAGGGATGCGCCGATAGTGGAGCGCGATGGAGAGCCCTTTGTCTTCGAGCAACAATTCGGGATAGCGGCGAATGATGGGCTGCAGGACCTGGAGGATACGATGTTTCGCATCGGGGGCGATCGGGTGCAGCCACAACCTGCCGGAGGCATCGCGACGCTCGAGGCCGTGCTGCCCAGCCCGGGGAACCCGGACCTGCTTCAAGTGGATGTCGAGATCCGAGATCGAGCGTCCGCTGACGACTGCCATGGCGCCGCCGCACGCCGCATGCAGATGTTCGACGAGCTGCAAGAGAGCGGCATCGACTTGGATTCCGTCCGGAGTATCGGCAACGTCGAGGAGGGTACCGTCGAAATCGAGGAAATAGGCCCAGTCGCGGCTTGGTCTGGGAAGGATTCGCCGGCGCATCGTCATGGTTTCTCCTTATGCGTTCCGTTGGCGCGGGGAGCCAGGCCGCCGAGCAAGCGCCCTCGACGCCGCATGGCAGCGGCATCGAGGAGCATCCTGCCCGCCCAGCGAAAGACGTTGAACTCCGCGATCAGGCCACGCATCAGGCGCATGCGGTCGCGCTGTTCAGCCTCCGGCATGGTCAGGGCAAGATGAAGGGCGGAAGCACACTGATCGGCGTCGTAGGGATTTACGATCAGGGCTTCGGGAAGTTCCCGAGCTGCGCCGGTGAATTGGGACAGGATGAGAACCCCGCGTTCGTCGTCGCGAGCAGCGACGAACTCTTTCGCCACCAGATTCATCCCGTCATGCAGGCTACTGACGAAGCAGAGTTCGGAAGCGCGATAGTAGGCGTACACGTCCGCCGGCTCATGATGTTCGACCTTGAGGATGATCGGTGGCGGCCCTTGCCGCTCGAAGCGGCCGTTGATGCGGGTGGCCAACGCCCGCACCTGCGATTCGTGGTGCTGGTATTCGTCGATGCCGGACCGCGACGGCGCGGCAACCTGGATGAAACTGAAGCGGCCGATCCACTCCGGATGCAGATCGAGCAAGCGTTCGATGGCGCGAAAGCGTTCCAGGATTCCCTTGGTGTAGTCCAGTCTATCCACGCCGATACCGAGTCGGTGCCCGACGGGGAGATCGTTGCTGTGCCGCGAACGGGCGCGGCACTCGAGGAGAGGGATTCCGACCACCTCAGCCGCCGGGGGCCAGTCTATGGAGATGGGATAGGGGTGCACCGCCGTCAGGAATCCACCCAGCGAAACGGTGAAGGACGCACGATCGACCCGAGCTTCGAGGAGACGGTCCACGGTATCGACGAAGTTGTTGCAGTGGAACTGCGTATGGAAGCCCAGAATGCTGCTGCCGAGCAGGCCGGTGACGATCTCCTCTCGCCAAGGGCAGATGGCGAACGACTCCGGATTAGGCCAAGGAATATGCCAGAACGTGATGATCGTGGCGTTGGGCAGACGCTGCCGCACCATGCGCGGAAGAAGCGCGAAGTGGTAATCCTGGATGAGGATGATGGGATTGGTCGTTTTGGCTTCGGCAACCACGGCGTCGGCGAATTTCTGATTCACGATCTGGTACTGGGCCCAGTCGGATGAACGGAAAGTGGGTCGCACGTGCGCGATATGGCACAGGGGCCAGAGGCCTTCGTTGGAGAATCCGTAGTAGTAGCCCTCCTCTTCTTCCGGGGTCAGCCACAGCCGGCGGATCTGATAAGCGGGCTTTTCCGGCGGTACGCTGACGCGGTCGAATCTGTCGACCACTTCCCTGTCGGCGGAGCCGCTTCCGTGGGCGATCCAGGTGCCCGAACAGGCGCGCATGATGGGCTCGAGGGCGGTCACCAGGCCGCTCGCGGGACGCTGCACTTCGACGCGGTCTCCGCGGTGCTGGTGAATGTAGGGTTCCCGATTGGAGACGACGATGACATCCTCGCCGCTCAATTCGTTGCGCAGGATCGCGCGCAGTGCGTCTGCGGTCCAGCTGATCCGTCCCTCGTCTCGCGCCCGCGTTTCAAGCTCCAGATCCTGGATCAGGCGCTGGAGATCGCTCGCGATGGGACGAAATTCGGGGGGCGGTGCCGGCGCGTCGCCAGTCGGCTGCCGAATCAGTCCTTCGCCACGGAGCAGGGATTGGATTCCGGCCACCCAGCCCCTCCAGGACAACTGTGCGATGACGACGGTAATGAGAGAGATGAGTGCAGTCAGGGCAAGGAAGAAATAGAACACGTAGCGATTGGTTTCTTCGCTGCGTCGGGCGATGAAGCTCAAATCGTGAATGAGGATCAACCTGCCGTCAGGCGCCAACTCCGTGCTCATCGCCTTGATCGAAATGTGGAGCGGACCGAGGGGACTCTGGAGCAGTCTCGGCCCGGGTTGACTCCACTCCGACAACTCGCTGCAGCGCAAATCGCCGGGGAGGGTCTTGCTGCCGGTAATCTCGCCATCTGCGGTGGCGCAATAGCCGATTGCGTAGAGGCGCTCATCCTGCGAAATGCGATTGAAGAATTCGCCGACCTTCCCCTTGCGGCCTGCGGAAAGCCGTTCTTCCAGCGGATCGTGCACGGCATTGGCGATCAGGGTCGCGCGAATGTCGAGATCGCGCATGAACCAGCTCAAAGTGAAATGATCGATGAGATGACTGGTGCCGTAGGCGACCAGCGCCAAGGTGACCAATAAGGGAAGGACGAATCGGAGAGAGAGCCTCAAGGTAAGTTCTTTCGGCCGGGGATTAAGGCGAATTGCATCGGGTGAGCCCTTTCACCTTTCGTAGACCACGTCCACGCGGCGCATTTGGTGACGGCATGTCGTCTTGCAGTCGCGCGGAGCTTTTTCGTTGCCCATGGCGCTGAGTCGCAATTGCCGTCGTGGGATACCCATGGATTTGAGCGCCTCTACGACGACGTTCAGCCGCTGTTGGGCGATGGCGACGTTCAGGGAACGGCTTCCCAGATAGTCCGTATGGGCCACTAGGGTAACGGACTGCTTCGAGTCCGCTTTGAGCCGCTCGGCGTGCTTGCGCAGGGCTCCGAGGGCGACCGTATCGAGCACCGAACTCCCGAGATCGAAGTAGATGCTTTCTTCGTCCGCGACCGCAGTCGTCCCGCTCGTTTCGGCAGCGACGACTTCCTGCCGCGGAGTCACAATTTCCGGATCGATCTCCTCATTCGCCCCGTGGACTGCGGTGGGAACGTCGGCCGCCGCCCGAGTTGCCTGGGAACCAGTGTGCAGTTCCTTGCGCGCAGTCCCGCAGCCACCGAGCGTGAGCGTCGAGACGAGGAGCAAGCTGGCGGTCAGGCGAAGGCGCAAAGGCGGATATTGATCGGTGGTGATGAGCATTTCATCGAGCGAACTATTTCTCGGTAGCAGGGAACCAGCCTGGCCTGCGCCCGCCGATATTCTCGACGCGGGAATAACCGATGACGGGCGCGCCGGGAGAGGTTCAGCGCTTCGGCGTCGACAATTGCTCGAGGCCACGTCGGGTTCGGCGTATCAAAAACGGTCCGGCCAGCAGCACCAGCCCCAGACTTGCGAGCAGAAACTGCTCGCCGTAGACCAGGATCGGGCTGGCGGAAACCTCGGCCTGCGGTTCCAGTAGCCAGGCCATCATGGCGATTGCTGAGAGGATGCCCACCAATTCGTGGCCGTCCAGGTCGGTGCCGGAGGCTTTGTCGAGTTGTTCGCGCCACTGGCTGGCGGGCCATTGCCGCAAGGTGGGAAAAAACTGGAGGGCCAGCCACTGCGTCAAAGTCCAGCGATGGGTCGTGCGATCTGTTGGCATTGGACCGATCCTTTCGTTCACGCGGGGGGCACGCTCAGGAGAAGGTAGGCCCCTGCCCCGGCAAAGTAGCCGATGAGGGCCAGCCAGCTGATTTTGCGCACGTACCAGAAGAAGTGGATCTTTTCGAGGCCCATGGCCGCCACGCCGGCGGCGGAACCGATGATCAGGATCGACCCCCCGGTGCCCGCGCAATAGGCCAGGAATTGCCAGAGCAGGCTGTCCGCCGGGAAGCGGGCCAAGTCGTACATTCCCATCGATGCCGCGACGAGGGGGACGTTGTCGACGATGGCGCTGACGATTCCGATCACGAGGATGATGAGTTCCTGTCGGCCGATCGTCTGGTCGAGCCACCGGGCCAGGGCGCCGAGGATGTGGCTGTGCTCCAGAGTTGCCACCGCTAGCAGGATGCCGATGAAGAACACCAGGGAGCTGAGGTCGATCTTGCTCAGGGCGTGAGCCAAGGTGAAGTGGGTCTTGAATTCGTCTTCCTTGTGCCGGTGGACCAGGTCGCCGACCAGCCAGAGGATGCCCAGGCCGAAAAGGATGCCCATGAAGGGCGGCAGGTGGGTCACCGTCTTGAAGGCGGGCACCGCCACCAGAATGCCGATTCCGAGGAAGAACATGAGGTTGCGTTCGAACTCCGTGGTTCCCAGGCCGTGGTCCTCGTCGGTACGCCCCGGGCTCACGACTTCGCGTCCGCGCAGCAGATAGGCGGTGATCGCCAGCGGAATCAGCATGCTTACCAGGGACGGCAGGAGGAGCGAGCGAATGGTGGCGATCGAGGTGATCTGGCCGCCGATCCACAGCATCGTTGTCGTGACGTCGCCGATGGGGGACCAGGCACCGCCGGAATTCGCCGCGATGACGATGATCCCGGCGAAGAAGAGGCGGTCCTCCCGGCGCTCCAGAAGCTTGCGCATGAGGGAAATCATGACGATCGTGGTCGTCAGATTGTCCAGAATGGCGCTGAGAAAGAAGGTGACCATGCCGACGACCCACATGAGGGTGGAGAGACTCCTCGTGCGGATCTGGCGGGTGATGACCTCGAAGCCGTTGTGGGCGTCGACCACCTCGACGATGGTCATGGCCCCCATCAGGAAGAAGACGATCTGCGCGGTACCGGTCAGCGACTCGCCCAGCTGTTCGCTGACCCGATGGGCATCGCCAGTGCCCAGGGCATAGAGGGTCCATAACAGACCGGCGCCGATGAGTGCGGAGGCAGACTTGTTGATCCCGAACGGGTGCTCAAGGGCAATGGCGGTGTAGGCAAGCAGGAAGACGACGATGAGGGTGGAAAGCATCGGGCGGGTCGGGGCGGATTGGGGAGGTGGCGCGGTCCGGATACCGGGAGGACCGCGACCTTTCCTTCGGAGGGGGTCGCATGCCGCTTTCGGCGACTGGCGCTCTGGCTGGCGGCACTACCTTAGCCTAGTGCGTCTTGAATAAAAAGTCGAATAATATTGTGCGATGATTCGGTTTATTCGAATCATGAAAGTCGGCGATGAACCACAAACACCTGTTCTACTTCTGGAAGGTGGCCAAGTTGGGAAGCGTCCGCAAGGCCGCTGCCGCGATCAATATCACGCCGCAGACCTTGAGCGGCCAGATCGGCCTCCTGGAAGAGAGCCTGGGGACGGAACTCTTCGGCCGCCGGGGAAGATCCATCGTCCTCACCGATGCCGGAAAGCTCGCCCTGGAATATGCGAACGAGCTCTTTGCCCTGAGCGCGGAGCTGGAGGTGGTGATCAAACACCTTCCCCGGGGGCGGCCAGCCCAGTTCCAGGTGGGCGTCTCCGATGCCGTACCCAAGTCCCTGGCGTGCACGCTGTTGCAGCCGGCGATCCTGGGCGAGCAGAGCACGCGCATCGTCTGTCGCGAATGGCGCCTGGACCGACTCCTCGCCCAACTGGCGGTGCACGAGATCGATCTCGTGCTGGCCGACGGCCCGGTTCCCCCCAATACCGGCGTTCGCGCCTACAACCACCGCTTGCTCGATTCGGGGATCAGCTTCCTGGCCTCGCCCAGCATCGCGCAGCAACAGGAGGGGGAATTTCCCGGCTCCTTGGGAACCTTGCCTCTGCTCCTGCCCGGCGAGGATGCCCATGTGCGCTCCGCCCTCAACGCCTGGCTGGAGAAAAAGCGGCTTCGGGCGCGCATCGTCGGCGAATTCGACGACAGCGCGCTCATGGGCGCCTTCGGCCGCCAGGGGATCGGTGCCTTTCCCGTTCCCACGGTGGCCGAGCGCGAGTTTCTCGATACGGGCGACCTGGTCGTTCTCGGCCGTACCCAGGAGGTTCAGGTCAGTTTTTACGCCATTTCCGTCGAGCGCCGCCTGACCCATCCCTGCGTGGTGGCCATCACGCGTTCGGCGCAGCAGATCGGCACGCCACCGGCCCCCGCTTGAGGGGCCGACAGACCGAGGGCACTTCAGGCGGCGCGCCAGGGCAATGGGGGAGCCGCGAGGCGCGGTCTGCTTCCGTCGCCGATGGGGCCGAAGCGGGCTTCGCCGCGTTCCCACTGGCCCTGGGCTTCGGCGATGACGGCCCGGCTGGAGCCGACGAAGTTCCACCACATGTGGACCGGTTCCGCGAAAGGCTCTCCCCCCAGGAGCAAGACCCGCGTATCCGCGCCCAGCAGGAGGCTCAGGTGGTCCTGGCCGCGTCCGAGATAGGCGAATTCGTCGGTTGCGAAACGCTCGCCGGCAACTTGCGCTTCGCCGCTGAGCGGAACGAGTCCATATTCGAAAACGGGCTCCAGGGCGAGGGTGAGGGTCGTCGGCACCGTGCTGGCGATGTCCAGACCGAGCAGGGGCGAATGGACGCGGGGAGGCGCAGCGAGGTCGCCATAGGTTCCGGCCAGCAAGGTCAGGGTGGCGCCCCCCTCCTGCCAGCGGGGCAATACCGGATGATGGGCGAAATCCGGTGCGCAGTGCTCGCTTTCCGGCGGCAGGGCGATCCAGAGCTGTGCTGCATGCAGGCGTTGACCGTCGGCCAGCGAATCTTCCGTATGGACGATGCCGCGGCCGGCGGTCATCAGATTGACTTCCCCCGGCCGAATGACTTGCTCGTTCCCGAGACTGTCCCGGTGGAGCACCTCGCCCTCGATCAACCAGGTGAAGGTCTGCAGTCCGATGTGGGGGTGGGGTCCCACGTGCATCCCTCGTCCGGCAGGGAAATCGACGGGGCCGGCGTGGTCGAGGAAGCACCAGGCGCCGACCATGCGCTGCTGACGGCTGGGCAGCA
>DAORDK010000074.1:0-15548 GCA_035345935.1 Rhodocyclaceae bacterium | reverse complement strand
GATCATCCGGCACTGAAACCCGGTCATTCGGGATTGCGGCTATCGATCACCAGAGTCACCGGCCCGTCGTTGACCAGGCTCACCGCCATGTCGGCGCCAAACACCCCCGTGGGAACGGGCTTGCCGAGGGCGGCCTCCAGCTTGGCCACGAAGCGCTCGAAGAGGGGTTGGGACACCGCCCCCGGCGCCGCCCGGCTCCAGGACGGACGATTACCCTTCTTGACCGAGGCGTAGAGGGTGAATTGGGAAACGGCCAGGATATCTCCCCCGACCTCCTGCACGCTGCGGTTCATGACGCCGTCTGCGTCGGCGAATATCCTGGCGCGCACGATCTTGCCCGCCATCCAGTCCAGATCGGCTTCCGTATCCGCCGCCTCGAACCCGGCGAGGACCAGCAGGCCGGGACCGATGACGCCCGTCACCTCCCGGGCCACCGCGACCCGGGCCTCGCTCACCCGCTGCACCACGGCTTTCACGGGGCCTCCGCAGCGGCGTCGATCCGCGCCTCCTGCAGCTTGCGGTACAGGGTGCGCAGGCTGACTCCGAGAGCCGTCGCCAGGGCGGCCATGTCTCCCGGGTGGCGACGGACCGCCCAAAGCAGATAGTCCCGTTCCAGGCGGGTTAGGGGAAGCGTGGTCTCGACGGCAAAAACGCCGTCCGCCGACGGCTGGGCCGGCGCGGGAGCCTCCAGTTCTGGATCGGCGGCGGCCTCAAGATTGCAGGCGTCGAGGCTGTCTCCATCCGCCAGCAGCGTGGCCCTCTCGATGAGATTGCGCAGTTCGCGGATGTTGCCGGCGTAGGTCCGGGCGGCCAGCCAGGCCAGGGCGGCAGGGGTGAAGCGGCGCCCCGGACGGCGGTCCACGCGCTCGAGCAAGGACTCGGCGAGCAGCGCAATATCCTCGGGCCGCTCGTGGAGCGCCGGGGTGCGGATGGGAAAGACATTGAGCCGGTAGTAGAGATCCTGGCGGAAGTCACCGGCGCGGACCATGGCCGCCAGCGCGCGATGGGTGGCGGCCACCAGGCGGAAATCCGCCCGCAGGGCGTCCAGGCCGCCGACCCGGCGGTAGGTGCCGGTTTCGAGCAGCCGCAGGAGCTTGACCTGGAGCGGCAGAGGCAATTCGCCCACTTCGTCGAGGAACAGGGTACCCCCGCTGGCCGCCTCGACCAGCCCCTGCTTGCGGCTCACCGCCCCGGTGAAGGCGCCTTTCTCGTAGCCGAAGAGTTCGCTCTCGAACAGGGTTTCGGTGAGCCCGGCGCAGTCGACGGCGACAAAGGGACCCCGGGCCCGCGCACTCGCCTCGTGGATGGCCCGCGCCACCAGTTCCTTGCCGGTGCCGGTCTCGCCGAGCAGGAGCACGGCGGCATCGGCGCCCGCCACCCGCAGGACCCGCTCCAGCATGCGGGTGAAGGCCGGCGAGCGCCCGACCAGTCCCTGGGAGGCAGGACGGCTGCTGGCCTGGCGGACCAGGCGGAGGGTCTCGACGAAATAGGCCACCTGGCCGGCGGAATCGCGGATGGGGTTGGTTTCCACATCCACATGCTCCTCCCCCCGCGGCGTGTGGTGCAGATGCAGCACCCGCTGGGTCGTTCCCGTCTCCAGGCTGTGTTTCAGGGGACAGGATTCGCCGGCCTGATCGCAGGGCACGGAAAAGTGATGGGAGACTTCGTAACAGGTGCGGCCGCAGACCGGCTGACCGCCTCCGAATTCCCGCAGATAGGCACGGTTGGCGCCGACGATGCGGTAATCCGCGTCCATCACGATGCGCGGTTCCGGCAGGTCTTCCAGGAAGGCGAGGAGGTCGGCAAGGGGTTGCGGGGCCATGGCCGCATTGTCACCGGCGGCATGACGGCATGTCAATTTTGGCAAGCGCAGCGCCACTCCAAGGCCAGTCTTCGCCAAGCCGCAAAGCAAGGCCATGAATCGAAAGCGATTTTCTCGAATTCCGCCAGCTGGCACGGGAATTGAAAGCCCTTTCACTGGAAGCGGGCCGCTTGGGCCGGCCAGCCGGAGATCCCGCCCTTCGGCGGCCGGCGGACCGGGCGGTTCCGGCAACGGGAGCAGCCCTGACAGAGGCTCCCGACCGCGCCCCCTTCGCTCCCCGGCGAATCCGCGGTGCTTGCCGATCCCTGGGACGGTCCGCTTCCAACCCTGAACGCTGCCTGCCATGACACTTGCCCTCGCGCCCCACCCCAACCCTCCGCGGCAGTTTGCCGCGACCCCGCTGCTGCGCCAGTTCGCCGACCGCACGAGCGGCACCCTCTCCTACCTGCTGGCCTGCCCAATGGAGCGGGAGGCCCTGCTCATCGACCCGGTGGCGGGCGACGCTGCCCTGTACCTGGGCGTCGCGGGCGAAATGGGCTGGCGCATCGTCCTGGTGCTGGAAACCCACCTCCATTCGGACCACCCCAGTGCCGCCGCATTCCTGCGCACCACCCTGGCCGCCCCTCTCCTGGCCGGCGAACGTTCCGCCATCGATGCCGACCGGCTGCTGGCGGACGGCGAAACCTTGCCGGTCGGCCAAATGCGGTTGCGGGCCGTCCACACCCCGGGACATACCCAGGGCTGCATCAGCCTGGATCTGGGCGATCGCTGGTTCACCGGCGACTGCCTCGCCCTGGGCGACGGCGGCGGAACCGACGAACCCGACAGCGATCCGGCCACCCTGTTCGACTCTGTCCGCCGGGTCTTCGTCCCCCTGCCCGACGAAACCCTGCTCTATCCAGGCCATCTGACCGGCTCCCGGCGCGTCGGCTGCATCGGCGAGGAAAGGGGAAGGAACCCGCTGTTTTCCGGGATGAGCCGGGACGAATTCGTTTCCCGGCGGACTGCCACGCGCACCCCGTTGCCGGCGCCGGCCAAGACCCTGATTTCGATCAACCACCACGGCGGCTCGCCCTACCTTTCCCCAGTACCGAGGATTCATCCGTGACCGATTCCAACGACACCGCCCTGGCTGCAGTCCCGCCCGTCCCCGTCTCCCTTTACGAAAAGCACAAGAAGATCTACGCCCGCCGGGTCCGCGGCGGCTTCGACAACGGCCGCATCGCTCTGGTCCTGCTGACCCAGGCCCTCTTCTACGGCGCCCTGTGGCTGCCCTGGAACGGCCGCCAGGCCATTCTCTTCCACCTGGTCGAGCGCAAGTTCTACCTCTTCGGCCTCATCCTGTGGCCCCAGGACGTGATCTATCTGGCCGTCCTGCTCATCATCTCGGCCTATGCCCTCTTCCTGGTCACCGCCATCGCCGGCCGGCTGTTCTGCGGCTACGCCTGTCCCCAGACGGTCTACACCGAAATCTTCATGTGGATTGAAAATGCCGTCGAAGGCGACCGCAACGCCCGCATGAAACTCGACCGCGGCCCTCTGACCCCGGACAAATTGCGCAAGAAGGCGCTCAAGCATGGGCTGTGGGCCATCCTGGCGCTGTGGACCGGCTTCACCCTGGTCGGCTACTTCACTCCGGTCACCGAACTGTGGTCCGAAATCCGCGACTTCTCCCTCGGCCCCTGGGAAAGCTTCTGGATCTTCTTCTACGCCGGCTTCACCTACCTGATGGCCGGGTCGCTGCGCGAACAAGTGTGCAAATACATGTGTCCCTACGCCCGCTTCCAAAGCGTCATGTTCGACGCGGATACCCTGATCGTCACCTACGATCCGGAACGCGGCGAACCGCGCGGGACCCGCAAGAAGGGCACCGACCTCGGGGCCGCCGGCCTCGGCGAGTGCGTCGATTGCGGAGTCTGCGTCCAGGTCTGCCCCACCGGCATCGATATCCGCAAGGGCCTGCAATACGAGTGCATCGGGTGCGCCGCCTGCGTGGACGGCTGCGATCAGATCATGGACAAGATGAGCTATCCCCGGGGCCTGATCCGCTATTCGACCGAAAACGCCATGCGCGACCACCTCGACGGCAAGGACATCGTCGCCCACATCCTGCGCCCCCGCATCCTGCTCTACACGGCCATCCTTGCCCTGATCGTCGGCATTGCCGGCTGGTTCCTGGCCCATCGCCTGCCCGTCAAGGTGGACGTCATCCGCGACCGCGCGACCCTGGCCCGGGAAGCGGACGACGGCAGCATCGAGAATGTCTACACCCTGCAGTTCATGAATACCGCCGAGCGGCCCCGGCGGTACCGCATCGCCGTCACCGGTCTCGACGGCCTCCGACTCGCTGGCGCGGACGAAGTCGAGGTCCCGGCGGCCAGCGTGCGGGCCGTGCTGACCACCGTCCAGGCGCCGCCGGAGTCCGGGAAGAAGGGCGCCAACCCGATCCATTTTGAAATCCAGGCGACTGACGACGCGAACATCCTCCTGCGGGAGAAGGCTTCCTTCATGCTGCCCTGACCTGGGGAACCCCCGCCGGCGACGGCGAGGAGCGCGGTAGAATCGGCGACAGCTCCCAGTTCGCGGTCGCCATGCAAGATCCTCTCTGCCACAGCCCCATCGCCAGCAACGGCTCCCCCGTCGCCGAAACCCGCACCCGCAGGGTGATGGGGCTCACTGCCGCCACCATGGTCCTGGAGATCGCGGTCGGCTGGTGGTCGGGTTCGATGGCGCTCCTCGCCGACGGCTGGCACATGGGCTCCCATGTCCTTGCCCTGGGGCTGTCCTGGGGTGCATACGTGCTGGCCCGCCGCCACGCGGACGACAGCCGCTTCGCGTTCGGCACCTGGAAGATCGAGGTCCTGGGCGGCTACACCAGCGCCCTCTTCCTCCTCGGCATCGCCGCCGTGATGGCCGTCGAATCGGTCCAGCGCCTCGTCGCCCCCATCGCCGTCGCCTACGACGAAGCGCTGGCCGTGGCCGCCCTGGGTCTCGCCGTCAATCTGCTCTCGGCCTACTGGCTGCATGCACCGGGCCACCCGCAGCACCATCACGACCACGATCACGATCACGCGCACCACCACGACCTCAACCTACGGGCCGCCTATCTGCACGTGCTGACCGATGCCGCCACCTCGGTGCTGGCCATCGTCGCCCTCCTTTCCGGCAAGCTCCTCGGCCTCGGCTGGATGGACCCGGCCATCGGCCTGGCCGGGGCCGCCCTCGTCGCCGCCTGGGCGATCGGATTGGTCCGCGATACGGCGCTGGCTTTGATCGATGCCTCGCCTAGCCGCCCGCTGCTGGAGGCCATCCGGAAGACGGTCGCGGCCACGGCCCCAGCCGTCGTCGTCGTCGATCTTCATGTCTGGCGCGTCGGCAACGGCGGTCACGCCTGCATCGTGGGTCTGCGCGGCGGCAATGCGGCGGAGATCCGCGAAGTCCGCATCGCCCTGGCCGGGGTCGAGGGAATCAGCCACCTCACCGTGGAAATCCTCCCGGGGTGATGCCCGCTCACCCGCCCCGCGCAACCTCCCAGCAGTGCAGGGCGCTCTTGCGGGCGATGCCCCAGCGGTAGCCGCCCAATTCGCCGGTTTCGCGGATGACCCGGTGACAGGGGATGAGCACCGCCACCGGATTGGCCCCCACCGCCGCTCCGACCGCCCGGGCAGCCCCCGGCCGGCCGATGGCCTCGGCCACTTGGCGGTAGCTGGCGACGTTCCCCGGGGGAATGCGGAGCAACGCCTTCCAGACGCTGACCTGGAAGTTTGTACCGCCGACATGGAGCGCCAGCGGCACGGCGCCGGCCGCAGGGCTGCCGAACAGCCTATCCACGACGGCTTGGGTGACTTCCGGAGCGCTTCTGCAAACGGCCTGCGGCCACCTTGCCCGGAGCCCTGCGGCGGCCAGGCTCGCGGGGCCTTCGAAGAAATCGAGGCAGCACACGCCGCGGGGCGTCAGTCCAACCAGCGCCCACCCGAAGGGCGTCGCGTGGAACCCGTAGTCGATGACGAGACCGAGGCCGCCGCCCCGATACTCGCCGGGAGTCATGGCTTCCAGGTGCACGAAGTGGTCGTACAGGCGCGAACTGCTGCTCAGCCCAAGTTCCTCGGAAACCTCCAGGAGGGAGCGGGAAGCTTCCAGCAGGCCCTTGGCCCGCTCGACCGTGAGCACCTGCAGGAAACGCTTGGGGCTGGTGCCGGCCCAGCGGCAAAACAGCCGCTGAAAATGGAAAGGGCTGAGATGGACGTGGGCGGCGACCGCCTCCAGAGTCGGCTGCTCGCCCACCCGCTCGGCGATGAACGCGATGGCCCGGGCGATGCGCTCGTAGTCCCCGGGCCGCGGCGCGCCCTCATCCATGGACGCATCCCCCGGTCCGCCACGCCGGGTCGAGGGCGGCACCGGGGCATGGCCGCCCCATCCCGGCGCCCCGCGGCTCTACCCTCACCCCAGGGCCAGACGAGTCGACAAAGCAAGCTTCGGGCAGAAGGCGCACGACGAATTCCGGAAATGGCGATGGCCGCCATACTCGCTCCGTCCGGCCCGCCCGTCGACCCGAATCTTGCGGATCTCGCCGCGCCCCTGACGGGCGGTGCGGCCGCCCGGCGAGCAGCAAACCGGAATCCGGCAGGATGGGCGAGATCGATCTTGCCGAGACGACCGCAGCGCTCGGCGAGCCCTGCCTCAGAGCGGAACGTCCAGGCCGGGGCCACCCGTCATCTGCTCATGGACCGAAAAGACGGTGATCGCGAGGAATCCGGCCAGCAGGAGGTACTGGGCGGCAAAGCGAAGGCGCGTCGCCCCATCGGCGATGTAGTAGGGCGACTGCTCGAAATCCCGATTCTTCAGGGCATCGAGGATTTTCGGGACGGCCAGGACGGCCAGCAGCAGAAGCATGGGGCTGGGCCGCCAGAGAAAGAGCCCGATGAGGATGGGAATTCCGACGTACCAGATCTTCGGCGAGATCACCGCCACGATGCGCCCGCCATCCAGCGGCGAAAGGGGAATCAGATTGAAGAGGTTGAGCATGAACCCCGAGTAGGCGATGGCCATCAGCATGCGGCTGCCCTGGTTCTCGGCCACCAGGAAGCAAAGGAACGCGCCGGCGGTGCCGAGCAGGGGCCCGGCCATGCCGACGAAAGCCTCGACCTCCGCATTCATCGGTTGCTCCTTCAATTCGATCCAGGCGCCTACGAAAGGAATGAAGCAGGGCGCTCCGACCTTGAGCCCTACCTGCCTGGCCGCCAGGTAATGCCCCATTTCGTGCACGAAGATGAGGCCGACCAGGCCGACGGCGTAGCGCCAGCCATAGACCCAGGCGTAGGTGACCACGGAGATCAGCATGGTGCCCCCGGTCAACAGGAACTTGCCGATCTTGCCGGCCATCAGGAAGAGCAACAGCGCCTTCATCATCGGCCGGAACGCCGCGCGGCCAGCGCCCGATCGCGGGCGGCGCCGAGTTCTTCCGTTTTGCGCAGGCAGAGCTCCCGCACCTCGGGAGCCAGAGTCGCCACCTTGTCCGGATGATACTGACTCACGAGATGGGCGTAGGCGCGCTGTATCGCTTCGATGTCGGCGTCCGGCGGGATTTGCAAGACTTCATGCCAGGGCGGCGGCTCCGCTTCCGCCGTCCGGGGAGGCGGCTCGCCGTCGGCGGACTCCGGGCACTCGGGCTCGCCAGGCTGCGGCGAGTTCCGGGAACCCGCATCGGCAGGGTCGTGCGGCGTGTTCCCCTTGCGGCCGGCACTGAATTGGGAAACGACCCAGTAACCGATGAAGGCGCCAAAGACGACGACTAGGAGTTCGGTGCCCGACATGCCTTGCACTCGCGGGTGAGGACCTGCAGATGGGCCTTCAAGGCGGCCGCGCGCACAGTCTCTTCGCCCTCCCAGTCGATCTCGCTTTCCAGCCGGGCGATCACCTGGACGAGTGCCGCAGCGCGCGCCGCGTCGTCCAAACGTCCGTCGATCGCCGCCAGGAAATCGACGCCAGGCCGGAGACCCAGGCTCAAGTGGCGGACCAGGTTGAGGGCGAACGGCGGGCAGGTCAGGGATTCAAAGGCCAGGGCAAGGAAGCGCCTGCCGCCCAAGGCAAACTCGTCTCGACGTCGCCAGACCATCGTCAAAGCGGCCAAGGCGCAGACGTAGAAAAGGACGATCCCCGCGACCAGGGCGCGCACCCCCAGGCTTGAGAAGAATCCCAGGGGAACGACGACGAAGAGCGCCAGCAGCATGATCCAGATCGCCGGCGCCAGGGCGGCGGTCCCGCCGCCGGCGGGAGGCGTCCAGGGCGGGCCCGGATCGGCCGCGCCCGCCGCATTCCAGGAAAACCGGTAGAGGGGACGGTGGGGGAGCAGCGGATTGGGCAAGCACGGCTCCCGACCGCGGACTTGAAAGCCATGGGCGCCGAACAAGGCGCTCCAGCGTCCCCCGCCCGCGGGGGTGAGGAGCGCCTCGTTGCTGGCCAGGAGCACCAGCGAATCGTAGAGATACAGGCCCAGCATCCCGACGACCAGCAGGAATTCCGGATGCAGGATGGTCAAGCTTCCTTGCGCTTGAACCAGGCGCGCACACCGGCGACTGCGGCAACGGCCAGTCCGGCGACCAGCTTCCAACCCGCGACGAGGAAGGCGCCCAAGGCGGCCCAGAATCCTTTCTTGGTGGCCACCGCCGCAGCACCACCGGCGATCAGCGCCGCGAGGCCGTATTCGGCGATGCGGTCGCCCTGCTTGAATTCCGAATAGCGCTCGCCGGCATTGAAGTCGAACCCGGTGAGCACCTGCTTGAAGCTGGCGACATCCGCGTCCAGGGTCTCCGGGGATGAAACGAGGGTCGCGCTCATGACGCCGGTACGGCCCAGGAGCCGGATGGTGTAATTGAGGACCGGCTTGCCTTCCGAGCTGAGCTTGACGCCCCATTCCAGCCTCTTGGTCTGCGCATCGTAGTGGGGCGGGATGTACCAGCCTTCGGTAACGAGGGGCGGAATGCCTAGCCGCTTGCGCTCCTCGTTGGCCGGACCGTCCGAGCTCTTCAAGGTCTTGAGGAGATCGTCGGCATCGATCTTTTCGTCGTCCTTGACGTAGCCGATCGGATTGAACGAGAAGTCCGCCCACCAGCCCCCGCTCTTGGACAGGACGATATTGTTTCCCGGTTGGGGAAGGTTGCCCGTGAGCTTCAGAAACTTCGTCGAATTGGCCTCGTCGAGGTAGAGCACTTCGCTATCGGCGGTCTTCAGGACGGCCTTCCCGACGACCTGTTCCGCGGCCGGCCCGACATGCCAGGCAAGGTCGCGGATGGCCGCCCCCACGTCCTGCTCGCCGGGTTCCGCCAGCGCCAACAAGGGCACGGCACACAGCGCAATGACAAGTTTTTTGAGCCTCATGGCCAGCGATCCTCTTCGAGTGTGATGACTGAAAATCCGAATGGGTATGCATTTTGCCATGAATAATGTCATCCGGCTATTTTCAGGTCCATGTCCAAGCGACCCTCCTCCTCGGGAGGTGGCGGGACGCCAGGACCGCTGCCCTTGAACGACCGGGATTTTATTACGCCGATCGTCCGTGAAAGCGGAGGAGTTCGTCGGCCACCGCCGTCGGTTCCTCTTCCGGCAGAAAGTGCCCGCAAGGCAGCGCCCTGCCCGCAACGTCGACCGCCTTCTCCCGCCACAGGGCGAGGACGTCGTAAGTGCGGCCGACAAAACCCTTGGCGCCCCAGAGAACCAGGAGCGGGCAGCGGATGCGCCGATCGGCGTCGTCGGCGTCGTGCTCGAGGTCGATTCCCGCCGCGGCGCGATAGTCGTCGCAGCTCGCCCGGATCGCGTCCGGAGCGGAAAAGCAGCGCACGTATTCCGCCACGACCGCCGGATCGAAGGCCCCCGCGTTGCCCAGACTCCAACGGGCGAGGCAGCCCTTGAGCCAGGCGGCGGGATCGGCGGCGATCATGTCCTCAGGCAGCGGCGGCGCCTGGATGAGGAAGAACCAGTGGAAGTAGGTGGTCGCCAGGGCCTTGTCGGTCAGGGCGAAAGTGGTGGCCGTGGGGGCGATGTCCATGACGGTGGCCGCGAGGACGCGCTCCGGGTGGTCGAGGCAGAGGCGGTGAGCGACCCGCGCCCCGCGATCGTGACCGGCAAGATGGAACTGCGGGTAACCGAGGGCGCTCATCAGTACCGCCATGTCCTGGGCCATGGCGCGCTTGGACTGGTTGGCCGCATCCGCACGGGAGGGAGGCTTGCCGGAATCGCCGTACCCCCGGAGATCCGGCATGACCAAGGCGAAGCGATCCTGGAGCAAGGGTGCGACCTTGTGCCACAGCAGATGGGTTTCCGGATAGCCATGGAGCAGAAGCAGGGGCGGCTTGCCGGCGTTTTCCCGCAGGCGGACGTGCAACCGTGTCTCGCCGACCGATACGGTATGGGTCGAGTAGCTCGCGTCGAAAAAATCGCTCCCTGGCTGGATCATGGGTTGCTCAGCGCAAAGAGGTCTCTCCGCCGGCCAAGGGCCGCAAGGGAACCTCCAGCACAAATCCCGCCCCGCCGGTCGCGGTCGGAACGTAGTCGACGCGCCCGCCCACCGCATCGGCAACGGCCTTCACCAGGGCGAGTCCGAGGCCCAGGCCGCCGTGTCGACGCGTGCTGCTGCCGTCGTGCTGTACCAGGCCCCGGAAGAGATTTGTCAGATGCTCGTCCTGAATTCCCGGCCCCGTGTCGGAGACCGTAAAGACGCAATACTCGTTGCCGCCGCGCGCGGCGCCGTGAACCGCGACACGCACTTCACCCGCCAAGGTGAACTTGATGGCATTGTCCACGAGGGCCGAAAGGGCACGAAACAACGAATTGAGCGGACCCGTGATCCGATCGGGTCCGCCTGCCGGGATTTCCGATACGAAATCCAGGCCCTTGGCTGCAGCCTTGTCGCGAAACCTGGAGTCGAGCCTTGCCAGCAGATCGGCAATGCCGAAAGTCGCAGTCGCCTCCCGCGACTTCCCGGCCCGCAGACTTGCGAGGAAAAGCATGTCGTCGATCATGGCCGTGAGATTTTCGGCGCACGCTGCGGCCACCTCGACGTAATGCTTCTGTGACTCGGTCCGGACCTCCCCGGCAAGCAGGTGGAGCATTCCCGAGACGCCATTGAGCGGCGTGCGCAGCTCGTGGGACATGTTGGCGAGAAATTCGCCCTTCAGACGGTCCGAGGCCTCCGCCCGCTCCTTGGCCACGACCAGTTCCTGTCGATGCCGATCCAGTTCGGCCACGTGGCGTGCGATGGCGGACCGCATCGTTTCCAGAGAGCGCAGGATGTCCGACACCTCGTCGCATCCCGGATCGGCCAAGGCCCCCGCGTCGAGCTGGCCCGCGGCAACCTCTTCCGCCACCCGCACCGCCTCGCGGACACGTCCCTCGATCTGCCTACCGATGCGCAAATTGAGCAGTACCGACAGGCTGAGAATGGCGCAGGCGACCACGGCGATCAGGGTGAGTTGAATCGCCAGCTTGCGCTCGGCGCCGCGCTCGATGGCGTTGGTGTGCCGCGTCGCCAAGTCGACTACGCGCTCGACACTGGTGCGATGGAGGAGAAAACTGGCCTCCATGTCCTGCAGGGTGCGACGGGCGGACTCCTCGCGGCCCGCTTCGACAAACCCCACGAATTTTTCGGCCAGGGCGGCAAACTGCTGCGCGGGAGGAGCGCTGACCTCAAACAGTTCCCTTACCAAATCGGCCGGCAGTGGCAGACGCTTCCATTCCTCCAGTTTCGAGCGGTAGGCGGCAAGCTCTTCGCGCAAGCGGACGACGAGCCGCGCCCGTGCCTCACCCCTGGCCAGGACGATCCGATGCGCGGTGAGATAGGGCTCGACGATGTAGAGCGGCGGCGGCAGGACATCGCTCACCAGCGCCCTGCCCGTCGCAATCTCGCGGTAAAGCGGCCCCTCGATCCGCGTGACGCTGACGGTCCAGCCGCCAAGAATGCCGACCAGCAAGAGGGTGAGCATAAACAGCGCCACCTGGATGCGCGTCGCGCTGCGAATGCTGGCAACAGGTCGGAAAGGGAAGGCGAGCATGGGCGATAGCGTAGGCCGGTACGGGCTCAGTTTAACGTGGCGCACACCCGAAGCGTCAAATCGCTGCACGAATGAGCCCGCCCGGGGTAGCCCGCCCGCCACCGGTTGGCGGTCGCGCTCCCGCACCTGGGTGAGCGACCCGGGTCGCTACACGCCGGACAGTTCCCTTAGCCTCCTGGACCTCGGCGGCTGGGTTGCGATTCGCAAAGGAAAGGCGCGCGAGCTTGCGAAAAATGCACTGCCGCATAAAATTCTTCGGGTAGCATTCGCTCCGGAGTCCCCGGACCGGAACGGACTGCCGCTCGCCCGCCAGGCGACGGACGCGGTCGTTTCAACGACGGGAGCTCCTCGCGTCCACAACTCAAAAAGCAGCCGACGCGAATTTCGAGGCACCGGTGCAGGGGACGACATGCCAAGCCAGGACAACGCGATTGCGACCATACGGCGCCAAGCGCCGCTGGTCCATAACATCACCAATTACGTGGTGATGAACACCACCGCCAATGCGCTGCTCGCCATCGGCGCCTCGCCCATCATGGCCCACGCGGTCGAGGAGGTCGAGGACGTCGTGGCCCTCTCCGCCGCCCTGGTCGTCAATATCGGCACCCTCAGCCCCCCCTGGGTCGAGGCCATGTTCAGGGCCGCGGAGAAAGCCCGTGCGCTAGGGATTCCCATTGTCTTCGACCCGGTCGGCTGCGGCGCCACGCCCTATCGAACCGACACCGCGCGCCGCTTCGTCGAGACGGTCCGGCCCACCGCGATCCGCGGCAACGCATCGGAGATCCGGGCCCTGGCTGTGGGGAGGGGCGACACCAAGGGAGTCGACAGCCGGCTCGCCAGCAGCGCGGTCCTCGACGACGCCCTGGCCCTGGCCGCGACACTGTCGTGCGTCGTCTCGGTCAGTGGAGTGACGGACCTGATCGTCGGGCGGGGCAAGGTTTTCCGGATCGCGAACGGCCACCCCATGATGTCCCGGGTCACGGGCATGGGTTGTACGGCGAGTGCTCTCACCGGCGCTTTTCTGGCGGTCTTGCCGGATGCGGTCGCCGCAGCGGTCAAGGCGATGCTCGCCATGGGCGTCGCCGGGGAGGAAGCGGGCCAGCGCTCTGCCGGCCCGGGGAGTTTTAAAACCCATTTTCTCGATGCCCTTCACGACTTGACGGACGCGGACCTGATGGCGCGGGGAAGAATCACCGGGGAGGAATGAGATGACGCAGAAGCTCACCCCCGATCCAGCCTCCCCGCCCCCGCAAGGCATCATCGACTATTCGCTGCTCTTCAATCTGTCGATCAATGCCATGGCCTTCACCGATGCCGAGTCGGGACGCATCCTCGACGTCAACGACGCCTGGATCGCCGCCACAGGAATTTCCCGCCAGGACGCCGCCGGCAAGACCGCTCTGGCACTGGGTATCTGGGCCGCCCCCACCGTCCGGACCGCATGCGTGGGGGAGCTGCTCGAGCGCGGAGTGATCAAGGATTTCCCCGCCACCTTGCTTCTGCGCGGCGTCCCCCGCGAGCATCTGATCTCTGGAAAACGCGCCTCGATGTCCGGCAGCACCTGCTTCTTCTGGGAATTCCGGGACGTGACCGAGCGCAAGCAGGCCGCGGAGGCGCTGGCAGAATCGCAAATTCTCCTGCGGACCGTCATCGACGCCGCGCCGGCGAGGATTTTCTGGAAGGATACCGAATCCCGCTATCTGGGCTGCAATCCGATCTTCGCCACCGATGCCGGCCAACCCAGTCCGGACGCCGTGGTCGGCAAGACCGACTTCGACATGGGCTGGGCCGCCCAGGCCGACCTCTATCGCAGCGACGACCGGCAGGTGATGACAAGCGGCCAGGCGAAGCTCGCCTACGACGAGCCCTCGACGACCCCCGACGGACGCACCATCTGGTTGCGAACCTCCAAAGTCCCGCTCAAGGACGCCCAGGGCCAGGTTTTCGGGGTGCTCGGCATCTATGAGGACGTCACCGAGGCGAAGCGCGACAAGGACGAACTCGAACAGCATCGCCATCACCTCGAAAACCTGGTGCGGGAGCGTACCGAGGCGCTGGAGCATGCGACCCGGGCGGCCGAGGACGCCAATCGTTCCAAGAGCGCCTTCCTGGCCAATATGAGCCATGAAATCCGCACCCCCCTGAATGCCATCATCGGCATGGGCCACTTGATCCGCAAAGGGGGACTGAACGCCAAGCAGTCGGATCAGATGGCCAAGCTGCAGGCGGCCGGCGAGCACCTGCTGGGAGTGATCGATTCGGTGCTGGAACTCTCCAAGATCGAGGCGGGGAAAATCGAACTCAATCCCGTACCCTTCGATCCCGCGGAGGTCCTCCGCCGCGTCGGCGCGCTGATCCAGCCCCGGGCCGAGAGCAAAGGCCTGCAGCTCATTCTGGAGTCCTGCCCTCTGCGCGAAGACCTTTCGGGCGATGCCACGCGAATTCAGCAATGCCTGCTCAACTTCGCCGGGAACGCCCTCAAATTCACCGAATCCGGGTCCATCACCCTGACGCTCAGCTGCCCCGAGGAGGACCGCGAGACCGCCCTCTTGCGTTTCGAGGTCCGGGATACGGGAATAGGCATTCCAGCGGACGCGCTCCCCCGACTCTTCAATGCCTTCGAACAGGCGGAGACGTCGACGAACCGCAGTCATGGCGGAACCGGCCTGGGGTTGGCGATCAGCAGGAAATACGCGCAGCTGATGGGCGGAAGCGCCGGCGCGCAGAGCCAGAAAGGTGTCGGAAGTCAATTTTGGTTCACCGTTCGGGTCGCCAAGCTGCTCAGCCCGGCGAGCGACGGGGTTCCGCAACGCTCGGACGCGGAACGCCGCTTGCAAGAGGAATTCGCCGGTCGCCGGATACTTCTGGTGGAGGACGATCCGGTCAATCTGGAGATCGCCTGCGACATGCTCGCCGAACTCAATCTGGCGGTGGATTGCGCGTCCGATGGGAGCGAAGCCGTGGTGAAAGCCGGCAGCGCGGCCTACGATCTCATCCTCATGGACATCCGCATGCCGATCATGGACGGCCTGGAAGCGACCGTCCGCATTCGCCAGCTTCCCGAATGTGGAGCGCTGCCCATCGTCGCGATGACCGCCAATGCTTTCGCCGAAGACAGGACCCATTGTCTGGCGGCGGGAATGAATGATTTCGTCACCAAACCGGTCGACCCCGTGGCCCTCTTCGAAACCTTGCTCCGCTGGCTGGACCGGCGAAAGCCATAGGCCTGGACAAGGATTAGGCAGGCCCCACGGGTCATGACTTGGCCAATTCGTGTCCAACACCTTGACCACCGGCGGTTCGCCGGAAATACTTCTAGCATTTGAATAAAGTCCGGCGAGCCTCCGCCGGCGAAAACAACACCATCCACGAGGAGTGCGTTCCATGGGAGACCGCCTGGGGCCGAAGATTCGCCATTGCGCGCGTTTCGGCGCAACCGCCCGTCCGGGGGAAGATCGTCCGGGGCCTGTCCTGCCTTCGCTCAACCTCAATTCGCCGGTGGGGGTCTGCCGCGACCGGAGCGGCAACGTCTGGGTCTGCGATACCGGCAACAACCGCCTGCTGGTCTTCGACGGCGACCTGACCACGCTGCGCCACGTGCTCTTCGCCCCGGAAGCGGCGGCGGGGGGGACTGCCGCCCTCCCATTCCGCATGCCCTTCCACGTCTGCCCGCACCCGGA
>DAORDK010000073.1:0-15635 GCA_035345935.1 Rhodocyclaceae bacterium | reverse complement strand
CCAGCTGGTAGCCGGAATCGAGTTTGGTGAGGGAGAAGGGGTTGTCGGCGGCGTGTACCACCGGGGCCAACAGGGCGGTGGCGGCGAAGGCGGTGCCGACGGCGAGGGAAAGGGCGGTCTTCTTGGTGCTCATGTCGATTCTCCTGAGGTAAAGTTTCGGCCCGAAGGCCGACATCAAGTGGTTTCCGGTTGGCTGCCCCGGCGAGCGGTGCGCGTTCCGTACCCCCATCTACGCACCAGCCCGCCCATTGGATGCAAGTTTGTGCTCATGGTTCCGTCATGAGTTTTTGCAGACGGGTGATGATCGCCTCATCTTCCCAGTCTGCGCCTCCTGTCAGCCGGGCGCGGATGCGGCCGCGGCGGTCCACGACGATGGTGGTGGGCAGGGCGATCGCCTTCCAGCGGCCCATGACAGCCCCTTCCGGATCGAGGGTGAGGGGGAAACCGACGGAGGTGGTGGCGAGGAAGCGGCGCACAGTGTCGGCATCCTCGGCCACGTCCACGCCAATCACCTCAAAGCCGCCAGGGCCCAGCCGGGAGCGCAGGCGGTCGAGGGAGGGCATCTCTTCGCGACAAGGCTTGCAGTAGGTCGCCCAGAAATTGATCAGCACCACCTTGCCGCGCAGGGCCGAGAGGTCCAGCGGGCGCCCCTGAAGGTCGGCGAGGGACAGGACGGGCGCGGGCGCGGGTGGGACGGACTGGAGCTCGCCGGCGGCAACGGGGACGAGAAGCAGGTGGCCGATCAGGGCCAGGATGGCAAGCCACGGGGCGCAGGTCTTGGGCATGGGCAATTCCTTGTCAGGGAGCGGTGCGACGGGTTTCGGCGGCGAGGGCAATGAGGTCTTCCGGACTGAACAGCGGCCGCGAGCATCGCCCTTCGCTACAAACGTAGGCTGCGGCGCGGGCAAGTTCGGGATAGGCGACGTCCGGATTAGCGAGGGGGCCATCGCGGCGGTCCCACCATTCGACCCGTTTGTACACCACCGGCCATCGGACCGCGGCGGAAAAGAGGCGCCGGGCAGCCGGGTCGTCGCGTCCGCCGACGACCGTGAGGTGGGCCGGTTCGTTGGCCATTTCCCGCGCGGCGACGAGGATTCCTGGGTCGGAAAGACGCGCCAGGGCGACTTCCGGGGTAGCCAGGTAGCGTAGGGCCGATTCAGCCATTGCCCGGTGGCGGGCCTCGCCGCTGTAGCCGGCCAGCAGGTTGGCGGCGCGTGCCAGGGCGAGGTTCTCTTCCAGGGTGGCGACCGGGGCGAGAGGCCCGGAAGGCGCCGCCGTGCGGAATCCGGGGGCGTCGTTGCGGGCAAAACGCCGGGCAATGAAGTCCGCAGTAGCGGTGGCCTCGGCCAGCCAGCGGCGCTCTCCGGTGGCACCGTGGAGAGCAATTAGGGCACGCAGCATGGCCAGACTGTCGGCCAGGTAGGGGCCGGCGGAATCGCTGACGCCGTGGGCGTAGCCGCCCTCCGGAAGGCGGCGGGTGGCGATCATGCGCTCGACGGCGGCGGCTGCATCGTCCAGCAGGAGCGGGTCGCCGGTGGCGGCGTGGGCCTGGACCAGGGCGGCGGCGATGAGACCGTTCTCGCGGGCGTAGACATTGTGGTCGACGCGGGGAGTCCCCCGTCTCATCCTCGTGGCGTCGCCGAGGGCGAAGTAGGCGGCGCTGTGCTCGCCGGGGCGCAGATCGGCGTCCTGGCTGGTGTAGAAGGCGCCGTCGGGAGCCCGCAGGAAACGCCGCAGGTAGGTGTGGATGGCGGCGATGGCAGCGCGGTCGCGAGGGTCTCCGAAGGCGGCGTAGCCGAGGGCAAAGAGGCGCAGATAGTCCGCCTGGATAAAGCCGAGCTTTTCGTAATGCGGGTGTTTCCAGTCGCCACCGGTGGAGTACTGGTAGACGCCGCCCCAGACCGGATCGAGGAGGCGCCGGGCGCCCGCAAGGTCGTCCCGGGCCATGCGGGCGGCGCTCGTATCGCCGGTCGCGGCCTTGAGCAGGGCGTACTCGGCGGCATCGCGGTCTACGATCTTCTGGAAGCCCTTGAGGCCGCCTAAGGTGAAATCGTGGGTCTCTACCCAACGGCGCTCCAGTTCCGCCCGGGTGGCTGCGTCGAGCAGCGGCGACGAGGCCCAGGCAGAAGGCTCGGCAGCGGCGGCGGATTCGGGCGAGGGGTCGGCGACGATCGCTGCCAGCAGTCGCGCCATGCTCTCCGGCGGAATGTAGCCGGCCCGCTTGACGATCTCTCTTCCCTCGCCGTCGAGGACGATGATCGCCGGCCAGCCGTAATCCCGGTAGCGCTCGGCGAGGTCGGGTCGTGCATCGTGGTCGGCACGCACGGGCACGTAGTGCTGCGCCACTGCTTCCGCAACCGCCGGATCGGTCCAGGTGCGCTCGTCCATGACGTGGCACCAGTGGCACCACACCGCCTCGAGTTCGAGCAGGACAAAGCGGCCCTCGGCTCGGGCCCGGGTAAAGGCGTCGTCGCCGTAGGCTTGCCAGGGGATCAGGCCGGGTGCGGCAGCGGCGAGCGGAATCCAGAGGCAGAGCAAGAGGGATAGAGCGGTTCTCATGGATGGAGTGCAATAGAGTGGCTGGGCATATCCCGATTACGTCGCACAGCGGGGTCCGGATGCAGGGACCTCCCTGCATGGCTCGTCCAGGGCTTGGTGCAAGGCTCGAAAGCGCCTACGATGGCGGCGTGAATCGCGCGTGATGCGCTCTCGGGGAGGTGGGCGCCGCCATGGCAAATTTCAGAATCAGCCTGCATCAGGCCATCTACTCGCTCTCGGACGCTTTGGACCTGGTAGGGGTCACCCATATCCATCACGGCAAGCGCGTCGCCTATATTGCGGCGGAATGTGCCAAGCGATTGGGTTGGAGCGGGTCGCGGCTCGACGAGTTGTTCCAGGCCGCGATCCTGCATGACTGTGGGGTGTCGAAGACCATCATCCATTCCCGTCTTGCCCAGCTGGAATGGGAACATGAAAACGACCACTGCGAAAACGGGGCTGCGCTCCTCGCCAAGAGCGGAATGCTGGTGCGGTTTGCCGATATCGTCCGCCATCACCACACCCACTGGAACGAACTGGCTGAACTCGACCTTCCCGAGGTAAAGCGCATGGCCGCCAACTGCATCTATCTGGCAGACCGCGTGGATATCCTGACTCTGGCGAGTCTACGGGACAACTCCAACGTTCTCCTCGGGGTGGCGGACACGCGTGAGCGCATTCTGGAAAGGCGGGGCACCTGGTTCCACCCCGAACTTGTCGATGCCTTCCTCGAATTGTCCCGATCGGAAGCGTTCTGGTTTCGCCTGGAGGGGGACCAGGTTGCGGGCTACGCTGCCTCGTGGCTTGAGCATGAGCGTGACGGCTATATTTCCTTCGCGGAACTGCGCGGGCTCTTCCATATTTTCTCGGTCATCGTCGATGCCAAGAGCAGCTTTACCAGCAAGCACTCGGATGCCGTTGCCCGGCTGGCGCGCTTCCTGGGCGAACAGATGGGTCTGGATCAACGCTGCTGCGAGCTCCTCGAACTGGCCGGCTTGCTCCACGATCTCGGCAAGCTCCGCGTTCCCGACGAATATCTCGAAAAGCCCGGCAAGCTCAGCGACGAGGAATACGCCATCGTTCGGCGGCACAGCTTCGACACCTACAACGTGTTGAAAAACATCCGCGGTCTCGAAGACGTCGCGCTCTGGGCTGCGCAACACCACGAGCGGGTGGATGGCTCGGGCTACCCGTACCACTTGCGCAAGAACGAGCTCTCGCTCGAGGCACGGATCGTCGCCGTGGCCGACGTCTTCCAGGCGTTGGAGCAACAGCGACCCTATCGCGGGCCGCTGCCGCCGGAGAGCATCCTGGCCGTCCTCCGAGAAGAAGAGCAGGCCGGGAAGCTCGATCCGGATGTCATCGCCTGCGTCGCCGCGAACCTGGACGAATGTTGGCGAATCGCGTTTATCGACTGACCGCCGGCGTCCGAATCCGGCTTCGCAGCGGAAACGTTTGAGGGGCAGCGATACCGGCTACGCCCGACGACGAAGACTGCCCGTTGACTATGGCACCAGGGGGCGACAACGCCAGGACTATCTCATTTCCGGTTCTTAGCCCACCCCTGCGCTGTGGGCCTGCTGGTCCGCCCAATAGCTGGAACGGACCATAGGGCCGCAAGCGGCTCCGGAAAAGCCCATGGTCTTCGCTTCGCTTTCGTAGTCCTTGAAGATATCGGGATGGACGTAGCGCTCCACCGGCAGGTGGTGGCCTGTGGGGGCGAGGTATTGACCGATGGTGAGCATTTCCACGTCGTGGGCGCGCAGGTCGCGCATGACGCCGAAGATTTCGTCGTCGGTCTCGCCCAGGCCGACCATGAGACCGGACTTGGTGGACACGCCCGGGTAGCGGGCCTTGAAGCGCTTCAGGAATTCCAGCGAATGGGCGTAGTCGGCGCCGGGGCGGGCCTGTTTGTAGAGGCGGGGCACCGTTTCCAGATTATGGTTGAGCACGTCGGGCAGGGCCTGGCCGAGGACATCCAGGGCGATGTCCATCCGGCCTCGGAAATCGGGTACCAGGGTCTCGATGGTGGTGGAGGGCGAGGCCAAGCGAACGGCACGGATGACATCGACAAAGTGCTGTGCTCCGCCATCCCGCAGGTCGTCCCGGTCCACGCTGGTGATGACCACATAGCGCAGCTTGAGGGCGGCGACCGACTCGGCCAGTTGCTGCGGTTCGTCGGGGTTGGGGGGCAGCGGCTGGCCGTGGCCAACGTCGCAGAAGGGGCAGCGGCGCGTGCAGATGTCGCCGAGGATCATGAAGGTGGCGGTACCGCGGCCGAAGCATTCGCCGATATTGGGGCAGGTGGCTTCTTCGCAGACGGTGTGGAGCTTCCGCTCCCGCAGCATGGCCTTGATTTCGCCGAAGCGCCCGGCGCTGTTGCCGGCCTTGACCCGGATCCAATCGGGTTTCTTGAGGGGGGCGTCCACGGGGACGATCTTGATGGGGATGCGGGCGGTTTTTTGTTCGCCCTTTTGCTTGATGCCGCGTTCGGCCATTTTTACTTCTCCAATTGCTGTAGCAAGTGTTGGCAAAGCTGCTCGCCCGCCTTGTGAGCGGTGAGCGGCAGGTTGAGATCCTTGGTCTGGATGACCTTCAGTCCAGGGTAGCCACAGGGGTTGATGGCGTCGAAGGGACTGAGGTCCATGTCCACATTGAGGGAGACGCCATGATACGAGCAGCCGTGGCGGATGCGTAGACCCAGGGCGGCAATTTTCGCCTCGCCGACGTAGACGCCGGGGGCGCCGGCGTGGCGTTCGGCGGTTACGCCGTGATCGCCGAGCAGGTCGATCACGGCTTGTTCAATGGCGCTGACCAATTCGCGCACCTTGAGCTTGCGGCGGGTGAGGTCGAGAAGCAGGTAGACGACCACTTGGCCGGGGCCGTGGTAGGTCACCTGACCACCCCGGTCGATAGGGACGACGGGAATTCCCACATCCCTAAGGATGTGTTCCGGCTTGCCGGCCTGGCCCAGGGTGTAGACCGGGGGGTGTTCGACGATCCACAACTCGTCCGGGGTTTCCGGACCGCGCCCGGCAGTGAACGACCTCATGGCGTCGTAGGTCGTGGCGTAGTCGGCCAGCCCGAGGCGCCTGACGACGATGCTCATCTCAAGAACGCTGCTGCGCGGAGTGCCGCGGGCGTGGTCAAAGCACCACCTTGACCAGGGGATGCGCGGTGAGCTCCCGGTACAGGGCGTCGAGCTGGGGTCGGGAGGTGGCGATGACCGTGCACGTGAGGCTCACGTATTTGCCGCCGGAACTGGCACGCATTTCCATCGTGGCTGCATCGAAACCGGGGGCGTGGCGGGCGACGATTTCCAGCACCGCAGGGGCGAGGTTGTCTGCGGCCCTGCCCATGATCTTGAGGGGGAAGGCACAAGGGAATTCGAAGAGACTTTCCTTTTCGGACACGGTGCCTCAGCCGCTACGCATGACGGATTGTTTGTAGTCCTGGTACCACTCGCCGAGTGCCAGTCCGATCGGGCCTGGGCGCCCGGTTCCCACCGGTTGGCCGTCAAGGCGGGTGATGGGCAGGATTTCCTTGGTCGACGAGGTCATCAACACCTCGTCGGCGGCGCGCAATTCGCTTTCCGCAATGGGGCGCAGCTCGGCATGAAGCCCGCGGGCATCGGCAAGTTCGAGAACGACGTCGTAGGTCACGCCGGGCAGGATCAGCGGGCCCTTGGGCGGTGCGAGGACGACGCCGTCGCGGGCGATGAAGATGTTGGACGCGGTCCCTTCGGTGAGCCAGCCGTTGCGTAGGAAGATGGCTTCTGCGCAACCGGCGTCGACCGCCTGCTGGCGGGCGAGGACATTGGCCAGTACCGCAGTGACCTTGAGGTCGCAACGGCCCCAGCGGAGGTCGGTAACGGTGATGGCGGCAACGCCCTGTTCGCGCAGGCTCGCGGGGGCGGTGACCAGGGGGGAGGCAAAGCCGAAGACGGTCGCCGGCACCGAAGCCGGCGGGAAGGGATGGTCCCGCTTGTCGTCGGCGCCGCGGGTCACCTGGAGATAGATCGCCTGGTCGTCCCAGGGCGCTCCCGAAATCAAGGTTTCCACCAGCGACGTCCAGCGGGACTCCGGGTAGGGGTCGGGAAGCCGGATCGCCTCCAGAGTGGCGCCGAGGCGCGCAAGGTGCTGCCCTAGCCGAAACGGCCGCCGCGAATAGACCGGAATGACTTCGTAGGCACCGTCGCCGAACAGGAAGCCGCGGTCCAGGGGCGAAATCCTGGCTTCGGCGAGGGGCAGAAAGACCCCGTCGAGATAGACCGGATCGGCGACCGTGGCGGACATCAGTTGAACCAGAGGCGCACCGAATCGACCATGCGGCCGAAAATGCCGGCCACCGGAACGGTTTCCAAGGCTAGAACCGGGAACTCACCGTAAGGTTTGCCGTCGACGGCGACCTTCATGGTGCCCACCTTCTGACCCTGCTGCACCGGCGCCATCATGGGCTGTTGGGAAACGAACTGGGCCTCGATCCGATTGGCATAGCCCTTGGGGACGGCAAGAATGAAATCCTCGGGGAAGCCGACTTTCACCGTCGCTGCAGTGCCCTTCCAGACACGCGGCGTGGACAAGGCCTGGTCCTTGGCGTACAGGCGCACCGCTTCGTAGAACTGGAATCCCCAGTTCAGCAGCTTGAGGGACTCGCTGGCGCGGGTGGCATCGTTGGCGGTGCCGAGGACCACCGAGAGCAGGCGGCGCGAGTCGCGCTTGGCGGAAGAAATCAGGCAGTAGCCTGCGCCCTCGGTATGGCCGGTTTTGACGCCGTCCACCGTGGGGTCTAGCCAGAGGAGGCGATTGCGGTTGGGTTGCGTGATGTTGTTGTAGCGAAATTCCTTCATCGAGTAGTACTTGCCGTACTCGGCGGGGAAATCGCGGATCAACGCCGAGGCGAGCAGCGAAAGGTCGCGGGCGGTGGTGAAATGTTGCGGATCGGGCAGGCCGGTCGAATTCCGGAAGCTGGAACTCTTCATCCCCAGGCGTTGGGCCTCACGGTTCATCATCTGGGCGAAATTGTCCTCGCTGCCGGCGATGGCTTCGGCCAGGGCGATGCAGGCGTCGTTGCCGGATTGGACGATCATGCCCTTGATCAGGTCTTCCACCGGCACTTGGGTGTCGACCCGGATGAACATCTTCGATCCGCCGGTCTGCCAGGCCTGCTTGGATACATTGACGGCCTGATCCAGGGCGAGGGTCTTTTGCTTGAGCGCCGTAAACGTCAGATAGGCCGTCATCAGCTTGGTCAGCGATGCCGGTTCGATACGCTCGTCAGGCTTTTCGGTAGCGAGCACCTGGCCGGAACCCATCTCCAGGAGCAACCAGGATTTTGCTGCCAGGGCGGGCGGAATGGGAAGCTGTTGGGCGCGAAGGGGGGAGACGAGGGCGGCGAGGAGGCCGAGGATGGCCAGGATGCGGAGTTTGAGTGTCATTGTGCAGTGCAGCGATTGGGGGTCGGCAATTATAACGCTAGCGATGGAGCAGACCCCAGTCGCACTGCACAAAGGGCTTCCACTGCGGGATGGGCGATCCTTCGGGCGTTGGCGATGGCGAAAATCTGCTCGCAGACTCCGCCCAGGGGGCCGACCGGAAACGCTCCCAGCTCGCGTTCGACCGCTTCGGCCAGCTCAAGGGGAGCGGGGAAGAGGCCAAGACCGGAGCGGCCGAAGGTCTGTAGCAGGGCGCTGTCCTCGAACTCGCCGATGATGTCGGGCCTGATTCCCGTTTCCTCCAGCCAGCGGTCGATCTGGTCGCGCAACCGGTTGTGCCGGGTGGGCAGCAGGACGGGGGCGCCGGCGAGACTACGCGGAAAATCCGGTCGTAGGCGCTCTGCGAGGGAGGGAACGGCGTAGAAGCCTACCGCCAGTTCGCCCAGGGGGCGGCTGATCAGCCTAAGATTTCCTCCCCCGGTCGCGGGCCGGTCGGTGAGGACCACGTCCAGGCGATGGACGGCCAGGTCGGCGAGGAGATCTTCGAATTCGCCCTCATGGCAAACCAGGCGCAGGCGGGCCGGAGCAGCCTGGATTTCGGCGAGGAGTCGGTGGGCCACCAATTTGGGCAAACCGTCGGAGATTCCCACCACCAGTCGCTGTCTGTCGCCCTGGTCCGGCTGGGCCAAGTCGTCGACCAATTGGTCGCCGAGCTGGAAGATCCGGTCAGCGTAGGCCAGGGCCGTCCGGCCGGCTTCGGTGAGGGCGAGGCCGCGGCCCTGAGCGACGAAGAGTGCGCGGCCGAGACTACGCTCCAGCACCGCGATCTGGCCGCTGACCGTCTGGACTGCCACGCCCAGGCGTTCGGCAGCCCGGGTGATGCTGCCTTCCTGAGCCGCGCTCCAGAAGTAGTGGAGGTGCTTGAAGTTGAGGGAAGTCACGGAGTTCGATGTTTTCGAAGTGTATCTAAAGTTTAATCCGATTTATCCGCAGTGTCTTCCCGGAGTAAACTCCTCGCCGTGTCGTTCCCCCTCCAGCAGGAGACTCTCATGAAACGTGTCGTTCTATTCCTCCTTACCAACCTGGCGGTCATGCTCGTCCTCGGGCTGGTCACCAGCCTTCTGGGCGTCAACCGCTTCCTCACCGCCAATGGCCTCAATCTTGGCATGCTGCTCGTCTTTGCCGGGGTGATCGGTTTCGGCGGTGCCTTCATTTCGCTCTGGATGTCCAAGCCGATGGCCAAGTGGAGCACCGGCGCCCAGGTGATCGAGACGCCGCGCAATTCGACCGAACTGTGGCTGATGGAAACCGTCGGGAGGCTCGCCCAGAAAGCGGGGCTGCCGATGCCGGAGGTCGCCGTCTATGAAGGCGAGCCGAACGCCTTTGCGACCGGAGCCAGCAAGAACAGTTCCCTGGTGGCTGTCTCCACAGGCCTCTTGCAGGGCATGAGCCGCGAGGAGGTCGAAGCGGTGCTGGCCCACGAGGTAGCCCATATCGCGAACGGCGACATGGTCACCCTGACTCTGATCCAGGGCGTCGTGAATACCTTCGTGGTCTTCATTTCCCGCGTCATCGGGTACGCCGTCGATTCCTTTCTGCGCAAAGGCGAGGAAAGCAGCGGACCGGGCATCGGTTACATGGTGACCAGCATGGTGTGCGAACTGGTCTTCGGTATCCTGGCCAGCATGATCGTCATGTACTTCTCGCGCCAGCGCGAATTCCGGGCCGACGCCGGCGCCGCCGGACTACTCGGCACTCCGCGCCCCATGATCGATGCGCTGCGCCGCCTCGGCGGCCTGCACTCCGAGCCTTTGCCCCAGGGCATGGCGACCTCTGGCATCGCTGGCGGCAAGAGCATTTCTTCCTTGTTCGCGAGCCATCCTTCCCTCGAAGAGCGTATCGCCGCCTTGAGCGGTCGCTGAGGCAATTTGCAGGCGGTGAGGGTAGCCGCCGCGCAATGGGCCAGAGTCGGGCCGGGTGTCAGCCTGGCCCGATCTATTACTTTAGTTAGTGTGGCGCATTTCACAGCGTTTCCGCAGGCAGCGCCCTAGAATCGCAACTGTCATTGATTGGGGCGCGTTGCCCTGGAAGTTGCGAAAGTGGTCATGATGAATATGGGCGAACAGATCGTCCTCGCTTCGCCCGCCGACATGCAGGAGGGCTTTGCGCGTCTTTCACGTGGGAGCTATTTCAAGGAAGCCTCCCTGGAAATGGCGCTCAGTATCCTTACCGAATCGACGGCGGCGGCGACCGGAGTCGAGCGCGTCGCAGTCTGGGCGCTGACCGATGATCGGCAAGAGTTGCGTTGCCTGGAACTCTTCGAGCGTCAATCCCGGCGCCACAGCAGCGGGGCCAGTCTGGGCGCAAGCCAGTATCCGGGATTCTTCGCCGCCCTAGATGGGGAAGGCGCCATTGTTGCGGACGCTCCCTATCTGCATCCGGCAACCAGCGAATTCGCTGCGGATTACCTTCCGCAGCATAACATTTCAGCCATTTTGGCGACTCCAATCCACATCCGCGGCGAGTTGCAGGGAGTCTTTTGCCTCGAACAGGTCGGGGGGCGGCAACCTTGGAGCACCATGCACCGGGTTTTTGCCCAGGCGATCGCCAATCTTGTGACCCTGGCCCTGGTCGAGTACGAGGCATCGGAGGCCCGGCGGCAGGCGAGGACGGCCAGCGAACGCCTGCGGGCTGTGTTCGACGCCTCCCGGGAGGCGATGCTCCTGGCTGACGGCGATACCGGCATCGTGCTCGATGCCAATCGACAGGCTGAGTTGCTGTTCGGGATTCCCCGTACCCGCTTGATCGGGCGGCATCAGCGCCAGCTCCATCCACCGCGGGAGGCGGAACGGTGCAGTCGAGCCTTCCAGCAAACGGTTTCCGGTGAGCTCAAGGCGCCAGCATCGGTGCCTATTCTGCGCGGCGACGGGGTTGAACGCCCGGTGGAAATCCGGGCCCAGGTGGCCGACCTGGGAGACGGCCGGCGCTTGATCCTGGGTGTCTTTCACCCCTTATAAGCAGGAGACGAGGGCGTCCAGTTCCGCGATGAGGGCCAACACCGGCTCTCGGGTTTCCGGCGCTTCGAGATCGACCCCTTCTCCGGCACGCAGGGTCAGGCGGCGCACCAGACGTCCGGAAACCAGGGCGATCTCCCCGAGATCCAGCGCTTCAGCAACCCTTGCAAGATCGCTTGCCGCCCGCTTGAGGGCGAAAGCGTCGGGCGGTAAAGCTCCGGTGGCGGCACGCATCCTTTCCAGGCACTCCCTGCCTTCCTCGGCGAAGAGCCGGTCGAGGACAGGGGAGCGCGCAGGTGCCCTTCTCTCCGCGGCAATGCGGCCCAGCCGTGCAGAAAAATGGCGGGCGCGCTCCGGGAAGGCCGCATTCTCCAGTGATCCGTGGTCCGAGAAGCATTCGATGGTGGCCGTGATTGCGGTGGCCAGACGTGGGTTGGCGAGACCCTCGGGTTCATCGAGGCGGTCGGTCGCGCTCGCCAGCGCCTCGCCGAGGGCCAGACAATCATTGTCCTTGAGTGCCAATGCGGCTCCACAAAGGGCAAATACCGCCGGGCGGATGGCCGCGAAGCCACGGCCGTGGCGATCTAGCCAGGCCGACTGCAGGGCGATCCAACAGGATCGCCAAATTTCAGCCTCCTTATGCGGAAAGCGCGGCGGGTGTGGTGGCCGAGCGAGCAAGGGCAGGATCGCGGCGGTGGCCTCCAGGGTGGGAGCCAGGAAGGCCCGGGATTGTTCCAGATCGGAATCGGGGATGTTCATTGGGTGGCGAGTTGGGCAAAGGCCTGTACCACGGCGGGCGGCGCTTGAACCAGTTCGATGAGGACCCCTTCGCCACCGATCGGGAACTCTTCGTTCCCCTTGGGATGCAGGAAGCAGATATCGAATCCCGCGGCACCCCTGCGTATACCCCCGGGAGCGAAACGCACGCCATGATCCGCGAGCCATTCGACGGCCTTCGGAAGGTCATCGACCCAAATTCCGACGTGGTTCAGTGGAGTCGCGTGGACAGCCGGTTTTTTTTCCGGGTCCAGGGGCTGCATCAGGTCCACTTCGACCTTGAAGGGGCCGCTGCCCAGGGCGCAGATGTCTTCATCGACGTTCTCGCGCTCGCTGACGAAGTTGCCGGTGACCTCGAGGCCGAAGAGGTCGACCCAGAGGGTCCTTAGCCGGTCCTTCGACGGGCCGCCGATGGCGATCTGCTGGATGCCGAGAATCTTGAAGGGACGAGTCATGGTAGGGAGGCCTTCGTGTTGTAGTAATTCATAATTATACAAGCGAAGTGATCTTTTCCAATCAGGTGTTGCGGGACCGATAGGCGGCGAAAATGAGCCAAACACCCGCCACGATCATGGGCAGCGAGAGCCACTGGCCCATGCTGACGGTATAGGAAAGACCAAAAATCCCCGCGTCGGGTTCGCGGAAATACTCGGTGATAAATCGAAAACTCCCGTAGCCCGCCAGGAACGCGCCGGAAACCGCACCTGCCGGCCGAACGCGGGACGAATACAGCCAAAGGATGGCGAACAGGGCGAGTCCTTCAAGACCCAGGTGGTAGATTTGGGACGGGTGCCGCGGAAGGGCGTCGCCCGCCTGAGGGAAAATCATGGCCCAGGGGAGGGCAGGATCGGCTGCCCTTCCCCAGAGTTCCCCATTGATGAAATTGCCAAGGCGGCCGGCCGCCAGGCCAAGGGGAACCAAGGGGGCGATGAAATCGGTGACTCCCAGCCAGGCCTTGCCGTGCTTTCTCGCCCAAAGCGCCATGGCGGCAAGAACGCCGAGAAACCCCCCGTGAAAGCTCATTCCCCCTTTCCAGACTGCGATCATCTCGAGGGGATTGGAAAAATAGTAGGCCGGTTCGTAGAGCAGGATTTGGCCGAGACGGCCGCCAAGAATGACACCCAGCACGCCATAGAAGAGCAGGTCGTCGAGTTGTTCGATCGTCCAGCCGGCCCCCGGCCGGGTCACGATGCGCTGGCGGCCGAGGAAAAAAAATTGTGCGAAAGCCACCAGGTACATCAGGCCGTACCAGCGCACGGCAAGGGGGCCCAGCGAAAACGCCACGGGGTCGAACTGAGGATGCAGAAGCATGGGGGCAGGGGATTCGGCTAGAATTGATCGATTATAGTTGTTGCCGCCATGCGCGGCTTTGTACGGAGTCCGTCATGCCCCAATATCGTTCCCGCACTTCCACCCACGGCCGCAACATGGCCGGCGCCCGCGCCCTCTGGCGAGCCACCGGCATGAAGGACGGCGACTTCGGCAAGCCGATCATTGCGGTGGTCAATTCCTTCACTCAATTCGTTCCGGGCCATGTCCATCTCAAGGATCTGGGCCAACTGGTGGCGCGGGAGATCGAAGCGGCGGGAGGTATCGCCAAGGAGTTCAATACCGTCGCCATCGACGACGGTATTGCCATGGGCCACGGGGGCATGCTCTATAGCCTGCCCTCCCGCGACCTGATCGCCGATTCCGTCGAATACATGGTCAATGCCCACTGCGCCGACGCCATGGTGTGCATCTCGAACTGCGACAAAATCACTCCGGGAATGCTGATGGCGGCCATGCGTCTCAACGTCCCGGCGGTCTTCGTCTCCGGCGGCCCCATGGAGGCCGGCAAGGTGAAGTGGGCGGGCAAGATCATCGCCGTAGATCTCATCGATGCCATGATCAAGGCTGGCGACCAGAACGTCTCCGATGCCGAGGTCGAGAGCTTTGAACGCTCCGCTTGTCCCACCTGCGGATCCTGCTCCGGGATGTTCACGGCGAATTCAATGAACTGTTTGACCGAAGCCTTGGGGCTCTCGCTGCCCGGCAACGGCACCATTGTCGCCACCCATGCTGACCGCAAGGAGCTCTTTCTGCGTGCCGGGCGTACTGTCGTCGAGCTATGTAAGCGCCACTACGAGCAGAATGACATTTCCGTGCTGCCCCGGGCCATCGCGAGCAAGGCCGCATTTGAGAACGCCATGGCCCTCGACGTGGCCATGGGCGGTTCCACCAACACCGTCCTGCACATTCTGGCCGCTGCCCAGGAAGCCGGCGTTGATTTCACGATGAGCGACATCGATGCCATCTCCCGCAAGGTACCCTGCCTGTGCAAGGTGGCACCGGCCACTCAGGATTATCACATCGAGGATGTCCATCGGGCCGGGGGCATCATGGGTATCCTCGGCGAACTCGATCGGGCCGGTCTCATCCACCGGGATGTGCCGACCGTGCACACCGCGACCCTCGGCCAGGCCATCGACCGCTGGGATGTCGTGCGCGAACACGACCTGAAGATCCATGATTTCTACAAGGCCGCTCCTGGCGGTGTGCCGACCCAGGAAGCTTTCTCCCAGGATCGCCGCTACAACGAGTTGGATCTCGATCGTACCCACGGCTGCATCCGCAACGCCGCCAATGCCTATTCCCGGGAAGGCGGCCTGGCCGTACTCCACGGCAACATCGCGATTGACGGCTGCATCGTCAAGACCGCCGGCGTGGATGAGTCCATCTGGAAGTTCAATGGAACGGCCCGTGTATATGAGAGCCAGGATGCCGCTGTCGAAGGCATTCTAGGAGGAGAGGTGGTTGCCGGCGACGTGGTGGTCATTCGTTACGAAGGACCGAAAGGCGGCCCCGGCATGCAGGAGATGCTCTATCCGACCTCTTACCTGAAATCGCGCGGTCTGGGTAAGGATTGCGCACTGCTCACCGACGGGCGCTTCTCCGGAGGGACCTCGGGTCTTTCCATCGGCCATGCCTCGCCCGAAGCGGCAGACGGTGGCGCCATCGGTCTCATCGAAAACGGTGACAAGATCGAAATCGATATTCCGGCAAGGCGCATTCATTTGGCCATTTCCGAGGCCGAACTGGGCAATCGAAAAAAGGCCATGGAAGCCCGCGGGGAAGCGGCCTGGAAGCCGGTCAAGCGTGAGCGAGTCGTTTCGGCAGCGCTCCAGGCCTACGCCTTAATGGCAACTTCCGCCGACAAGGGCGCCGTACGGGACGTGGGCCAGATTCAGCGCCGGCGCTGAGCCGCTTCTGGCGAAGGTTTTCTTGGGATACCGGGGGTGACCGCGTCAACGGGCGCCTCCTTCGCGCGTTAAAGCGGTATCGCCGTTCTTACAGCCGATCGCCGCGCTTTCCCGTGGTGCCGAAAGGGCTTATCATCGACGGCGTTTTTCAACCGACAGATGGAGTGAAACGATGAAAGCGATTGTTGTTGCGATCATGGCCGCCGGCGTTGCCATGGCCGGTCAGGTCCAGGCCGACGAAGCTCTGGCCAAGGCCAAGAACTGCATGTCCTGCCATGCGATTGACAAGAAGATCGTCGGCCCCGCGTACAAGGACGTTGCCGCCAAGTACAAGGGCGATGCGAAGGCTCCCGCTGCTCTGGCCGCCAAGATCAAGGCCGGTGGCAAGGGTTCCTGGGGCGAAGTTCCGATGCCGCCGAACAACGTGACCGATGACGAAGCCAAGAAACTGGCCGCTTGGGTCCTGTCGCAGAAGTAAGCGCTTTCCCTCGCGAAAAAGACCGGCTAGAAAGCCGGTCTTTTTCTTTCCTGGGGCTTGGATTTCGCTTGGCGAACCCGTTGACAGGTTTTGACGGCATCTGGATAATCGCGGGTTCTCTCGGAGGGGTTCCCGAGCGGTCAAAGGGATCA